>NZ_AHCD03000035.1:0-324699 GCF_000238295.3 Pseudoalteromonas rubra
GCTTTTTTGCGTTTGAAATTTAAAAAAGTGTCGATGAAGCTGTAGACAGAGCGGTGTTGTCTATTGAACCATGAAGCTGGTATCTAGCAGTCTTTGGATACACTTATATGTACTAGCTCAGACTTGACCTGACAGTTACCCGTTTTTCAATCGGTGACTGTCAGCCTAGATTTGGGCTAAATTCTTTTCAACCCAGATCGATTTCCCATCTAATAATGTTTCAAGCGGCGTTCTTCCGCAGCATTTTTTACCTTGATGAGTTCGGTCATTATTGTAGTAATTTATCCACTCGTCCAGGTCCTTTTGGAGCTCTTCCAGAGAACTGTACAATTTTTTGCGAAATGTCACTTGGTAAAACTCTTGAAGTATCGTTTTGTGGAAGCGTTCGCAGATACCGTTTGTCTGCGGCGACATCGCTTTGGTTGTAGTATGGTCTATGTCGTTGATCGTCCCTGTGGAGGGCTCCTTTTTGCGCTGTGAATAGGTCTGCGTTCTCTAAAATAGCTCATTTCACCTTGCGTAAAGGCCGCGCTAAAGCACGACTTTACACGATAGCTGCGAAGCGGTGCTTCGGTCGCAATTCACCCATGTGAAAGTAGGACATCGCCAGGACCTAATAAAAGAAAGCCCGATTCGAAAGAGTCGGGCTTTTTTGCGTTTGAAATTTAAAAAAGTGTCGATGAAGCTGTAGACAGAGCGGTGTTGTCTATTGAACCATGAAGCTGGTATCTAGCAGTCTTTGGATACACTTATATGTACTAGCTCAGACTTGACCTGACAGTTACCCGTTTTTCAATCGGTGACTGTCAGCCTAGATTTGGGCTAAATTCTTTTCAACCCAGATCGATTTCCCATCTAATAATGTTTCAAGCGGCGTTCTTCCGCAGCATTTTTTACCTTGATGAGTTCGGTCATTATTGTAGTAATTTATCCACTCGTCCAGGTCCTTTTGGAGCTCTTCCAGAGAACTGTACAATTTTTTGCGAAATGTCACTTGGTAAAACTCTTGAAGTATCGTTTTGTGGAAGCGTTCGCAGATACCGTTTGTCTGCGGCGACATCGCTTTGGTTGTAGTATGGTCTATGTCGTTGATCGTCCCTGTGGAGGGCTCCTTTTTGCGCTGTGAATAGGTCTGCGTTCTCTAAAATAGCTCATTTCACCTTGCGTAAAGGCCGCGCTAAAGCACGACTTTACACGATAGCTGCGAAGCGGTGCTTCGGTCGCAATTCACCCATGTGAAAGTAGGACATCGCCAGGGCCTAATAAAAGAAACCCGTTGCAGCAATGCAGCGGGTTTTTTGCTATGTGCGATTTAAAAAAGTTGTAGACAGAGCGGTGTTGTCTATTCATCCATGAAGCTGGATAGGATGTTGGAATAGTGATGCCGCGTGCGAAAACTTAGCGCCGATTGTGCGAAAACGGTGAAAATTCGATTTTAAAATAGTAAAAAAGATTTGCAGATAGTTAAACAGAAATTCCCATTATTTGGGGTCTTGTAATCCACCACCAACTGCAACTCACTCCTTGATAAATTATATTTCACCCGCGTTCTTACCCAGTCACCGTTAACGACTGTCCTGACTCCTGTAACGTTCTTAACTATCCATCGTACAGGGCATTGTTAAACTTTCCATGGACGTGCCTCGCTGCAGTCAGTGTACGAGTAACGAGCTGGCTTTTCAGCACTGTCGAACCTTATTACTCACCGAGCAGCATAAAGTAGCTGGTTTCAGATCCGGCTTATTAGACTAAGGTCGAAGAATATGTTGACTGTATGATTTTTGTTCGCTCTGTTACTCTGGGAGGGCAGGTCATCAACTCTTTAAATGTCGGTGCGGCCTGCGTATGCCGACAAATACAACATGGAAAAGGTAATGAAATATAAAAATTTATTAATGGCGCTGCCATTGCTTGGTGCAATGGAAGTCGCGCTTGCGGTGGACTGTAGTAACTTAACTGACTGGCAGGCTCAGAGTGTGTATACCAAAGGGGAATCAGTCACTTATCAGTCTGTAAGTTACACCGCAAAGTGGTGGACTCAGAATCAGAACCCAGCAAATAATTCTACGACTTATGCTGTATGGAATAAGGATGGTAATTGCGATGCAACTGATCCGGTGCCACAAGTAACCGTCACCTCACCGAGTAATAATGCAAGCATTATTATAGGGACGCCTATCGATTTGTCTGCATCTGTTTCTCATCCGCAAAACGTTGCGATTGAACGGGCTGAATTCTTTATCGATGGTACGCTGATTGCGACAGATAATACCGCGCCGTATTCTGTGCCATGGCAAGCACAAGGGCTAGGCAGTCATCAGTTACAGGTATTTGCAGTCGATGCCGCAGGCGGCAGAGGGGAGTCCAGTGCAGTAAACTTTACAGTCGCTGCGGATGATTTCCCGCCGGGTGATCCTAATTTTAAAATAGTCGGTTACTTCCCAAGTTGGCAGGGGGCTGTTAGCGATATCCAGTTTGATAAACTGACGCATATCAATTACTCATTCTTGTTACCTAACGCAGATGGCACACTTCAGCCGCTTGAAAATTTGAGCAAAATGACAGCGCTGGTAAATTCTGCACATGCAAACAATGTAAAAGTTGGTATTGCTATAGGTGGCTGGAATGGTGGCGATGACAGCGCATTTGAAACATTTGCGGCGTCAGCACAAGGTCGCGCGACCTTTGTACGCGAAGTAATGGCTTTCGTAGAGTTACACAACCTGGATGGTGTAGATATGGATTGGGAATATCCAGATCCTGGTACTTCAGCAAATAACTACGCTTTGTTGATGAAGGAACTAAGTGTAGAGTTGCGTGCTCGTGGTAAGTTCCTGACCGCTGCGGTTGTTGCGTTAGGCTATACGGGCGGTGGTGTTCTGGAGTCTGTATTCCAGGATATCGATTTTCTGAACCTGATGGCTTACGATGCGAACAATGGCAATCATGCGTCTATGCAATATGCCAAAGATTCCATTGCATACTGGCAGAGTCGTGGCCTGAGCAAAGAAAAAACCGTATTAGGTGTGCCTTTTTATGCGCGCCCAACCTGGAAGGCATATCGGACTTTGGTTCAGGAAAACCCTGCTAATGCTTGCCGGGATACGGATGGCAGCAGTTACTATAATGGTATTCCAACTATCCGTGCCAAAACAGAATACGCAAAACTTAATGCTGGCGGCATCATGAACTGGGAACTGTCTCATGACAGCAAGGGCCCGGCTTCATTGCTAACCGCGAAGTGGGAAGTTG
The DNA here is from genome assembly GCF_000238295.3 of Pseudoalteromonas rubra. Classification (NCBI taxonomy): domain Bacteria; kingdom Pseudomonadati; phylum Pseudomonadota; class Gammaproteobacteria; order Alteromonadales; family Pseudoalteromonadaceae; genus Pseudoalteromonas; species Pseudoalteromonas rubra. The sequence continues at coordinate 3,253 of NZ_AHCD03000035.1, forward strand.
CTAAAGGTTTAGCACCCAGCTACACCTGCCAGTAATACATAAATAAACACAGAGTTCAGCAACTAACTTAGTTGCTGAACTCACCTTGGATTAATAAAACTGTTTTAAAGTTTCCATATCTGGCAGTAAGGGCAGGCTTATCAGCTTGCTCTGCCAAAGCTGAATGACCTCGGGTATGTCTTCGTAATGAGGGAGCAGTAAATAGCTACCCAGCAACACCACACCTAACTGAAGCAGGGAAGCCAGCGGCGCACCGGTCGCGACAGGTTTGAGCGCACTACCAAAGGAGGCTTTCAGTTCATTGTTATTGATGTCTACTGCGTAGCACTCATCGAGGATCAAGTGAGTCAGCATACCTAATACCACCATCACTGCGCACAACAACGCAAAAGCCAGCCCTTCACCTAAATACAAAGGGATATTAACTGTGATGATGGCGAACATCAGCACGGACAGCAGCGAGTGGCTAGCGCCGCGGTGAATGGTATAGCTTTCAAATATAGGCTTCAGGCCATACATAATAAGTAGATAGACGCCCAACCCAGACAACCAAATGCTGAGCAAAGAATGAAACTCGATGGCCAGTGGCAGAGCAATGGCTGCACACAGTGCAAATATCGAAAACAAACTATTTAACGAGCGTGATTTGTCGGCGTCGAGATCTGGCAGAAGACCTGCCAATGTACCTAATATAAATAACAGCAGTATATTGCTCATATCGGCAAGGCTTGTTGCCAGTATAACGGATGATGCGGCGGCACTGACTACCACAGCTGCTTTGAAGTGAGTTGCAAAATTGGCCACTAAGTAAATTTCCGAATGTCTGAAGACTACACCAGCCATAAAAATGAATCCGTGGCTGCTCTATCGAGTCTGATCATAATGGCATTATTATTGTTTTACTAGCTATAAAACAGAGGCTTATTTACCACGATAGGCACACGACTGTGAACCAGTCGATAAATAAGGTGATGTTGCCCAGGGCAGGGAGAGTGTACTCATATCAAAGTGATGGTCGGGTATGTGCCTGTGTCTATAACGCTTAGTGCTGAGTTGCTGCAACAGCAAATTACCTGCAACCTTGGTTGTCAGGAGCCACAAACACTGTTAGAAGAGTGTGTAGAACTTTAGAGAATGATAGTAATTTAGTATATGTTTTTTCTAAATGCTCTGTTATAAAAGTATTAAGTGCTATTGTGGACACTGCAATTATGAATACTCACCTTTATTTTGCGGCGTTTTGCCTGACAACCCTGGTCGCCTGCGGTGGTGGCTCGTCAGACAGCAGCCCAACCTCAAATAATACGTCATCAAACACAACAACAGACACGCAAACACCTTCGCAGTCAGCTGGCGATACCGAGCAAACCACGCTGGAACAGGGTGATAACTCGGAAGGTGGTGGGAACGACGATGCTTCTGAAGGAACTGATGAAGCGCCCGAGCAACCAAACACACCGCCTGAAGTTGTTGTTGCAGTCACTCAGCCCGAGGTGATCAAAGGTGCGCCATTGACCTTGTCTGCCAATGTGGCAGACCCTGAAGATTCTTCATTTAGCTATCTCTGGAAGCAGTTAAGTGGCCCGGAAGTTGAACTGGGTGATGTCACGGGCCCAACGCTGGTAATTACTTTGCCAGAAACTTACCAGGCGACTGGTGATACCTATCAGTTCTCAGTCACAGTAACAGATCCACAGGGCGCAGAGACAACCTCTGAGATAGATGTTTATGCCAGTAATGCGATGTCAGATGTTCAGGCCGCAGTGCTTTTACATCAGGGGACCATGGGGCCAACACTCGAAGAAGTCAATGCTGCCACTGGTATGAGTGAAGAGCAGTGGCTGGATACGCAGATGGCATTACCGGCAACTTTTCATTCTCCGTTATTGGAGAATTACCCTGACAGAGATACGCCATATCAGATAAATCGCATCGATGCCTGGTGGAAAGCCACACTGAATGCAGATGATCAACTGAGGCAGCGTGTGGCTTTTGCATTGAGTGAAATTTTGGTGGTTTCAGATGCAAATAATGCATTAAAAGGTGAACCGGAAGGTATGCTCGCCTATTATGATTTGCTCATTGAGCATGCGTTTGGCAACTACCGGTCATTGATTGAAGCCGTGACGCTGTCGCCTGTAATGGGGACCTATCTCAGTCACCTTGGTAATGAAAAGGCAGATCCAGAGCGTAATATTCGACCCGACGAAAATTACGCACGAGAAGTCATGCAGTTGTTTACCATCGGGCTGGATATGCTAAATCAGGATGGCAGCATCATGCGTGATGATAACGGACAAAGTATCGCCACCTATTCTCAGCAGGAGATAACCGGGTTTGCTCGTGTTTTCACGGGCTGGACTTTTGCATTCTCGGCTCGCTGGGATCGTCCAAGCCGCAATTTTAGTTTACCGATGCATGCATTTCCCGATTACCACTCAGAGCTGGAAAAAACGTTACTAAATGGAGAAGTGATCCCGGCTGGTGTCGGGCCAGAAGACTCTATGCAGCTCGCTTTGGATAATTTATTTAATCATAGCAATGTTGGTCCCTTTATTAGCAAGCAGCTTATTCAGCGTTTAATCACCTCAAATCCCACCGCAAACTATGTAGAACGGGTTGCGGCAGTATTTAATGACAATGGGAGCGGTGTGCGGGGAGACCTCAGTGCTGTGATCCGTGCCATTTACCTTGATGATGAAGCTCGTCGGTATGGGTCTGTTCTGGCGCATCAGGGAAAAATTAAAGAGCCAATACTGAAAGGGGTTCAGATGTGGCGTACATTGGATGCACACAGTGAGGAAGGTAACTACTTCACCTGGAACCTCGACGACAGGTTTGGTCAGGGTCCTATGCTATCACCTTCGGTATTTAACTTTTTCAGGCCAGATCATCAACCAGCGGAATTGAGTGAGCAAGGATTATTCGCGCCTGAACTACAGATAGCGAATGATGCAGCAATGATTGGCACGTTAAACCAGCACTACAGCGACTTGGTCTGGCGCATGGCTGAACGCCACGATACGCTAAATCCATCGGCAATTTATTTGTATGGCCACAGTGATATCGTATTGCTCGAAGCCAGCGGGCTCAATGCGTTGCTCGACAGATATAATGTGCTGTATTTTGCAGGCAATATGTCACAAGCAAGCCGGGAAGCGTTTGTAGAGCTCGACGCGTATTTTGAGAATAAAAGTGCAGCAGACAGAGTCGGGCAGCTTTTGTTTATGGTGTCGCTATCACCCGAATTTAACGTGCAGTATTAGGAGGCCGGCAAGATGAACAAGAGCAGAAGAGACTTTCTATCCCTGTGCCTGAAAGGAGGCATGTCGGCTGCAGCATTGACCAGTTTGCAGCTTCAGGCGCTGTCCGGCAGCGTAGAGCAACGTAACTTTTCAGATTATAAAGCTCTGGTATGCGTGTACCTGTATGGCGGCAACGACTCCATGAATATGCTTGTTCCGCTGACGGGCGATCATCGTAGCTGGTACGAAGCAAGCCGGCAAAACCTCGCTGTGCAGGATGCACTGTCACTGACAACTGCCAGCGAGTTTGCAGGTGGCGTTGGCCTGCACCCTGCGATGTCTTCATTGCAGCCATATTTTGACCAGCAGACTTTGGCCTTTGTGGGCGGGGTCGGGACTTTAATCGCACCGACATCCTTAGCTCAGTATCAGGCCAGGAGCGTACCATTACCGCAGCATCTGTTTTCGCATAATGATCAACAGGCAACCTGGATGCACGGCCAGGAAAAGCAAACGCTGAATACCGGCTGGGGAGCCAGGTTACTAGAGCGGTTAGATCAGGGGACGGTATTTGGCAGTAATATTACCGTAGATGGGGCAAACCCATGGCAAACTGGCATGAATACCAGTGCGTTTGCATTGAGCAAAAGTGGTATAAGTAAAATTAACGCCCTGAGCGGTTACGAGCCCAGAGTGGAGCACGTAAGACGCGTGATGCAAACCCTGTTTGACCAGACGTCTCATCCGCTGGCATCGGCGTATGGCAGCCGGTTAAATGGTTCTATCGAACATACTTTATATATGAATGCTTTGTTGGAAGAGGCACCTGTACTGGCGACTGAATTTGGCGAATCGAGCCTGTCGGCGCAATTGGCGGCAGTTGCGAAAACCATCAGTATCCAGTCCCAGCTGGGTGCTAAACGACAAATCTTCTTTGTTTCTATGGGCGGTTTCGATACGCATGATGAGCAGGAGTCTGCCCATCCGGCGCTACTGGGCGCACTTGCACAAAGCTTAGTAGAATTCCAAAGTGCGATGGCTGAGCTTGAGCTGACAGAGCAGGTCAGTACATTTACCATGTCTGATTTTGGTCGTACATTAACCTCTAACGGAGATGGCACCGACCATGGCTGGGCAGGTAATCAGTTGATACTTGGTGGTGCGGTCAATGGAGGTGATGTGCATGGCGCTATGATGCCGCAGCAGCTCGATGGGTCAAATGATGTTGGAGGCGGACGCCTGATCCCGGCATTCAGCAACGAACAGTATTTCGCACCGCTGGCACGTTGGTTTGGTCTTGCAGACAGCGAAATGACAGAGTTATTTCCGAATCTTAGTAATTTTGATGCGCAGGCACTTTCCTTGTTCAAAGTATAGTTGTGTAGTTTTGCTTCTGCGCCAGTCATGTTAGATTACTTCGTGAAATATCACGAGGTAATCTATGTCTTCTGTAATCGCACAATTCTTAAACGATCCCCGTTTGCTGCTTAATGCAGTCGGCGAGGGAATATACGGGTTTGATCTATCAGGTAATGCCGTGTTTATTAACCCGGCTGCAGAAAGAATGACTGGCTGGTCTGCCGACGATTTACTGGGCAAGAAAATTCATCAATACCACCATCATAGTTACGCAGATGGCACCCCTTATCCAGCGGATCACTGCCAAATTTATCGAACCATGTTTGACGGCAAAACCCGGCATGTCACAGATGAAGTGTTTTGGCGCAAAGATGGCAGCTGTTTCGCTGTGGAGTACACGTCGACACCCGTATATAAGGATGGTCAGGTTATCGGTGCTGTCGCGATATTTCGCGATATATCAAAACAAGTTGAGGCAGAGCGTGCTTTGAGAGACGCGCTCGAGCAAGTTCAGACGCTTTCTGAGCAACTCAAAGAGGAAAACAGCTATCTGCTGGCAGAGATTAATGAAGACTGGCAGGATTCCGGGTTGGTGGGCCAGAGTCATATTTTTCAGACTATGCTTGAGCAAATAAAGCTGGTTAGCCAGACCGATAGCACTGTACTGGTCTTGGGTGAGAATGGCACCGGAAAAGAATTGGTTGCACGTAATCTGCATCGCCTGAGTTTAAGAAGTACCCAACCGTTTGTACGTGTTAACTGTGCTGCTTTTTCCCCCAGCTTGCTGGAGTCTGAACTGTTTGGACACGAAAAAGGGGCGTTTACAGGGGCGAATGAAAGACGCAAGGGGCGCTTTGAACTGGCCCATCAGGGCACGTTATTCCTCGATGAAATTGGCGAACTGCCACTCGAAGCACAGAGTAAACTACTGAGAGTACTGCAGGAACAGGAGTTTGAACGTGTCGGGGGGAGCAAAACCATTTCAGTAGATATCCGGGTGATTGCCGCGACCAATCGAGATCTCTGGCAGATGGTTGAAAAGGGAGAGTTCAGGATGGATTTATATTATCGCCTCAATGTGTTTCCCATTAAAGTGCCAGCACTCAGAGAGCGATTGGAAGACATCCCTTTATTATGCGCTAACATGCTCTCGCGGCTTAACGCCCGCTTGGGTAAGCAATTGCGTGGTATCGCCAAATCTTCACTGGCAAAGCTACAGGCTTACGACTGGCCGGGTAATATTCGTGAACTGCAAAATATTCTTGAACGTGAAGCCATATTAGCTACAGGCAGAACACTGCGACTGACCCAGGCATTGGCTGCGAATATAGGAGAAGCGGCCGTTTCTCAGGATCTATCTCTTGAATATGCTCAGCGGGAACACATACTCTCAGTCTTAGAACTTTGTCAGTGGCGTGTGGCAGGCGAGCAGGGCGCAGCAGCATTACTAGGTATGCCAGAAAGCACTCTAAGATCAAAAATGAAGAAGCTAAATATTCAAAGGGAACGCGATATATAACGAGTTTTCGTGATATGTCGCGACTAGGTGTTTTTAGATGATTTTAAAATCATTATAAAACAACAGGTTAAAAACTTTCAGTTTGGTCTGAAACTTGCAAATTGAATAGGTGTGTTTCACTGACAATAAGCAAGTATTATGAAGTTCGATATTAAAGAAGAAGATATGATCATTAAGCCCTATAAGCAGGATGGGCCGATTTATATCCGCGAACAAAAGGGGCCTTTCCAGCAGATCCGTCGCTATCTGGGTTGGTTCCTGATGTTGGTTTTCATTGCCATTCCCTGGATCCCATACAAAGGCCAGCAGGCTGTATTACTGGATGTGGCTTCTCAGCAGTTTCGTATTTTTGGCGTTACTTTACTACCGCATGATTTCATGATCCTGGCCTGGGTATTTATGGCTGGTGCATTTGGCTTGTTTTTTGTAACTAACTGGCTGGGCCGAGTGTGGTGTGGTTACACTTGCCCGCAAACGATTTGGATGCTGATGTTCACCTGGGTTGAACATCGGATCGAAGGGACTCGAAACCAAAGAATTAAGTTGGATAAAAGCAACTGGGATGGCAAAAAAGTATCTAAGAAACTGGCAAAACATGCAGTGTGGTTGCTGATCTCCGTCTTTACCGCCACTTCTTTTATGGCCTATTTTGTGCCTGCCAAAGCGCTCTATACCGATATGTTTACACTGCAATGGTCAGGTCTTGTGAGCTTCTGGGTGTTTTTATTCGCATTTTGTACTTACGGGAATGCTGGCTTCTTGCGCGAGAAAATGTGCAACGTGGCTTGTCCATATTCGCGCTTTCAATCTGTGATGTTTGATAAAGACACCCTGGTTGTGTCATACGATGACGCGCGGGGCGAAAACCGTGGTCCCAGAAAACGCAAAGCAGATCACAAAGCCATGGGATTAGGCGATTGTGTTGACTGTAATTTATGTGTTGAAGTGTGTCCGGCGGGCATTGATATCAGAAATGGTCTGCAATACGAGTGTATTAACTGTGGACTGTGTATTGATGCTTGTGATGAGACTATGAATAAGTTTGGCTATGAAACCGGGCTTATCAAGTACACCAGTGAAAATACACTATCGGGTAAAAAGACGAATCCGTTCAGGCTAAAGCTAGTGGGATATGCGGCTTTATTCGCTATGATTGTGGTCACTATGGTGATCTGGGCAATGAATCGTACGCCTATAGAAGCTTCTGTGATCCGCGACAGAAACGCGTTGTACCGTGTGAATTATGAGGGGCTGGTGGAAAATCCATATACCTTGAGTATCATCAATAAAACTCAGCAGACCTTGCATTATCAGGTTGGGATCAGTGGGATAGAACATGCCAGTTTATCAGCGCCTGATTCGATCAAGATAGAGGCGGGGCAAATGCTTCTGGTACCAGTGACTGTGACAGCAGATGGTTACGATTTAAGCCGTACGGCAACGCCATTGAAGTTTGTGGTGACGGCCCAGGAGGATGCGAGCATCACCATAGAAAAAGAAAGCTACTTCTATAAAAACCGCTAATAGCGGGTTAGTTTCGGTCTTCTCCGATGTGCACCTCATTACTGAGTCGAGTTGTTTCATTAATGAGGTGCTTATTGAGTTTGCCTTTTAAGTGGGTTGGCAGCCATTTTAACATAATGCGTTTGTACGCCTCTGTTTTGACCAGGCTAACTAATGCCTGATCGAACAGGGCCACAGCCTTTTTGCCCAGGGCATTATTGGTACAACCAATATAGCCCTTGGCAATAAGCGGGACGCCTATCAAGGAGATTTGTGTCAGGTTATCTGCGCCGAGCCGCTTACTCAGGTAGTAGTGTTCACTCGGATAGCCCAGGACTAAGTCCACTCGCTTTTTAACCAACATGTTTGTCAGGCTTTGCAGCGTATCCCATCCGGGCCGGATCACAACCTGATCGCGTGGTAACCGCTCGATAAGTTTATCGAGCTTTTCTCCATATGAACGGCTTTGTGCGATACCCAAAGTGAGGTCATGCTTGAGCATCAGATCAACCAAAGAGACAGGCTGAAGGACGTCCAACCCGAGTTTAAGTACGGTCTCTTTTCTCAGTGCCAGCCCGGGCGAAAGGCCTACTGTTGAATGGTGCTTTGTATAGGTGATGAATTTTTTTCTGCTGGCTGTTTTATAAAGCGAAATCATACAGTAGCCGTTAGGGCTGTGGCTCAGCTCATGGATGGCGCGGCTGGCTGGAAAGCTATGGTGATAATAGTCCAGTGTACTTAACTGAGTATGCAATAACGAAATTACTTGTTCATCTCGCCCTTCGCCTTCATCCCGGTCTGCGTAGATGTAGTAAGGCGGAAAGTCTAGGGTGATCCAGGATATTGCATGATTCTCGATATGCGCGTAACAAACTGAAGTAATACACGTTAACAACAGCAAAAAGAACTTCACGCATTTCTCCGATTGTGTCACCTGATTAGAGAGTTTAGCAGAGGTCCCAAAAAAGCGGAGGAAAAGGCGGTTTGAGCCGGATATTTAAAGGAAATGGCTGAGAGGGGTATTTGCGTTTTAATTATTTTTACAAATGGTAATGGTTTGCTACATTTTAGAGGGTTCCACCTCAGTTTGCACCGCTTGATGAACATGGACAGACACACTTAGTTACGCTGCAATTGGTGCACTTTTCAGTTAAGATGGGGGGTTAGCGTAACGATTAATATAATAATTAAATTGGAAATAAGAGAAGACAATCATGGTTACGCTTATCGTCAGTGATATATTCGGTCATAGCGACTATCTCGAAGACTTTGCACAAAACCTGGATGGTGATTGCAAAGTGAGTTCTCCCTACGGTGATCGGCAGGCAAAAGAACATCTGCCAGAAAGCCAAGTTTATCAAAGTTTTATCAATGAAGTTGGGCACGATGCGTATATGCGAAAAGTATTGGACGACATCCTGGCCTACCAACCGGATCTGATCATTGCTTTCAGTGCCGGGGCTGTTGCAGCCTGGCGGGCTTTGTCTGCAATCGCATTAAAGAGCTCTGTTAAGCTGATTGCATTTTATCCGGGACAGATACGAAATTATTTGCACCTCAACCCAGGCTGTCGGGTTGACGTCTTTTTCCCTTATCAGGAAAGCCACTTTGACATAGTGCCAGTCATGGAAATACTGCAGCAACAGCCTAATGTCGAATGTTTCCGTACCCGTTATGAGCATGGTTTCATGAACAGGCTGTCTACGCACTATGACAGTGATGCTCATGGGCACTATCTGGCGAGATGTCAGGGAGAAGTAGCGCAGCTGGCAAAGATTAAATTTAACTATCGACGCATTAAAGATGAACTAGACTTAGTGTCATCTTAATCATTGTGGGCACTTAACACCCCCGGTTATCGGTCATGGAAGTACAGCTTTAGGTTGTGATGTGGTGGTTGCTGATAGCGCATGGGAGCAGTGGTAGCAGGTTTACTTGTTATCGCTGTGTTTCTGACGCCGCATACTACTATCGCAATAGAAGGAGTTTTCTATGTCTGAAAAACTGACTATCCCTTATCGCCATTTTTTGGGTAATCCCATTGCTAAACCACCTTGCAGAATGCTTAATGCAATGATGTACGGATTTTTTTTAAAAGGGAAAATTGAGAAAATACAGGCGTTTTTCGATGCTACGTTGAACTCCGTACCTAATGAGATTAATACCTACAAGGCCATATCTTCGCATTGTCTGCTGACATTTACTGATATCGAAAATATTGCCTCTAAGGTTCCGCCATTTAGTAATTATGGCTACATGCAGGAAACCGATATCATTATCTGGGTGCCAGTTGCTGAAGTGTGCAAAAACACCAACCGAATGACTCACCTTTATTGGTATCCCGCGTTTATCACCGTGAATAACATCAATGCACTGATCAATGGCCGTGAAACCTGGGGATACAACAAGTACTTATGTCGTTATGAAATGCCCAGTGACCGGCGGCATGCGGATCATTTTTCTCTGAGTCTTGAGACCTTTCAACCTTACGACCCGAATAAAAAAATGGCCTGGTACGAGTTATTATCCATCGATCGGGTAGCGGATGATGACACCTGGTTCGAGGAGGCGGTAGAGATAAGCAAGGAGGTTGCCGAATTGCTCCATGAAACCGCCAGTGAAATCGATATTAGTAGCGAGTTTATCAAACAACTACTCACTGGGTTTACTAACCCGATGTTAGACCAAATCTTTTTCAAGCAGTTTCCGGATGGCTACGCCACCAACAGTGTGTACAGTGCGGTTGTTCATTCTCCTTCAGAAGTGAAAAAGCTTCATAAATTGGGCTTTTTAAAAGACGAATATAAAGTCACCATTAATCAGATTGATGCTTTTCCCCTGGAAGATATGTTTGGGATTGCTGTGGGTGAGCAGTTTGCCAAGCTACCTTATTACCTGTGTATGGACTTCGATCAAGACGGGGCCCATGAAATTGTCAGAGCGGAGTTGGGGTAGGGTGTCATTATGAGTAAAGAAAAAATTGCAATTTTAGGTGGTGGTGTATCGGCTATGACCGCCGCAGTTTATCTGACAGAGAAAGACAACTGGCAGGAAGACTATGAGATTACAGTCTATCAGTTAGGCTGGCGTCTTGGCGGGAAAGGGGCGAGTGGGCGCAACCCTGATGCACATGAGCGCATTGAGGAACATGGCCTCCACGTTTGGTTTGGTGCATACGTAAACTCGTTTCGGGCAATTGAAACCGTTTACAATAACCTAGACAGACCAAGTTCTGTGCCTATTGCAACATGGCAGCAGGCATTAAAACCACACAGCTTTGTGGTGTTGCAGGAGTTCATTGATAATGAATGGGAAACCTGGCCAGTCGATTTCCCATTGGTGCCAGGCAATCCGGCGGATGGTACGCTGGATCTGCATTTTTGGCAGCTGATCCAGATGACCATTGCCTGGTTACACAAATGGATAGACGGATTAGAAGATGAAGTGGAAGCAGCGCACCGGGAGATCCGACTGCAAACGCGTAAACGTCGTGACCGAGGTTTGTTGCAGCACCTTGCCAGCGAGATCACATCAGCATTTGACAGTCTGGAAGATAAAGTGTCTGACTTCTTTGATAGTGCGCACGATGAGGCCAAAGAGATCTGGTCGACTCCCAGGTTATTGATCACACAACTGCATGAACTATTGAACCTGCGAGCATCGGATAAAAACCTTTCAAACAGCCGTGACCGCCTGGTTACCTGGTACATAGTTCGCAAGCTTAAACGCTGGCTCAGAGCTGAAGCGCGAGATCTGTTGGATGATCATCCTGGCATCAGGCGCTTATACATCTGCGCTGACCTGGCCATTGCGATGCTGATTGGCCTGCTTCGTGACCATGTCCATTCAGATGGCTTTGAGGCAATTAATAAATATGACTTTAAGGCCTGGTTGAAACGCAATGGTGCCGATGAAGAGTATGTTGTCGAATCAGCGCCCGTGAGGGGATTTTATGATCTCGTGTTTGGGTATGTTGATGGTGATTTTGATAATGGTAATGTCGAAGCGGGCGTAGCCTCACTGGCGATGCTTAGATTGATGCTGTGCTATCGCGGTGGCGTAATGTGGAAAATGCAGGCTGGCATGGGCGATATTATTTTTTCACCCATTTATGAACTGCTGGCTAAACGTGGTGTTAAGTTTGAATATTTCCACCAGGTTGACGAGTTGATCCCGACATTGCAGGGCAGTGAGCATGTGGTGGACGAGATCAAGATGACTCAGCAAGTAAAGCTAAAAAATGGGCAGTACGATCCGTTTGTCGATGTTAAAGGATTACCATGCTGGCCGGATAGACCAAACTATGACCAGATAGATGATGCACAGGCTGCGTTATTACAGCAGAATAATATCAATTTGGAATCTTTCTGGAGTAACTGGCCGGCAATTTACGAAGCTGAGTTTGGTACGGCGTTGCCTACATTGTCACTTAAGCGTGGCCGGGACTTCGATAAAGTGATCTTTGGTATTTCTGTCGGTGGTCTGGAGCATTTGTGTCCTCAACTGTTAGCGTTGGATAGCAAGCTCAGTTTACAAAGCAGTGAAGTCAAAACCGTTGCAACGCAAGCATTTCAGGTTTGGCTCAATCAAACTGACGAACAGCTCGGGTTTAATTACACGCCACCCAGTGAAGAACGTCCCATTCTCAGCGGGTTCTCGCAACCTTTTGATACCTGGGCGGCTATGTCTAATTTGTTGCCGCATGAAGATTGGCCTGCAAACGGACCAAAGAACATCGCCTATTTTTGCAGTGCTTTTGGTTGTGATGAGTATCCACCCAGTAGCCATCATAGCTTTCCGTCAGAGCAAAAAGCCAAAGTAAAAGTAAATGCCATCAACAAACTTGCGACAGAAATGAAACCGCTATGGCCCAATGCTTATAACGCAGCGGGTCAGTACAACTGGAATACCCTTTATGACGACAGCATCGCACAAGGTGAGGAACGATTTGACAGTCAATATTGGCGGGTTAATGTCGATCCCAGTGAGCGATATGTCTTGTCTGTCGTAGACAGCAGCCAATACCGACTCCCCACTGATGGCAGTATTTTCAGTAACCTTTACCTGACGGGGGACTGGATCAGCACAGGTGTTAATGCCGGGTGTGTTGAAGCTGCGGTGATGGCTGGCATGCAAACCTCTCGTGCCATTTGTGGATTACCTGAAAATATCAGTGGTGAGGATGGCTTTAAACCGGACTAATCTCTGTATAGCTGACTATTCAGGGAGCCAGGTTAGCTAACTATAGAGATAATATACAAAAGACCTCCGATTTTGTTGGAGGTCTTTGCATTTCGACTATACTCAAACAAGCACAAGCGTGAAGCAGAAAAAGAGCACGGATATGTTTAAACTCTCAGCGATATCAATTTCAATAATTACAGTTTTTTTCTCTCCCGTAAGTGTTTTTGCAAACAATGATAGTATCGAAGTCATCGAGGTTTATGCGCAAAAACGTAAGCAAACACTAGAGGAAGTGAGCATTTCAATAGCGACCCTGAAAGGCGATAACTTGACCAGTCAGGGAATTAAAGACATCAGCGAAGTAGGTGGCTATGTTGCCAACTTTAAAATCAGCCAGAATGCCGCCGAGGGCACACCGCCTGCGTTAAACATTCGAGGCGTAGGGTTAATTGACTATAACACCGCTAATACGTCGCCCATCGCGATGTATATTGATGGCAGGCCGGTTGGCTCTGCAAACAATCAGATAGCCAACTTGTTTGATGTTGAGCAAATTGAAGTACTGAAAGGTCCACAAGGTACTTTGTTTGGACGTAACAGTACTGGTGGCGCAGTGCTTGTCAGGACTAAGCGTCCGGACGATGGCAACTATGGCTTTATTAAGGCCGGTGTTGGCACCGATGAATGGCGTCGGGTGCAAGGGGCGTATAATGCCAAAGTTAACGAGCTAAGCGCGTTACGATTTTCTTTCAATCACACCGATTACGACTACACAAGTTACAACCTGTTTGAGGCATCTCCGGAAGCGGGCCTTAAACAGCAAGATGCCAGACTTAGCTATTTAGCTGAATGGGATGAATTTACACTTTATGCCAAACTTGAATATGGCCACTGGGATGGGATTGTGCAGCCCGTTGGTAATATCGGCATTTATAAAGATCCTGTTAATGGAGTGCGTTGTACGCCAGCTGAGGCTGGTGGCTCCGGGTGTTTTGACATGTTTGGCTTCAATGACGGCAGTGATGATTACTGGGCTGTCAGCGTGAATAATAACTCTCCACATTTGTCTATCTATAAAGGCTGGACCGTACAAGGAGATTGGCAAATCTCGGACAGTCAGCAATTGACCTACATAAACGGTTTTAATCGCCTGGACAGACGACACGCATTTAACTGTGATGGCAGCCCCGCGAGACTGTGTGAAGGGGAGCTTGGTCTGAAAAATGAGATGCTTTCCAACGAGTTGCGATACAGTCAAACTCGTGACAAAGATCACCTTACACTGGGTTTATTCCATCTGGAAGAGCGTATCTATCAGGACAACTTCAATGATATTTTGCGGGATTATCGAGGACTTTTAAGCACTGACCTGACCAACACGTTTTTCTATGACAATGAAATTATAGTAAAGTCTGTGGCGGCGTTTGCGCAGTATGAGTGGCAGTTTAACGACGCACATCGCATTACTGTCGGGCTTCGTTATAGTGATGAAACGGTAGAGTACGATTCCGTTTCCCAGCTCAATATTGTTGCAGATATCACACAGGTAGACGGGGTGACGATCCCTTACTATCGCGTTGATGGTGAAGTAAAAGATGATGGTTTGTCCGGTCGTCTGGCCTGGAATTACCAGTATTCTGATCCTCTCATGTTCTACTATAGCTTTGCTAATGGTACCAAAAGCGGTGGATACAACGGCGGATTGCTGGCAACAGAAGAGCAGGCAAAGTTAGCCGACTATGGCCCTGAGGAGCTCTATGCGCACGAAATTGGGGCGAAATATAACAACGCAGATGACTTATCTATCAATGGCGCTGTGTTCTTCTATGATTATAGCGATCAGCAAGTGTTTATGAACCAGGCCTCAACGACGCCGGGCGCACCACCGCTTCAGTTACTAGAAAACGTAGGTAGCTCAACAATATACGGTGCTGAACTGGCATTACAATATAAGCTGAGCGAGTCCCTCAAGTTTAGAGGTGTAGCCGGTTATGTGCCTGAGGCAAACTTCGACGAGTTCATTGACCCGGTGGGCAATGTACTGACAGACAATCGTTTACCATTTACCCCGGAGTGGAACATCAATGGCGATGTCACGCACTCTGTGTCATTTTGGCATGGAGAGTTGGTTTCAACGGTGGGGTTTGATTACCAATCAGAGTACTACTTCGACCAAAACCAAAATGCTTACGCAATGCAGTCAGGGTATACTTTATGGCGTGGCAGCGTGCGCTTTGAGCGGGGTGACTGGCGCTTTGGTATATGGGGCAAGAACCTGTTTGATAAAGAATACAGTCACTTAAAATTCGATTTAAGTACTTTTCTCGGCATGCTGCAGGACTTTAAAGGAGAGGGGAGACGCCTTGGGGTGGATGTTGTGTATAGATTTTAGCCAGGCATTGGCCTCGAGCTGCTACAGTTTAGGTCTCAAATGGGTAGTGTAAGACTATTATGCACAGTGTTGCTGTGCCTGTTTACTTTTTTTGCAAACGCGAGTGTGTATGTCTTTGACGGTACACAGCGAGGGCAAAATTTACATGACAAAGGAATGGTGCTGTCGGCTCAAAATGGCGCGCGTTTCCCGGATAGCTTCTCAGAGGTTGAACAGTGGGCAAGCACACAGCCGGAGCAGACGAAGCGTGCGCTTTTTTCTGGCCGGTACTGGTTAGTAACAGAAATTGAAAATCACTCTAAGTACCAGGATCTGGTGCTTTATCCTTATAATACTGTGCTGTCTAATGTCGAAACACGTATTTACTCAGAGTCTGGCGTGGAACGGTTTTTTACCGGTGGTATGCATGCCAATGAGTATCCCTTTCACTATGGTAATAAAATACATCTCTTGCCCAACCAGAGGTACTTTGTTGTTACCTTGTTTGAGAGCGACTACTTTTACACACCAATCAAACTAGAGCTTATTCCGGTCAAAGAGTTTGAGCGTCAGGTAACCATTGATAACTTACTCATGTCCCTGTGCTTTAGTGTGGGTATTGTACTTGGTTTGTATAACTTGCTGATTTATATCGGTTCCAAAGATATGACTCACTTGTACTATGCCATGTTTGCCGCAACCTGGGTGTTTGCCTGGAGTCATTTCTTTCATATATCCGATCAGCTTTTTGGTTTTTACTCTGCCCATTTGCACTGGCTGGGTTTTGCGCTGACGCCCATCACGAATGTGCTATTTTACAATCAACTCCTCAAGCTAAAAGAGACCCATCCATCTTTGTCTACTGCGTCGCTTTGGGTCGGTGCAATTGGTGCAATCGGTACTCCCTTTTGCATCTTGTTTCCGGGGTTTGGTTTTCTCTGGGCGACCTTGGCTACTGGGTCTGCTTTGTGTATGGGGCTTTATGTAGGCGTGTTGCGTTTGATGGAGGGTTTCAAGCCCGCTCGTTATTTCGTTCTGGCTTATGTCTGCATGGCAATTCCTAACATGGTTGGCAATGTCACTAATCTTGGGTTATTGCCTCCCATTGCGGTTAACTTATATTTAATCGGACTGATAGGTACAGCACTTGATGCCTTGTTACTGGCATTTGCAGTGGCCGATAAATACCGACTGACCAATGAGCAAAATATTGAGCTGAATAAAAACCTGGAAGCAAAGGTACTTAAGCGGACCTATGAGTTAGAGCAACTCGCGTCTGAATTACGCGATGCCAGTGAGGCCAAAAGTCGCTTCCTGGCAAACATGAGCCATGAAATTCGTACACCAATGACGTCGATAATTGGCTATGCCGATGGCATTATGCTCGGTGATATCAAACCTCATGAGCGCAATCATGCAATATCGGTGATTTTACAAAATTCTCGTCATGTTCTCGGCCTAATCAATGACATTCTGGATATGTCTAAAATCGAAGCAAATCGGCTTGAAGTTGAACTCATTGAAGCGAACCTGTTTCAGTCTATTACTCATGTTGAGTCTTTGCTGGGTAAGCAGATCAGAGACAAAGGATTGGAGTTTGAACTAAATTACCATTTCCCACTGCCTGATTACATCGTCATTGACCCGACCCGTTTGCGACAAATATTGCTTAACTTAACGTCGAATGCACTTAAGTTTACCTCTGTTGGTAAAATCTCCATTGATGTCAGTTGCACGCAGGATACCTTGTCGATCAGAGTGCAGGATACCGGAATTGGGATGACCACCGCGGAGCAGAAAGAGTTATTTAACGCTTTTCATCAGGCTGACTCGTCAACAACCAGGAAATACGGGGGAACCGGCCTCGGGCTTAACATCTCAAAAAGCCTGGCTCAGAAACTCGACGGAGATATTGAAGTTGAAAGCGAAGTTGGTTCGGGTACCGCTTTTACTCTGTCCGTGGGCTTATACACTACGCAACGTACTAAATGGCTCAACACTTTCTCGGAAATTCATCAAACTCAGGAGCCTGGCGCAGAGCCGGAGGGTTATGAATCCGAGGCATTAAAAGGCGAAGTACTGTTGGCCGAAGATCATGTTGATAATTGCCGCCTGATCACGCGTATCCTGGAGCGCATGGGGCTGAGTGTGACTGCGGTTGAGAACGGGCAACTCGCTGTGCAAGCTGTGTTGGACGGGGAGTTTGACTTGATCCTGATGGATATTCAAATGCCAGTGATGGACGGTGAGCAGGCATTTAACTTTATTCAGGCTACGGGCAGCACGGCACCTGTGATTGCGTTAACGGCAAACACGATGAGTCATGAGGTAGAGCGTTATCTTAAGCTTGGCTTTACTGACCACCTGGCTAAGCCAATCGACAGAGCAGAGTTTGCCAGAAAAGTCAGTCATTACCTGAATATTACCGTTGAAGAAGATCTGGCTTTACCCGATGAAGAGTTTTCGATGCTGAAATCTCAGTATATTGCAGGACTGCATGAGCAACTAGTGCAGTTGCAAAATCAGCTCAAGTACCACGACTTTGATGGGCTGGCAAGGTCCATACATGCGCTTAAGGGTACGTCAGCAATGTTTGATTGTCATGATATTTATCAAACGGCATCTAAAATAGATGTTCTACTTAAAGAAAAAGAATACGACAAGGTCAACGTGCCTATGGCAGAGCTCCTTGAGTTGATGCATATCGCAATCCAACAGTCTGAATGCCATCAGGCTATCTGAGAACCGACTACTGCATTTTTATTGCGCTTCAGGCTGTTTTAAATGTAATAAGTTGTTCGGCTTTTGTTATTTAGCGATCACTATTTTTTGTTTTGGAAAAAGCAATAAAGTGTAATGTAATCACTACACTAGTCTTATTTATGTAATCTAAATGAGAATGCATGCTGTTACTAGGTTTGTGTAAAACCAGGAACATCAAAGTCTTAGCGATAAAGTGCTCAACATATTCTCACACTTCAGAATGGTGGATTTTTGAGCTTGTGGTCTTTTTGGCTTACCTTTAAAGCGGGTTAGACAACAAGGTATGCAACTATGAAAACACCTATTCCATATATTCTATTGGCTTTGTTAGCCGGGTGCTCTTCATCAGATAACGATGAGCCGAGCAATACTAATGCTCAGGAGCAGCAACAGCAGACTCCTTCTAATGATGATTCAGCCAATGACGACACGGACAACAACTCTGATAGTGATGACTCTGGCAGTGAGAATTCCGATCCGGGTGATAACGGCACGGATGATAGTGATGACTCGAATGAACCCGATGAATCGCGCGGCACCTATTTTCCCACAGAAGTCATGGCCTCTTCTCCGTTTAGTGATAGCAGCGAAGAAGTTGAGCGTGGCTTTGGCAATCGACCAGCGGTAGAGTACGGCCCGTCCGTACCAACCTATTTGTGGTCTACGCAGAGAATTGGCCGGATACTCAATGGCACCGTTCCTTTACTGGATGTATTTCGAGTTCAGTCATTTTATCGCAATAGCACGAATGCGGACTGCTTTGGACCGCAGGTATCCTACACAGGTCACCCAGATGCGACTGATCCTGCTTCGGCTTCTGGCACCTTACCTGGAGGTGACTTAGGCTTGTGGTCAGAGAGTGACAGTACAGGTAATGCGTGTGCTGTTGCACAAACAAATGCGCTGTTAAGCGGGATCAGAGATCAGTCGAGAATGAGTCTGATGACCTTAGCCAGTATGGTCTCAGCGGCATTGGACTCAGGGATGAGTTTGCCCGCTGATGGCAGCAGCATTGATGTGACCGGCGAAATGAATGCCAAAGGTATTGCTGATGTGACTTTCAGCGGTGCCGCTATCACCCGTTCGGGGAGTGAGTGGCAATATACCGTTTCTCTGACATACACAGTCAGTGGCTCTGATTACGACATTTCATTATCTATGGCACACACACCCGGAGCGGATCTGATGAATTATTCTGGCCACCTTACTTACCAGGTGGAAGGCGAACAGGGCGTTAGCGGTATAGAATTTCCAGGCGGCAATTGTAGTCAAAATGAACGCACCAGAACGGGTTCTCTGGCTTATGAGCGTTCGGGAGACAATATGTCCCTTCAAGCCAGGGTTGCCACTTTATGTGGTCACAGTAACAGTGGCATGTTCAACAGTGACAACCAGGTTGATGTGAATAACAAGTATCACAGTGTCGATAATCCGGATGGATGGAGTGAGAACTTTTCGATATTTGGCGCAAATTTTGCTCTTACATCACTTGCAGGACAATATGCCTATGTCTGGCAAGCTGGCGTGAACGACAGCAACAGCCGAATTTTCAATATTGGGTTTAATTCTCCCAGCCTGGACAATGGTGAGGCGCACTTTGGATATGGAACAAAAATTGAGGAGACAGACGGGCTTATTCAAGGTTTCATCTGTAACTGGGCGGGACCTGGGAATGATCACAGCATGCAGGCATTCTCGCAGCGTCAGTTCTTTGAGTACGACAGTGCAACAGCCACTTATGATGGAACCGGTAGTAAAGCAAATATTGAATATGCACCTACTACGTCTTGTAGTTATGACGGCGCTGGCAGCTTTGTATTCGATATAGATGCCAGTGGCGTATTGGGTGATACTGCTCTGGAAGATGCGTCATTGGCGTTCAGTCAGGACCTGTGGGCACCTACCGATCCGAGTAAAACTGTAGCAGAATCCATCACTGACCGAGGTTTATCCGTACCAGCTGTGCCTTATACCTGGCCCGTTGATGAATAAACTGATGACAGCGGGCACTCAGCTGAGGGCCCGCAACTCCCTTATCCACTGAGAGCTTGCGGTGGATCAAATTCTTTCCTGCCATCGACCAATGTCTAGTGTTGTCTTTATTTCAGTAATTCTATGTTTAATAGCGTACTCGTCGTTAACCGGGTGTTAGCCAGTTGGCAAAATATCAAACTATCTTTACCCGGCCCAACAGGAAATCATTATGACAACAACAGCATACCAAACCTATCAACAGGCATATGAGCTATTTGAGCAAGACCCTGAGGCATTTTGGCTACACCAGGCTGGTCGACTCAACTGGCACACCCCACCCAAAACAGGCGTAAGTTACGACCATGAGTCATTAAGCCATTGGTTTGAAGACGGCCAACTCAACACCAGCTATCTGGCGTTGGATCAGCAGGTAAATGAAGGTAGAGCGGAACAAGTTGCGCTCATTTATGATTCACCCGTGACTGAGCAGAAGCAGTGTTACACCTATGCTCAGTTGCTGGATGAAGTCAGCCATTTTGCAGGCGCGCTGAGTAAACTCGGTGTTGTTGCCCAGGATAGAGTCGTTATCTATATGCCAATGATCCCGCAAGCGGTAATAGCCATGTTGGCATGTGCGCGACTTGGGGCCATTCATTCGGTCGTATTTGGCGGTTTCGCACCTAAAGAACTTGCTGTGCGTATTGACGATGCAAAGCCCAAGTTGGTGCTAAGTGCATCTTGTGGCGTTGAAGTCGGCAGAGTGATTGAGTACAAGGCCATGCTGGATGAAGCACTGGCGTTGGCGACGCATGGAGTTGAGCATACAGTTATATGGCAGCGTGGTCAGTATCGCGCATCGATGTTGACCCCCCGAGATATCGACTGGTGTGAACTGGTTGCTGCCGCCCCCAAGGTAGATGCAGTACCTTTGCCTGCAACTCATCCGCTCTATATTTTATACACATCAGGTACAACGGGGGTACCTAAAGGGGTGGTGCGTGAGCAGGGGGGACACGCCGTAGCGTTACATTACAGTATGGAAACTGTGTATGGTATGAAACCTGGCCAGGTGTTCTGGGCCGCTTCTGATATTGGCTGGGTTGTGGGTCATTCTTATATCGTTTATGCGCCACTGTTGTTTGGCTGCACCACTTTGCTGTATGAGGGCAAGCCCGTCAGAACCCCGGACGCGGGGGCATTTTGGCGGGTTGTCGAGGAGTATCAGGTCAATGCATTGTTCAGTGCACCGACAGCTTTTAGAGCCATTAAGAAAGAAGATCCAGAAGGTAAGTTGTTCGCTCAGTACAATACCCGTTCATTACAAACCTTATTTCTCGCTGGCGAGCGTTTGGACCCGGCTACCTATGATTGGTTGCAGTCGGTGACAAGACTGCCGGTTATTGACCATTGGTGGCAAACTGAAACTGGCTGGCCCATTGCCGCCAACCCTATGGGGTTGTCGCCGTTACCGACCAAAGCGGGCAGTGCATCGGTGCCTACGCCGGGTTATCAATTGACTGTCCTGGATGCGAATGGTGAACCTTGTGCGGCCAATGAACAGGGGCTCATTGCACTTAAAACACCGCTACCACCCGGTTGTCTGAGCAGTATCTGGCAAAATAGCACTCGCTTTAAGCAGGGGTATCTGTCGGAGTTCCCCGGTTATTACCTATCAGGAGATGGCGGATACCTAGATGAAGAGGGGTACGTCTTTATTATGGGGCGCACGGATGATGTGATTAATGTTGCGGGCCATCGCTTATCAACTGGAGAGATGGAGGAAGTGGTGGCGGCGCATGAAGCAGTGGCAGAATGCGCTGTCTTTGCAGCCAAAGATGAATTAAAGGGGCAGGTACCTGTCGCTATGGTAGTGCTCAAAGATGGAAGCCAGCTCACTCAAGCGCAATTGCGTGAAGAGCTGGTGCAGTCTATTCGGGGGAAAATTGGCGCAATCGCGTGTCTGAAACAAATTTTGGTTGTAGAGCGCTTACCTAAAACACGCTCTGGTAAGATATTACGCAAAAACTTACGCCAGCTGGTGGATGGCGAAGCGATGACAGTACCGTCAACCATTGACGATCCTGCCACGCTTGATGAAATCAGTACCTTGTGGCACGCCTCGCAGCAATAACCTGCTGTTTGTTCGACTAGATACACTTAGCCGGTTTTGGCAAACCGGCTATTTTAGTCGCTTGTTTTGCCGGACCTTTAGGGAAAAGCTTGTACAAATAAATACTCTTTCCTTTGTCTTCCCCTAACTTCTGACCAATGGCCTTAACCAACATGCGTATAGCCGGGCTGGTGTTATATTCTTCATAGAAGTCGCGCACAAAGTTGACAACTTCCCAGTGAGCATCTGTCAGCGTAATATTCTCTTGCTCTGCGAGCAGCGGTGCCAGTTCTTTATGCCAGTCCTGATGGTTCAGCAGGTAGCCTTCTTTGTCTGTTTCGATCTGTTTATCTTGAAAAACGAGCATAGTTACCACGTAATTGTTTTTTGACATTGCTCGACCAGCATGATCCACTGCTGGTCGTCGAGCAATTCGATGTTATCCTGTGCGTTGACGCCCCGTGCCTGTGCACAAATACTGAGCATACAGATGCGGTTAGCGCTTAATGCACGCCATGCACTTTGATCATAACAGGCATCCCGGGTGAGCAATAGCACATCCTGCTCACCGAGCAGGGAAGCATCAAATGCTGCTTTGTAGTAGCTCATTGGCTTGGAAAAAATGTGTAATGTCGGGAGACTCATAAACTCACTACCTTGTTCTGCTGCTGAAGGAGCGTCTGTTGTGCATCCAGAGTCAGGATCTGCGCATCTATGTTTAAGTCGTCCGCAGTCAGAGCAAACTGGCTCATGGCGTCGGCACATACATAGATTTGTTCAACGTCATAAATCTCCAGCGTTTTGAGCTGCTTAAAGTAATTTTTCATACCCAGTTGAGACGCATCATTGCCTGCTTTTAACGCCAGTACCGCTGGACCTTTGAATAGCCAGGACACGTTTTGATCCAGCGCGGCAAAAATCAATGCCATATCTAATCCCTCGCGGATATTTGCGCCATCAAAGGGAGCGGTGTGATTGATCACCAAAATGTTTTCGCTCATTTAAATTGCACCCACTTATCTGCTTTGGTGGCCAGCATAGCAAACTCTGCCAATCCGGCGACTTCAAATGGGCCACAGTGCGAGGTGTCCAGGCCATACTTTTCTGCGGCTGTGACACACAGCTTGAGTGCAATGCCTGCGTCATGCAGCGATTGCCACAGTTGAGCCGGCTGCAGTTCATCACTGGCGAGACTAAAGTGTTGGCTGGCAAACAAAACGGCCTGCTGGTAAAGAAAAATACATTTGATCTGGTGATCTTGTGCTTGTAAAGCTTTGGCGAACCGCACCAGCTGTTGTAAAGCATCATGATCACTTACATTGCTGTGCAGGGAAAGTACGTATTGACTCAAAAGTTACTCATAAAAAAAGCCCCGGATGGGGCTTATTTTAGCAAACTGAGCGTATTAGTCATCACTTGAGCCAAGCAGCGCAAGGATAGACGTGAACAGGTTATAAATGCTCAGGTACAGGCTTACTGTTGCCAGGATGTAGTTTGTTTCACCACCATTTACGATGCGGCTTGTGTCGTACAAAATGAAACCAGACATCAGTAATACAACAGCGGCGTTAATCGCGATAAAGGCAATTGAACTGCCGATAAACAAGTTAACCAGGCTCGAAACAATCACGACCAGCATACCTACAACCAGGAAACCGCCCATGAAGGAGAAGTCTTTCTTAGTTGTTAACGCGTATGCAGACAGACCAAAGAACACTAAAGCAGTTGAGCCCAGTGCCTGTGCAATTAACAGGCTACCATTTGGCATTGCTGCATAGTGGCTAAGCATAGGGCCTAAGCCAAAGCCCATAAGGCCAGTGAATAGGAAAACCAGACCAATCGCTGAGCTTGAGTTCGCTTTTTTCTGGATCACGAACAACAGACCAAACGCAATTAAAGAACAGACAAGACCGGTAAAGCGTGGTAGTGCCATAGTCATAGAGATGGCAGCAGTAATCGCACTAAATGCCAGTGTCATTGCCAGTAGGAAGTAGGTGTTTTTTAGCACCTTGTTAGTTTCGACCGTCGACATAGCCACTTTTTGGCCAGTGTACGAATGATTGAACGCCATTTTCAGCTCCTTATTAGAAACATTATGTTCCGAAAATTATTCTAGGCCAAGATTACCAAGAGTTAAAACGCTCGGCAAACCTTTCTGGTTTAGTAGACCCTAAAACTAGGTTAAAAGTTCTCTAACTCCCGATTTTTGACCATAAAACCTCCCAACGTGTCCGATGTTTATACAAATAAAGTGAATTTTGACCAATTAAACAAAAAAGCGAAAAAAAAGCTTCACAAGGAGGCCGGGATTCTCTAATATTCGCCTCGCTGCGGAGAGATGGCTGAGCGGTTGAAAGCACCGGTCTTGAAAACCGGCATACGTTAATAGCGTATCTAGGGTTCAAATCCCTATCTCTCCGCCACCTAATTTTACGCAGGTTTGCCTCTGAGAGTTCACAGGTGAACGGCGACAATCTGATTCGGAGAGATGGCTGAGTGGTTGAAAGCACCGGTCTTGAAAACCGGCATACGTTAATAGCGTATCTAGGGTTCAAATCCCTATCTCTCCGCCACCTAATTTTACGCAGGTTTGCCTCTGAGAGTTCACAGGTGAACGGCGACAATCTGATTCGGAGAGATGGCTGAGTGGTTGAAAGCACCGGTCTTGAAAACCGGCATACGTTAATAGCGTATCTAGGGTTCAAATCCCTATCTCTCCGCCACCTAATTTTACGCAGGTTTGCCTCTGAGAGTTCACAGGTGAACGGCGACAATCTGATTCGGAGAGATGGCTGAGTGGTTGAAAGCACCGGTCTTGAAAACCGGCATACGTTAATAGCGTATCTAGGGTTCAAATCCCTATCTCTCCGCCACCTAATTTTACGCAGGTTTGCCTCTGAGAGTTCACAGGTGAACGGCGACAATCTGATTCGGAGAGATGGCTGAGTGGTTGAAAGCACCGGTCTTGAAAACCGGCATACGTTAATAGCGTATCTAGGGTTCAAATCCCTATCTCTCCGCCACCTAATTTTACGCAGGTTTGCCTCTGAGAGTTCACAGGTGAACGGCGACAATCTGATTCGGAGAGATGGCTGAGTGGTTGAAAGCACCGGTCTTGAAAACCGGCATACGTTAATAGCGTATCTAGGGTTCAAATCCCTATCTCTCCGCCACCTAATTTTACGCAGGTTTGCCTCTGAGAGTTCACAGGTGAACGGCGACAATCTGATTCGGAGAGATGGCTGAGTGGTTGAAAGCACCGGTCTTGAAAACCGGCATACGTTAATAGCGTATCTAGGGTTCAAATCCCTATCTCTCCGCCACCTAATTTTACGCAGGTTTGCCTCTGAGAGTTCACAGGTGAACGGCGACAATCTGATTCGGAGAGATGGCTGAGTGGTTGAAAGCACCGGTCTTGAAAACCGGCATACGTTAATAGCGTATCTAGGGTTCAAATCCCTATCTCTCCGCCACCTAATTTTACGCAGGTTTGCCTCTGAGAGTTCACAGGTGAACGGCGACAATCTGATTCGGAGAGATGGCTGAGTGGTTGAAAGCACCGGTCTTGAAAACCGGCATACGTTAATAGCGTATCTAGGGTTCAAATCCCTATCTCTCCGCCACCTAATTTTACGCAGGTTTGCCTCTGAGAGTTCACAGGTGAACGGCGACAATCTGATTCGGAGAGATGGCTGAGTGGTTGAAAGCACCGGTCTTGAAAACCGGCATACGTTAATAGCGTATCTAGGGTTCAAATCCCTATCTCTCCGCCACCTAATTTTACGCAGGTTTGCCTCTGAGAGTTCACAGGTGAACGGCGACAATCTGATTCGGAGAGATGGCTGAGTGGTTGAAAGCACCGGTCTTGAAAACCGGCATACGTTAATAGCGTATCTAGGGTTCAAATCCCTATCTCTCCGCCACCTAATTTTACGCAGGTTTGCCTCTGAGAGTTCACAGGTGAACGGCGACAATCTGATTCGGAGAGATGGCTGAGTGGTTGAAAGCACCGGTCTTGAAAACCGGCATACGTTAATAGCGTATCTAGGGTTCAAATCCCTATCTCTCCGCCACCTAATTTTACGCAGGTTTGCCTCTGAGAGTTCACAGGTGAACGGCGACAATCTGATTCGGAGAGATGGCTGAGTGGTTGAAAGCACCGGTCTTGAAAACCGGCATACGTTAATAGCGTATCTAGGGTTCAAATCCCTATCTCTCCGCCACCTAATTTTACGCAGGTTTGCCTCTGAGAGTTCACAGGTGAACGGCGACAATCTGATTCGGAGAGATGGCTGAGTGGTTGAAAGCACCGGTCTTGAAAACCGGCATACGTTAATAGCGTATCTAGGGTTCAAATCCCTATCTCTCCGCCACATTAAGGCCGCAAGTTTATGACTTGCGGCCTTTTTTCTTGGCATCAACCAAAGCATGTCTTAACCAGAGAGCCGCAATGCTCTTTTCACGTAGCGCTTTGCGCGATGTGCACAGGCATTGATTGCGTCGGATGCTTTGCTTGCCACTTCATTAGCCTCTACAGCTTGATAGCCCTTTAAACCAACGCGTATGGTGCATTGAAATTGTGGTTGGGTTTGCGTTTGGGTTTCATCAGCCAACAGATACACCTCAACTTTATCTATCTGACCTGCATAGCGGCCAAGCATCAGCCTGATTTGAGCATCTACATAATTATCTTCGGCCTCTGTTGTGTCACTATGGGATGAAAACACATCTACCCACATATTTTGCTCTCGCTGGTTAGTATTATCGTTAATAGATTCGGGGCATGTTCGAATTTTGTCTCAACATGATCGTTTTACACCAACAAGCGTATCAATCGAAAAGAATTAAATGAAATCGTTTGTTCTATATACTACAGTTCGGATTATTCGAAGTGTCAGCGAGTTGGAGAAAGCACGATGCAGGATGTGATTAACTACAAACACTTAAAGTACTTCTGGGCGGTGGCACATGAAGGTAGCATTGCTAAGGCCAGCGCAAAACTGAACATAACCCCACAAACCATCAGTGGTCAGTTGTCCCTTCTGGAAGAACGGGTTGGTAATGAGCTTTTGCAAAAAGAAGGGCGAGGCTTGCGGTTAACCGATACGGGCAGGGTGGTACTACGTTACGCAGATGAAATATTTGAACTTGGCAACGAGTTGAGTGACGTCCTGAAAGGCAACAACGCGATAGGACCCGCAGAGTTTATTGTTGGGGCATCGAGCGTATTACCCAAAACCATAGTACACAAAATTATCAAACCGGCTATGCACATAGAGCAGGAAATTCGATTGACCAGTCTGGAAGGGCCGGTAGATAGTATGCTGGCCGATCTGGCCGTTCATAAAGTGGATTTGGTGTTAAGCGATGTGCCTGTAACGGGGGCATTCAGTGTCAAAGCTTATAACCACTTACTAGGGGAAAGTGGCATAACCTTTCTGGCAGCGCCGGCACTGGCCAGGCAATATGAGAAAAACTTTCCGATTTCGCTCAATAATGCGCCTTTGCTGTTGCCAACGCAGCAACATGAGATTCGCAAAGAATTTGATTTCTGGCTGAGTGATCAGAATATTCATCCCAATATTGTGGCGCAGTTTGATGACAGTGCATTAATGAAGTCGTTATTAAGGCCGCAAGTTTATGACTTGCGGCCTTTTTTCTTGGCATCAACCAAAGCATGTCTTAACCAGAGAGCCGCAATGCTCTTTTCACGTAGCGCTTTGCGCGATGTGCACAGGCATTGATTGCGTCGGATGCTTTGCTTGCCACTTCATTAGCCTCTACAGCTTGATAGCCCTTTAAACCAACGCGTATGGTGCATTGAAATTGTGGTTGGGTTTGCGTTTGGGTTTCATCAGCCAACAGATACACCTCAACTTTATCTATCTGACCTGCATAGCGGCCAAGCATCAGCCTGATTTGAGCATCTACATAATTATCTTCGGCCTCTGTTGTGTCACTATGGGATGAAAACACATCTACCCACATATTTTGCTCTCGCTGGTTAGTATTATCGTTAATAGATTCGGGGCATGTTCGAATTTTGTCTCAACATGATCGTTTTACACCAACAAGCGTATCAATCGAAAAGAATTAAATGAAATCGTTTGTTCTATATACTACAGTTCGGATTATTCGAAGTGTCAGCGAGTTGGAGAAAGCACGATGCAGGATGTGATTAACTACAAACACTTAAAGTACTTCTGGGCGGTGGCACATGAAGGTAGCATTGCTAAGGCCAGCGCAAAACTGAACATAACCCCACAAACCATCAGTGGTCAGTTGTCCCTTCTGGAAGAACGGGTTGGTAATGAGCTTTTGCAAAAAGAAGGGCGAGGCTTGCGGTTAACCGATACGGGCAGGGTGGTACTACGTTACGCAGATGAAATATTTGAACTTGGCAACGAGTTGAGTGACGTCCTGAAAGGCAACAACGCGATAGGACCCGCAGAGTTTATTGTTGGGGCATCGAGCGTATTACCCAAAACCATAGTACACAAAATTATCAAACCGGCTATGCACATAGAGCAGGAAATTCGATTGACCAGTCTGGAAGGGCCGGTAGATAGTATGCTGGCCGATCTGGCCGTTCATAAAGTGGATTTGGTGTTAAGCGATGTGCCTGTAACGGGGGCATTCAGTGTCAAAGCTTATAACCACTTACTAGGGGAAAGTGGCATAACCTTTCTGGCAGCGCCGGCACTGGCCAGGCAATATGAGAAAAACTTTCCGATTTCGCTCAATAATGCGCCTTTGCTGTTGCCAACGCAGCAACATGAGATTCGCAAAGAATTTGATTTCTGGCTGAGTGATCAGAATATTCATCCCAATATTGTGGCGCAGTTTGATGACAGTGCATTAATGAAGTCGTTTGGTCAGTCTGGTTTGGGGATCTTTTTTATGCCCAGCACGATAGCTGACGATGTATGTGACTCCTTTCATGTGCGCCCGGTGGGTGAACTGACTCAAGTTAAACAAAAATTCTATGCAATATCAGCGGAACGCAAGATCCGACATCCGGCGATCGCTGCAATTTTGAATTCGGCTAAATCGTCTTTATTCGCATAGTGTACGTTTTCAAAGAGCCAGAAGATCAGCTGTTTGCTCAACTAAAAGTTCGATTTTTTCGATATTTTAAAGTTAATAATTCGAGTTTTACATAGCATTGCGACACCCTAGTATGGATTTAGTACAACTAGTTCCCGAGGTGTTTTATGCAAGATCTGAAAGACTGGCACAGTCAACACTCAGAAGAAGTACTCAAGCAGTTCGAGGCCGACCCGGAGCAGGGGCTATCTTTGCAACAGGTCGACAGGCAACAGGCGGAATTTGGGTCTAACGCCATTACTAAGCACGATGGAGACGGACCAATTAAACGGTTTGTAATGCAGTTCCATCAGCCTTTGGTCTATATCCTGCTCTCTGCGGTGGTGGTGACACTGGCGCTCCAGGAGTGGGTTGATGCCATTGTCATTTTTGCCGTGGTACTGCTCAACGCCATCATCGGCTTTGTTCAGGAATCTAAAGCAATCAACGCTATTAACGCCTTGTCTGGCAGCATTAAATCTACCGCGACTGTGATCCGGGATGGGGTAAAAACGACCATACCTGCTCAGCAACTTGTGCCCGGTGACATCGTCCTGCTGCAAGCGGGTGACAAAGTCACTGCAGACATGCGTCTGGTGAAGGTCAGAGACTTGCAGGTTGATGAGTCGGCGCTGACTGGCGAATCAGTTCCTGTTGAAAAGAACCTTGAGGTGCTGGCCAAAGAAGCCTTGCTGGGAGACAGGCAAAATATGGCGTTTTCTTCCACTTTGGTTGTGTACGGCACTGGGGTCGGTGTTGTGACCGAAACAGGAGACAACACTGAAATCGGTAAAATCTCAGAGCTGATTGCGACCACGCCAACACTGGATACGCCACTAACTAAGCGCATCAAGCAATTCAGTCATGTACTGCTATACGCAATTGTTGGTCTTGCGGCCATTACTCTATTGATAGGGTATTTACATGGCCAGCCTCTGCTGGAATCGTTTATGGCTGCGGTTGCTCTGGCTGTGGGCGCAATTCCGGAAGGGTTACCTGCGGCAGTGACTATTATGCTGGCCATTGGCGTCTCGCGCATGGCCAAACGCAAAGCGGTGATCCGTAATCTGCCAGCGGTTGAAACGCTGGGGAGCACCACGATCATTTGCTCAGATAAGACCGGTACTTTGACTAAAAATGAAATGACAGTAGAGCGTATATACAGTGGCGGCAAACTGTGTAGTGTATCTGGGAATGGCTATGATCCAGAAGGCGTCATCGGGGACCGTGATGCGCAACCGCTTGTCACCGAACCGCAAAAACAGCCTGCTTTGTCTGCCACGCTCAGAGCCGGTGCGTTATGTAATGATGCGCAGTTAATGGCGCCGGACCAGGAAAACTCACAGTGGCGGATCAGCGGTGACCCAACTGAGGCGGCATTATTGGTGTCAGCTCACAAGGCGAGTATGGCGCCGGGCAGTCTAAATGCAAAACGCATCGACTGCATTCCGTTTCAGTCTGAATATCAGTATATGGCTACCCTGGATAAAGTTGACGGTGCGCATATTATCCATATGAAAGGCTCCATCGAGAGCATTTTGCCCAAGTGTCAGTTTATGTTGAATGAGCAGGGCGAGACCATCGGGCTGGATCAGGACGGCATTGAGCAAGAAGCCGAACGGCTGGCTGCAAAGGGGTTACGTGTACTGGCATTTGCCAGTAAAACATCGATGGATGCGCAAACCACGCTGAGTCACGAAGATGTTGCCCAGGAACTGGTTTTTCTCGGATTACAGGCGATGATCGATCCGCCTCGTCCGGAGGCAATCGAGGCCGTTGCTGCCTGTCACCGGGCAGGGATCCGGGTCAAGATGATCACCGGCGATCATGCATTAACTGCCACCAGTATCGCCAAACAATTAGGTATTATACAGCCACAAAGTACGGGTAAAACCGTCACTGGCTATCAGTTAGGTGATCTGTCTGAACATGAATTCAGTGACATCGCTTCCAATAACGATGTGTTTGCCCGAGTTAGCCCCGAAAACAAGCTACAGCTGGTGAAATCGCTGCAAGCTGAAGGCCATGTTGTGGCGATGACGGGCGATGGAGTTAATGATGCCCCGGCGCTCAGACGAGCGGATATCGGTGTTGCCATGGCACTAAACGGCACGGAAGTGGCACGGGATGCCTCTGATATGATGCTGACTGATGATAACTTTGCTACCGTGCGGGCCGCTGTTGAGGAAGGTCGTGGTGTATTCGATAACCTTAAGAAGTTTATCGTCTGGACGTTACCTACTAATGGCGGTGAAGGGTTAGTGATTCTGCTGGCTGTGCTATTGGGTGTCTCATTACCGTTACTACCAGTGCATATCTTATGGGTCAACATGACAACAGCCATTTTACTCGGTTTGATGTTGGCTTTTGAGCCACGCGAAAAGGGCATAATGGATCGCCCCCCTTATGATCCGAATGCCCCCATAATCGATAGAATATTAATGTGGCGAATTTTGTTGGTGTCTTCTTTGCTCTGTATCACAGCATTTGGTTTATATGAGCTAGAGCTGATGTGGGGGGCTACAGAAGCACAAGCTAGAACGGTCGCAGTCGCTATGTTTGTGGTGGGCGAAGCATTCTATTTGTTTAACTGTCGTTCTCTGGACCGCTCGGTATTTTCGGTCGGGTTGTTTTCAAACCGTTGGATCTGGATTGGTATCGCGCTCATGATGGCACTACAGTTATTGTTTACCTATCAACCTTTGATGAATGACTGGTTCCAGAGTGCGCCTATCTCACTGGAAGCCTGGCTACGAGTTATCGCCTGTGGCTGGTTCATCTCTCTGATTGTTGGGGTTGAGAAGCATTTGCGTAGCAAAAACAAAGATGCACAGGCGACCTCGGATCCAAACACTAACAGAGTGAGTGAATCGGTATGAACTCAAAGACGCATTCTTACAATTCAGACAAACGGACCTTGCTTATCCGGGCATTGATCTTCAGCGGATTATGGTTATTACTCACAAAAGGGGCATGGTCCTCCTGGGTGATAGGTATTGTCGTTGTCCCTGTGTCTGTCTGGATGAGCATGCGTCTTTTTAATGATTCTCCACGCATTATTACGAGTAACAATGGCAAATGTGTAACAGGAGAGTTTCATTATGTTCGGCTACTGCGTTTGTTGCCGTATTTCCTGCTTAATTCCCTGAAAGGAGGAATACAAACTGCGCGTCTGGCATTTTCACGTCGTGTTTCCATGCACCCGGGAACGGTAACGTATCCACTGCGTTTACCTCCGGGTCATGCACAGCTGTGGTTTATTCATCTTATCAGCTTATTACCGGGCACGTTGAGTGCACAGCTCAGAGGTGACTCTTTGCTAGTTCATATGTTAGAGGTCACAGAGTGCAATTATAAGGATGTGATTGACTGTGAACAAAAAATCGCCTACTTGTTTGATTTAGAAATAGATAAACAAGCTGTGCCAGTTATGAAGGAGCAACAATGAGTGAGTATTTAAACTGGATGGTGACCGTTCTAACCCTGGTTCTATTAGGTGGGCTTTGGCGGCTCTGGCTGGGGCCTTCTAAGCTGACTCGGATACTTTCTTTGCAGCTGTTTGGCACGGTGGGAGTGGCCATTTTGGCTCTGCTGGCCGTTGTCTACCAGCAAAGTGCTTTGTTTAATGTTGCGCTGGTTTTGGCTTTGCTGGCGCCGACTGCGACTGTCATTCTGGTAAAAATGGGGGATACCAAATCATGACCTTGATTGACTGGTATAGCGCGTTAATGGTGGCACTGGGTGTATTTTTCTTTATTGCCGGGTGCGTTGGTCTGTGGCGCTTCCCTGACGAATTGTCAAAGCTGCACGCTCTGACCAAGGCCGATAATTTAGGGTTGGGGTTTGTTGTACTTGGCGTGATCCCTCAGGTTGCAGAGATGGCCGATGCCATTCAGTTGCTGGTGATCTGGGTCGCTGTGATGTTGGCCGGTGCGGTTTCTTGCTATCTGCTAGCTAGCCAAACGCAGTCTCAGCAACTGGAGCAACCAGACGTGGATGAGCATCAAACAGGAGGAAACCAATGATAGGTGGTGAGCTGATTATTGATCTTCTATTGGGCTGTGGCGCCGTGATGACAGCAGTACTGTGTCTCACCGCGAAAGACTTATTCCAGGCCATTTTGTTGTTTATCAGTATGGGCTTGCTGGTGACTTTAGCCTGGGTGCGATTGGGCGCGTGGGATGTCGCAATCGCAGAGGCGGCGATCGGCGCTGGGTTGACTGGTGCTTTACTCATTGCAACACGCAGACAGCTCAATCAATAGCATGGACTTGAATAACCACAGGGGGAGCTATGTTTAACGACATTACGCTGGCACGTAACGCGGAGCAGCAAGCAGGACTATCTGGCGGCGTCTTATTTGTTGTTGGTTTAGTGGTTGGCTTAGTTTGCCTGTTTCTTATCTTTGCGCTGATTAACACTCCGGTGGCAGAGCAGCCGCTTGTTGCTTTGGTCGCCTCTAACCTGGAGCAAAGCGGTGTTCAGAACCCGGTTACGGCGGTGTTACTTAACTTTCGTAGTTATGACACCTTACTTGAAGTCGCGGTGTTGCTAATTGTGGCTCTGGCGGTGATGCCAGTGAGTCAAGAACAGAGTAATCAGGCGTTTGTCACGGTATCAAAGCCAGTACAGCGCCGCCCTGTGTTGGAAGCATTTTTGCGCTGGTTACTGCCTGCAATCGTCGTTACCTCGGGGTACTTGCTATGGACTGGTGCGGCTTTGCCCGGCGGCGCGTTTCAGGCCGGCGCGCTGCTGGCTGGGGCTGGTATTTTATTACTGTTGGCCGGGCATCACAGCTTTAACTTTAATGCGATGATCGCTCGCGTGTTGCTAGTGGTTGGCTTAGCGGTATTTTTGTTGGTTGGCGCTGCCGTAATAGTATCGACTGGCACGGCACTAGCCTATCCGGTTGCCTGGGCTGGCACTTTGATTCTGATAATTGAAGTGGCGGCGACGTTAACCATAGCCGCTATTTTGGTTTTGCTGTTCTGCGCACTTCATGTTGCGCCTCAGCAAAAGCAAAAGACGGCTCGGTAAAGGAGGATCGTCCATGACACAAGCGCTGGCCTATAGTGTATTTGGTATTATTTTATTCGGCATTGGTTTGTTTGGCGTGTTAGCGATTGCACATGTCGTTAAAAAAATCCTGGCGATCAACATTTGTGGTGTGGGGGTTTTTATGGTGTTTATCGCTAATGCCTCAACCGGCGCATCGCCTGACTTTGTGCCTCACGCAATGGTTTTGACCGGGATAGTGGTGGCCGTTGCCGGCACGGCGTTAGCTTTGTCTTTGGTGTGTCGGATCAATGCCCTTGAAAAGCAGAAGGATGATGTTTAATGCCCTTAGCAGATATGTCCACATTACTCCCTTTGTTGGTGGCCATTCCTTTGGTCGGTGCCATCGTCTCTGTGCTGTTAAACACCAAAAATGCGCAAGTGTTAACTGGGCTGCTGACAGCAATGAGCTTGTTGCTGGTGATCGGGCTTATCTTAGGTGGGTTATCGCTCAATGGGGCTGGGGACACAATTACGCTCAGGTATTCGCTTGCGGGCTGGGTAGCTCCTCTGGGTATTGCGCTGAGCCTCGATGGGTTCTCGGCTTTGCTGATCACGTTGACGACTTTTCTGGTCGCTGTGTTGACCTTGTATTCAGCTTTTTATTTCTCAGCTTCGCCTGCGCGCGTCCATTTTTGGCCTCTGTGGTGGTTGCTGGTGGCGGGCATTAACGCTTTATTCTTATCTGCTGATATTTTCAATGTTTACGTAACGCTTGAGATCATTGGGCTGGCGGCAGTTGCGCTGGTTGCGCTGAGTGGTAATAAAGAAGGCCTGACAGCGGCGTTGCGATACCTGTTAGTAGGCTTGCTGGGGTCACTCTGTTACTTACTGGCTGTCGCACTGTTATATCATGCTTACGGGACACTGGACTTTGCGCAGCTTGCAGAGCGGGTTGAGCCGAATCCGTTAAGCTGGGCTGCTCTTGCGCTGATCACTGTGGGCCTGGTGTTAAAAACAGCTTTGGTTCCATTACATTTTTGGTTGCCCTATGCGCATGGCAGTGCGCCGGCACCCGTTAGTGCGATTTTGTCTGCATTGGTTGTTAAAGCGTCTTTTTATCTGCTGGTACGATTCTGGATGGAGATCCTTACGCCTGCCGTGACCAATGAGGCGTTGATGCTGCTGGGTGTGTTTGGTGGATTGGCAATTATCTGGGGGTGTGTGCAAGCGCTCAGAGCAAAACGCCTTAAACTGATGGTGGCCTATTCGACCGTCGCACAGATTGGTTATCTATTTTTGTTGTTTCCGCTTTTGATGAGTACGGACGGGGCGTCGGCATCGCAATTGGCTGCACAACATCAAAGCGCACTAGCAGCAGTATCTTATTTCATTGTCGCGCATGCCTGCGCAAAAGCTGCAATGTTCATCGCCGCGGGCAATATCATACATTCATTGGGTCATGACGACATTGCCAGGTTACAGGGCATGGCGAAATACATGCCTTTGAGTTTGTTTACTTTTGCAATAGCAGGAGGCAGTTTAATTGGCTTACCGCCCAGCGCCGGATTTATCGCAAAATGGTTATTGTTGAATGTCGCCATAGATACTCAGCAATGGTGGTGGGTTTTGATCATTCTGACCGGAGGCTTGTTGGCTGCACTGGCTATTTTCAGAGTACTGGACCTGGCATTTATTAAACCTGAGCATGCATGTGAACAAAGCGCACCAGACAATTGGCAAAAAGTACCTGTTGCTATGCCAGTTAGTGGTCTGGCTTTAGCACTATGTACGATGGCACTGGGGTTTAATGCGGATCTAATTATTGATCTGGTTTCGATAGGAGGCGGCGAATGATGTGGCAAAGCATACTGCCTTTACTGATATTATTGAGTGCACTGGCATCGGGTGTGGCTATATTTTTCGTCAGTGACAGCAAACCAAAGCTAAGAAAAACGTTAAACTTTTTAGGGGCATTTAGTTGCGTCGCGTTGATACTTGTCATGATCTCGGGTGTTTACGAGGGGCAGGTGTTTGAAACGCGTTTGCCATTATTGCCTGATATGGACTTGGTACTTCATGCGGATGCGTTATCTTTATTGTTTGTCGCTTTATCCGGGTTTTTATGGCTGCTGACCACGATTTATGCAATTGGATATCTCGAGCAGTCACCTAACCGCAGTCGCTTTTTTGGATTTTTTAGCTTGTGTGTGTTTGCCACCATTGGCGTTGCGCTTGCGGGTAATCTGATAACGTTCTTGATTTTCTACGAACTACTCACGCTGACAACCTATCCGTTGGTGGTACACAAAGGGAACAAAGCATCGCTTGCAGCAGGGCGTAAATATCTCATTTACACTATGCTTGGCGGCGCTAGCTTATTGGCCGGGGTAGTGTGGCTAAAAGCCCTGGCTGGATCACTGGATTTTACTGCAACAGGGCTGCTGGCTTCCATGCCACATCTCGATCCGCTCCATCTTAAAGTTATATTTGCCTTGATCATCATAGGGCTGGGTGTCAAAGCAGCATTGGTGCCTTTACATGGTTGGTTACCTGCGGCGATGGCAGCACCAGCGCCAGTCAGCGCGCTGTTACATGCGGTAGCGGTTGTTAAAGCGGGCGCATTTGGCATAGTACGGGTCGTATACGATGTTTACGGTGTTGAGTTTGCTCAGGAGCTGGGGTTGACTATCATACTCGCTGTGATGGCGTCGATCACCATAGTATATGGTTCTACCCGGGCTGTATTTCAGGATGACCTGAAACGCAGGCTGGCTTATTCTACCGTTAGTCAGGTCTCCTATATCGCCCTGGGCACCGCGATTGCTGGGCCGATTGCGACGATAGGCGGTATTGCACACCTGGTTCACCAGGGGTTGATGAAAATCACTATGTTTTTCTGTGCCGGTAGTATCGCCGAAACGCTTGGTGTGACTAAAGTCAGTCAGATGAACGGTGCTGGCAAGCGCATGCCACTGACCATGCTGGCGTTTAGTCTGGCGGTGCTGGGTATGATAGGGATCCCTCCTGCAGCGGGCTTTATCTCAAAATGGTATTTGGGTACTGGTGCACTGGAAGCCGGTTTTTATTGGGTGCTTGGGGTGCTTATTATCAGTAGCCTGCTTAACGCCATTTACTTTCTGCCTATCCTGTATGCCGCCTGGTTTAAACCGCAACAGGAAGCGTGGCCAAAAGAACAACCACGAGGGCGATTTGAGACACACTGGATGCTCATGTTGCCGCCAATTGTCACGGCGATACTGGCACTGAGCGCAGGCTTGTTTGCGGACGCCCAGTTCAGCCCGCTCAATTGGGTTAAACTGATAGCAGCACGGGAATACGGCAGTGAATTTGTGTCGATCCTGACGGTAAGTTCACAACAAATCCCCTGGATGTGGTTGGCCATAGGCGCGCCTGCACTATGTGCATTGTTATTGGTACGCAAGCCGATGCACAGGGCTGCACATTGGTTTTTACCTCTGTCAGCTGGTATTGCTCTGTTTGCCTATATGATGTCGGCACAAGGTACAAATACTACCCCCTGGCTGTTTTTTGGCAGTATCATGACATTGAATGAGACGACCTCAACCTTTTTCTTGCTGGCTGGTTGTTTGTGGCTGCTGGCGGCGGTTTTCGCGGTCAATTTTGCTAAAACTGACAAGCGCAAGGTACGCTTTTGTTTGTTCTTTTTGTTAGCTATGTGCGGTAACTTCGGACTTATTCTCGCCGAGGACATCTCTGGCTTTATTAGCTTTTTCACCCTGATGAGTCTGGCCTCGTACGGCCTGGTTGTACACTTTGACACCGAAGAGGCGCATCAGGCTGGTAAGTCTTACATGCAATGGGCGGTGCTCGGAGAGTTATTGCTGTTTACTGCACTGGCGGGCTTAGCTTATGGTTCTATTGATCCGTCCTCTGCAAGCAATCCCGAGCAGGCTTATCCAGCCTGGGCAGTTGGGTTTTTACTGGCGGGATTTGGCGTAAAGGCCGGCTTGTTTGGCTTGCACGTTTGGCTGCCTATGGCACACCCCGTTGCTCCGGTTGCTGCCAGTGCACTGTTAAGTGGGGTTATGGTCAAGGCTGGTTTGTTAGGCTGGTTGAAGTTTATTCCATTCGGAGAGATTGCGTTTGCAACTTTTGGTTCATTGCTTGTGGTACTGGGGTTGTTTGCAGCATTTTTTGGTGTGCTGGTTGGGGTGACTCAGGACAACCCTAAAGCTTTGCTTGCCTATTCGACTATGAGTCAGATGGGGATACTGATCGCGGCCGTCGGTGTGGGGCTGAAATACCCGGATGTATGGGCACTCCTGTTGCCTGCGATAGTGTTATATGCGGTACATCATGGTCTTGCGAAAGCCGCACTGTTTTTGTTTGCCGGTATGAATACAAGTCTGGCATGGCAGAAGTATCGTTGGATATGTTGGCTGGCGGTATGCTTACCCGCTGCCGCGCTGGCCGGGTTGCCACTAACCAGTGGTGCAGTCGCTAAAGTCGCTTTGAAGGATGTTGTGGAACGAGATCTCTTGATGGGAACTGTTTTACCGCTTACTGCAATCGGCACGACCTGGCTGATGATGCGCTTTTTAGCCCTGGTTGGACAGAAGGCTTCAAAAACAGCAGCTGGACCAGCCGACAGACTCCAGTTAGGGGCATTTGGTGCCTTGCTGATACTGGTGGTTGTGCTCAGTTACTTGTTACCCCAGTCAGAAGGGGCATGGTCTGGCCAGCTAACTGTGTCGGTTTTTTGGGGAGGCCTGTGGCCAGTGTTACTTGGCTTTGGTTTGTATATGGCAACGCGTGCGTTTATAAACAGTATGGGAGCCTTACCTGCTGGTGATATTAATGTGGCATACCAGGAAGCGGGTAGCCTAGTGCGTCTTGGTGCTGACACCACGGCACAGGGATTAGCGCTGCTAAAAGACGAGCTAAAGCAAACATCCTGGCAGCTTCCTCAGCATGTTGTCCAGCGTAAGATCCGTTTGATAAGCCTGATATTGGCGGTGTTGCGGTCTATGATGACACCAGGTGTGCTGTTTGCGTTGTTACTGTGTGCGATGCTATGGGCTGTTGCAACAGGCGGGTAAATGTATACGACCAAAGTTGACTTGTGATACTGGTGAATCACGTCAACACTGAACATCTCTGTGCAGACTGATAAAGGTGAAAGAGATGATAAAAGGGCAGGTAGCTAAGGCCGTGGGGTACTCGTTGTTGTCACCACTTATCGTTGGCATTGTGCTGGGTGGCTACTACGCGTTGCTAAGTGGTCAGAGCAAAATCTTGTTTCAAATACTGATGACAGCGGTTGCTAATGCACATTAAGTGGGGTTATGGTCAAGGCTGGTTTGTTAGGCTGGTTGAAGTTTATTCCATTCGGAGAGATTGCGTTTGCAACTTTTGGTTCATTGCTTGTGGTACTGGGGTTGTTTGCAGCATTTTTTGGTGTGCTGGTTGGGGTGACTCAGGACAACCCTAAAGCTTTGCTTGCCTATTCGACTATGAGTCAGATGGGGATACTGATCGCGGCCGTCGGTGTGGGGCTGAAATACCCGGATGTATGGGCACTCCTGTTGCCTGCGATAGTGTTATATGCGGTACATCATGGTCTTGCGAAAGCCGCACTGTTTTTGTTTGCCGGTATGAATACAAGTCTGGCATGGCAGAAGTATCGTTGGATATGTTGGCTGGCGGTATGCTTACCCGCTGCCGCGCTGGCCGGGTTGCCACTAACCAGTGGTGCAGTCGCTAAAGTCGCTTTGAAGGATGTTGTGGAACGAGATCTCTTGATGGGAACTGTTTTACCGCTTACTGCAATCGGCACGACCTGGCTGATGATGCGCTTTTTAGCCCTGGTTGGACAGAAGGCTTCAAAAACAGCAGCTGGACCAGCCGACAGACTCCAGTTAGGGGCATTTGGTGCCTTGCTGATACTGGTGGTTGTGCTCAGTTACTTGTTACCCCAGTCAGAAGGGGCATGGTCTGGCCAGCTAACTGTGTCGGTTTTTTGGGGAGGCCTGTGGCCAGTGTTACTTGGCTTTGGTTTGTATATGGCAACGCGTGCGTTTATAAACAGTATGGGAGCCTTACCTGCTGGTGATATTAATGTGGCATACCAGGAAGCGGGTAGCCTAGTGCGTCTTGGTGCTGACACCACGGCACAGGGATTAGCGCTGCTAAAAGACGAGCTAAAGCAAACATCCTGGCAGCTTCCTCAGCATGTTGTCCAGCGTAAGATCCGTTTGATAAGCCTGATATTGGCGGTGTTGCGGTCTATGATGACACCAGGTGTGCTGTTTGCGTTGTTACTGTGTGCGATGCTATGGGCTGTTGCAACAGGCGGGTAAATGTATACGACCAAAGTTGACTTGTGATACTGGTGAATCACGTCAACACTGAACATCTCTGTGCAGACTGATAAAGGTGAAAGAGATGATAAAAGGGCAGGTAGCTAAGGCCGTGGGGTACTCGTTGTTGTCACCACTTATCGTTGGCATTGTGCTGGGTGGCTACTACGCGTTGCTAAGTGGTCAGAGCAAAATCTTGTTTCAAATACTGATGACAGCGGTTGCTAATGCACACATTGTGGGTCTGTCTATGGCGTGTTTTGTGTTGCCGGCTTACATGGCTCTGCTACGCTATAACAAGGTAACTTATTCAGCAGTATTAACTGCTGGTATGCTGGGTGGCGCCCTGTTCAGCTTCTTGTTTGTTGCAAGTTCAGGCATGGTTTTCATCATCAATGCAGTGATGGCTGCACTGGGCGGCGGATTGTTTTTGTTCAGTTTACGCCGCAACGCGCGAAGTGCCTGATGGCTTTTTGTACAGCTCGGCGGTGTTTTACACTAATTTAATAGTTTTTCTGTCTAAAAGGTTTCATTTAGCTGCCCGAAAGAGTACCTTTACTTCTTATGTAAATTTGTTGAATGACCGCAATGCAGAAGAAAAAGTTCTACGATACCCTCAGCCTACAAGCTCAGGCCCTGATTGGTGATGAGCACAACTACATCGCCAATATGGCAAACCTCAGCGCCTTATTATTTACCTCAATGGAAGACATTAATTGGGCAGGCTTTTACCTCTTAGATGGTACTGACGAACTTGTGCTGGGTCCTTTTCAGGGGAACCCCGCCTGCATTCGTATCCCATTAGGCAAAGGCGTATGCGGTACAGCGGCAGCTGAGTTAACAACTCAGTTAGTTGAGGATGTACACAGCTTTGATGGTCACATTGCCTGTGACGCTGCTTCAAACTCTGAAATTGTGATCCCCGTGATGAGAAATGGCGAGCTATTTGCAGTTTTAGATATTGATAGCCCGAGTCTGGCAAGATTTGACGATGAAGATAAAATGGGCCTGGAAGCACTGGTAAAATGCTTTGAAGGTACCTTATAAATGAAAGAACTACTAAACGTTCAGGATTATCTGTTTTCCACCTTCGATGTCGGAGACTGGGAAGGAGAAGAAGAGCGTGTCGCAGAGACGTTAAATGAGCTTATCCACGTAGCCTGGGAGCAACTACCTGACGATCTTTCCTGCGAGAGAATTGATTTAATTATAAATGGAATATGGGAGCATCTGCGCGGCGACTTGGCACTAGTCGAAGCCGAGTATGATGAACTCATTGACTGGGTTACACATTACATTCAGTCATCTCTTGATGATAATATTGAACTATAGGTTTAGACATGGAAACCACAAACAAGCTAAAAGATATCAAAGAGGTTCTCGACTTTTTATATGCCGAGTTTCCTCAGTGTTTTAAACAAAAAGACGGTATAAAACCGCTTAAAGTCGGTATCTTCAAAGATATCGCCGCCAGAATTGAAGGATCTGAAAAAGTCAGTAAGACTCAGGTTCGTCAGGCGCTGCGCAAGTACACTTCTTCGTGGCGCTATTTAGAAGCCGTGATTAACAACGAATTTCGTGTTGATCTGGACGGTAATGATGCCGAAAAAGTTGAGCAGGAACATGTAGAGCATGCTCAAAAAGCACTTGAAGAGTCACGTGCTAAAATGGCTAAACGTAAGAAGCCGCAACGTCCAAGACAAGATGGTCGTGGTGAGCGCCGTCGCGATGGTGACACAAAATCTTACAAATCTCGCGGTGAGAACAAGCACCGTCACGGCAATAAAAACGCTAAAGTTAATGCTAAACCAGAGCAACAGCAACGTCGTAGCTCAGGCAAAGTTGAACCTCTTCCGGCAAATGAGGTCAAGGTAAATAACAAGGTTAAAGTAAAGTTGGGACAGGCCTTAGTTAATGCAACCATCACTGAAGTCAACAAAGACGAAGTTCATGTTGAATTAGTGACAGGGATGCAAGTTAAAACAAAAGCAGAAAGCCTGTTTATTCTTTAAGGAGTTGTGTATGAGTAATAAGTTACCTTTAATTGGTGCAATCGCACTGTTTGTGTCTGGCGTGTGTTCAGCTGCAACACAGACCGTAACGGAAAAAGACATTCCCGTACTGGAGCCTGAAATCCAGCATGCGACGGCAACCAAAAGGGTAACCAGTAAATTTACTCGTGAACACTATAAGCGCTTTAAACTTGACGATGCGCTGTCTGAGCAGATCTTTGATCGCTATATCGAAAACTTAGATTACAACAAATCTCTGTTTCTTCAGTCAGACATCGACAAGTTTGCGGGCTACAGAAAGCAATTTGATGATGCACTCAAAAAAGGCAAACTCGATTTTGCCTTCGAGATGTTCAATGCCAGTATGCAGCGTCGCTATGAGCGCTTTACCTATGCGATTTCTCTGTTAGAGACAGAAATGAAGTTTGACAAGCCAGACGAGTTTGTTTTTGACAGAGAAGACATGCAGTTTGCCAGCACCCAGGCCGAGTTAGATGAATATTGGCGTCAACGTGTCAAGTCTGATGCTTTGCGGCTAAAACTAACGGGTAAAGACTGGGCTGGTATTAAAGAGATCCTTACCAAGCGTTATAAAAATACCATTAAACGTTTGGTACAGACTAATAACGAAGATGCCTTTCAAATTGTGATGAATGCGTTTGCGCGCAGCATTGAGGCACACACTTCTTATTTGTCGCCGCGCCGTGCAGAGCAGTTCAAGATGGATATGGAGCTTGAGCTGGAAGGTATTGGTGCCGTGCTGGGTTATGATGAAGACTACACGATTATACGTAGTTTAGTGCCGGGTGGCCCCGCAGACAAAACTGAAAAAATTAAGCCGGACGATCGCATCGTTGGTGTGGCTCAGGATGGCGAAGAGTTTGTCGACGTGATTGGTTGGCGCCTGGACGACGTTGTTGATCTAATCAAAGGGCCTAAAGGTACCAAAGTAAGACTGCAATACCTTAAAGGCAGCGATACGCATGGTACGCCTAAAGTTGTGGAAATCGTACGGGATAAAATCCGTCTCGAAGACAGGGCAGCTAAGTCTGAAGTATTCGAAGCGAATTACTCGGACCTGACCAGCAAAGTGGGCGTGATTGAAATCCCAAGCTTCTACAATAACCTCTCAAAAGACGTTAAAAGAGAGCTCGACAAGCTCAAAGAGCAAAACGTGGATGGTATTATCGTTGACCTGAGACAAAATGGCGGTGGCTCATTATATGAAGCTACACAGCTTTCAGGTTTATTCATCGACAAAGGTCCGATCGTTCAAATTCATACGGCATATAACCGTGTTGAAGCTCAGAAAGACAGTGACGGTGTGACTTATTATGATGGCCCATTGACTGTTTTGGTTGATCGTTACAGTGCGTCGGCATCCGAAATTTTTGCAGCAGCGATGCAGGATTATGGTCGTGCTGTCGTGATTGGTGAGCAAACTTTTGGTAAAGGCACAGTACAGCAGCACCGCGGTTTGCGAAAGACCTATGATCTGTTCGACAATGCGCTTGGCAGCATTACCTATACCATAGCTAAGTTCTACCGTATTGATGGTGGCAGCACGCAAAATAAAGGGGTTATCCCGGACATTTTACTGCCTTCAGCGGTTGAGCCTGCCGAGTGGGGCGAAAGCCAGGAAGATAATGCATTGCCATGGGACAGCATTGTTAGAGCCAAATATCGACAGTTGGATGATTTGAGCCCAACCATCAAGTATTTAAATGAGCGCCATGGGATCCGTATTGCGAAAGAGCCTGAGTTTGCTTATGTTTACGACGATATCGCGCGATACAAAGCACAAAAGGACGACATTGCGATTTCGCTGGTTGAAGCTGAGCGTACAAAAGAGCGTGAAGAACGCGATGAGCGCGCCCTGAAGCGTACCAATGAACGCCTGAAGCGTCTGGGACAGAAACCGGTAAAAGACCTGGATGACGTACCAGAGATCATTGCTGAGCTGGACCCATACCTGGAAGAGGCTGCTCTGATCACGCAAGACCTGATCAATTACGGTCGTCTGGCAAAGAACAATATGGCTGACTGAATACGGTTTTACAAAACAAGACGTACAGAAGGCTAAACTATGAAAAGGCGCATTGAGCGCCTTTTTTCGTTACCAGTGAGTGGGAAATTTGTTATTATTGTCAGCTGCAATATTAAAAATAGTCGGGCAGGAACTTGCCTGGCGCTGT
Organism: Pseudoalteromonas rubra; assembly: GCF_000238295.3. Lineage (NCBI taxonomy): Bacteria > Pseudomonadati > Pseudomonadota > Gammaproteobacteria > Alteromonadales > Pseudoalteromonadaceae > Pseudoalteromonas > Pseudoalteromonas rubra. The sequence goes on from NZ_AHCD03000035.1 coordinate 47,913, forward strand.
CTTGGGCGCAGATTCAGGTGTTGTGCTTTACAGTGAACTGACCCGGCAGAGATAATAATAAAGCACTCCATTAAGTGCGAAGGAGTATTCTGGTTTGAGACAACAAAAACAAGCATCCTATCTGGATGCCTTTATTCCTATTGTGGTATTGGTGAGCCTATTAGGTGCCGCTGTATACCTGTACGGTGATAATTCTTCTTCAGGGCCAAACCAGATAGCCCTGCTGTTTGCTACCTTTACAGCTGCGTTGATCGGGCTTAAAAATGGCTTTACCTGGAAGACACTCGAAGAAGCGATGATCAAAGGGATCACCATCTCTTTGGGGGCAATCCTGATCCTGCTGATGGTAGGTGCTTTGATTGGAACCTGGTTGCTTTCCGGCACAGTGCCCACCTTAATCTACTATGGTTTACAGATTATCCACCCTTCGTGGTTTTATGCGGCTGGGTGTTTGATTTGTGGTATCGTGGCCATGAGTATTGGCAGTTCCTGGACAACAGCCGCAACCATAGGTGTTGCCCTGCTGGGGGTTGCTAATGGCTTGGGACTGGATCCTGTGGTGACTGCCGGAGCGGTTATCTCGGGTGCATACTTCGGTGACAAACTGTCTCCGCTGTCAGAAACAACGAACTTAGCGCCAGCGGTAGCGGGTAGTGATTTGTTCGAGCACATTCAGCACATGTTATGGACCACAGTGCCAAGCTTTGTTATCGCCTTAATTATATTTATTTTTATGGGCTTCAATGCTGACGTGTCGAGTGAATCGAGTAAAATTGATGAGATTGCTACGATCCTGCAAAGTAACTTCAATATCAGCATAGTTAACCTCGTACCTCTGGTTATTCTTCTCGGCCTTGCCATTAAAAAGATGCCAGCTTTTCCTGCTATCTCTATTGGTGCCGTTGTTGGTGCAATTTGGGCGTTGTTGTTCCAGGGAGACCTGATAGCGAGTCAGGTAAATCCGGATGAAGGCGCGTTAGTCAGTCATTTCAAACTGGTTTGGGCCACTTTCTTCGATGGGTTTAGTCTTGAAACAGGCAACGCCAAGATGGATGACTTGCTCAGCGGTGGTGGTATGTCGAGTATGCTGACGACGACCTGGTTGGTTATGACGGCACTGATGTTTGGTGCCATCATGGAAAAAACCGGATTGCTTGAACTGTTTGTTAAGAGCATTCTCAAAGTGGCAAAGAGCACGGGTTCACTCATTGCCTCTACGGTTGCAACTTGTTTTGGGACTAACCTGGTCGCGGCGGATCAATATATTGCCATTGTGGTGCCTGGTCGTATGTTCAAAGAAGAATATACGAAACGGGGCCTGAGAAGTGTGAACCTATCCAGAACGCTGGAAGACGGGGGGACCATAACAAGTCCTTTGATACCCTGGAACACTTGTGGGGCATATATGCAAAGTGTGTTGTTAATAAATCCACTTGATTATGCGGTTTACGCCTTCTTTAACCTCATCAATCCATTCCTGGCAATCGTATACGCTTACCTGGGTATTAAGATTTTGAAAATCAAACCCAAAGCGATGCAGCAGGGCGCAACAGCGCCAGACGCGTAGTCCAGAGCTGAAAAGAAACAAAAGCGCCTCATTGAATTTGAGGCGCTTTTGCACGTCTCACATTCATAAATCCCTTTGCCCTTAGCGTGGGCCGTTCTACAATAAAGATATTGATTTGTACTCATTTTTTCATTGTGCTCAGTTATGTCAGTGACGCTGGCACCTGTAATTTGATAATAGGAATTGTCATGACCTCAAAACCTCAGGCCAAATACCTGCATGATTATCAGCCTCCCTCACATGCAGTTGAGAATCTCGCCTTAAGCTTCGAATTAGATCCACAAAATACCAAAGTGACAGCTCGCTTTACGCTGTTATCACTGGGTGGCGCAACGTCTGTGATGCTGGACGGTATCGAGCTGACCCTTCAGTCTGTGACAGTGGATGGGCAAAGCCACTCAGATTACAAACTACATGAGACTGGCCTGGAACTATTTGGGCTGGGTGAGCGCGCTGAAATCGAAATCGTTAATACCATTTCGCCGGCTACGAACACCTCTCTTGAAGGTTTATATCTCTCAGATGGAGCCTATTGCACGCAGTGTGAGGCTGAAGGGTTTCGAAAAATTACTTACTTCCTTGATAGACCCGATGTGCTAACGACCTACCAGGTCAAGATCATCGGGCCTAAGGAAATGCCACATTTACTGTCTAATGGCAATAAGGTCGACAGTGGCGAGCTGGCAGATGGTCGTCACTATGTTAGCTGGGAAGACCCGTTTAAGAAGCCGTCTTATTTGTTTGCACTAGTTGCAGGTGACTTCGATGTGCTGACAGATCAATTTGAAACACGCTCAGGTCGCCAGGTTGACCTTCAGCTATTTGTAGATAAGGGCAATCTGAGTAAAGCACCGCATGCAATGGCATCATTGAAAAAGGCCATGGCGTGGGATGAAGAAAGGTTTGATCTGGAATACGATCTGGATATTTACATGATCGTTGCGGTGGACTTTTTCAACATGGGGGCTATGGAGAACAAAGGCCTTAATGTGTTCAACAGTGCTTGTGTATTAGCCAATCAGGAAACGGCTACCGACAGAGATTTTCATGTAATTGAGTCCATCGTCGGACACGAATACTTCCATAACTGGACAGGGAACCGGGTAACTTGTCGTGACTGGTTCCAGTTGAGCCTTAAAGAAGGCCTGACCGTATTTCGCGATCAGGAATTCAGTAGTGATCTGGGTTCGCGTGCTTTAAACCGGATAGATGCAGTGAATACGGTTCGCACTCATCAGTTTGCAGAAGACGCGGGGCCTATGGCCCACCCAATCCGCCCACAGCAAGTTATCGAAATGAATAACTTCTACACGGTGACCGTATACAACAAAGGCGCAGAAGTGATCCGCATGATGCACACCATCCTGGGTGAAGCTGGCTTCCAGAAGGGGATGAAGCTCTATTTTGAGCGTCATGATGGCCAGGCGGTAACCTGTGACGACTTTGTCGCAGCGATGAGTGATGCCAATGGTAAAGATCTGACTCAGTTTAAACTTTGGTATAACCAGGTTGGTACGCCCAAAATTAGCGCGCGTACAAGCTTTGATGCGCAACAGGGCGAGTTTACGCTGCATTTGGCCCAAAGCCATGCAGAGCATGACCCGGTAGAGGCGCCTTTGCATATTCCGGTTGCTGTTGAGTTGTTGAATAAACATGGAGAGGTGATAGCAATCCCAGAGTCGATTGCTAAACAGGGTAAAGTAATTGAGCTTACCGAAAAACAGCAGAGCTATGTCTTTTCGGGGTTAGAGAGTGAGCCAGTTGTTGTGCTACTTGAAGGGTTCTCAGCGCCTTGTGTTTTGAATTATGACTATCAGCAACATCAGTTGCTTCACATTGCCAAGTATGCCAGCAGTGATTACGCACGCTGGGAAGCCATTCAGCAGCTGTATAAAGCTGAGATTAAGTCACTGGTGAACACTCAGCTGTTCGATGAATATCAGCTACCAGAAAGCTTAACTCAGGCGTTACGCATGCTGCTTGATGATCTTAGCGGCGACTTATCAATCCTTGCGGAATTATTCACCGTGCCTGGCTTTGATGCCCTGAGTGCTGACTACTCGCCTGTTCCGGTAGAACAGCTGGCGCAAGCTATTTCGACCATTGAGTGCCAGATAGCGACTCAGTTGAAATCAGTTTGGCGTGATGTTTATGCACAGCTACAGGATGACGGAAGTCTTGAGGCGAAAGCAGTCGCTATCCGCACCATGAAGAATAAATGCTTGTTTTATCTCGCACAGGTGTCAGATCCTCAAATCCAGGGCTGGATCCAGGCACAAAGTGAGAGTTATAACATGACGTTGAAATTGGGGGCGCTTAGAGCGGCTGTCAACGCTGATCATGTGCTGACTCAGTTATTACTGGATGACTTTGACAAACAGTGGCAGTCAGATCTGCTGGTAATGGACAAATGGTTTGCGTTGCAAGCGAGCCGCAGTGACGACAATTGCATCAACAACATTTTATCTCTGTACAACCACCCGTGTTTCGATAAAGCCAACCCAAATCGCGTGCGTGCTTTGATTGGCGCTTTCACCCGGGGTAACCCAAGGCACTTCCATCGCAAAGATGGCCGTGGATATGCGTTACTTGGTGATTTAATTGCAGAGCTAAACCAGGTCAATCCGCAAAATGCGTCCAGAATTATTACGCCTTTGCTGTCTTTCAAGCGTTTTGATGACACCAGACAAGGGTTAATGAAAGCTCAGTTAGAGAAACTGGCACGGTTACCTGAACTGAGTGATGATCTGTATGAGAAAATTGACAAAGCACTGAACTAGAAGTGCTTTTATTCGAAATGTGTAAAGGTTTGTATCCACATTATGCATGAGTATTACTTTTACATGGACTTAAGCCACGAACAATGTATGGCGTATTACCACGGGCATGTCGAGTTTATACAAGTCGTAGAGGATGGGGGAAAGCGGATCCGCTTTCCCGCTCATCATATCAGGCGGCATGTATCAACATTAGGCGTTCGCGGACGCTTTCGTTTGTTGCTTGATGAAAATAATCGCTTCGTAGCGCTGGAAAAAGTAGTTTGATGACAATTATGCGACGAGACATAAAGTATTTTTGTTAAATCGGTTTGTTTTAAACTTAAATTACGTGTTATAACTACTCTGGTAGGACGTCTTACCATGAGTGAAATACGCTCCAATGAGATAAAAATGCACCGATCAGACGCGTATTATTTGTAATTTAAAGCTATCGCTTCTATCGTTACGACAACAAAAAACAATAACTTGATAAGAATTACCCGCCAAAGGGGGGAGAAATAATGATAAAAACATCGCGCTTTGTGAAGAACAAGATAATGCTGGGCCTGAGTGCAGCATGTCTTGGTGTCGCTGGCACTGCTGCGCAAGCCGCCACGTTCCAAGTTGGTGATTTTGATGTGACCTTTGATTCCACGTTTTCTTACGGTCAGAGTATTCGTGTAGAAGACCGTGACTTTGATCACATTGGTAAGAGTAATCACCCTCGTTACAACTGGACCGGTTATAATGCCTCATTGGGCAACACCATTTATTCATCTTCTCAGATCTGGTCACAGCAGGGTGCATACTCCAATAACGGTGACGCTGGTAACTTGAATTTCGATTCGGGCGACACGTTTTCTCAATTACTTAAAGGCACCCATGAACTAGGTATCAGTAAAGATAACTACGGTTTCTTCTCTCGTTTCATGTACTTTTACGATTTTGCGATGGAAGATGGCGATTTTGCTTACAGTAACCCGGTATCTGGACAGAAAGTCGATCCCTGTGCAGATGACGACACCAAAGAGCAGGTTTGTTCCGATGTTCGCTTACTAGATGCATTCGTGTGGGCGGACTTCGATATTAATAACGGAAAAAACCCATTATCAGTCAGATTGGGTCGTCAGGTAGTAAACTGGGGTGAAAGTACCCTGATCAGCCACGGTATCAACGTAAACCCGGTTGATATTGATCGTCTTAAAGCGCCGGGTGCAGAGCTAAAAGAAGCTTTCATCCCGGTCGGTATGTTTTGGGCGTCTTTGGGTCTGACCGACAACCTGACGCTGGAAGCTTTTTATCAGTACGAATGGCATGAAACACGTCTTCCTGCGACAGGTAGTTATTTCTCTACCAACGACTTTGCGTCAGAAAATGGTTACAACCAGAATATCCAGCTTGGCTTCACAGCTAACCCGGATATCGATTTGGCGCACCTGACCGAAGCGCTGAATAACCTTCATACAAACTGGATGGGCGCATTGGCTGCGCAAGGTCTGGATGTGACAGATCCAAATGTGCTGCAAAGCGAAGCTGCTGTTTCACAGCTGACTTCAATGTATCTGGCGTACCCGACCAAAGTGGCACTGAAAGGCAAAGGCCTGAATGGTAAGAGAGAGCCACAGGATGGTGGTCAGTTTGGTATTCGTCTGGGCATGTTTGCGCCAGAGCTTAATGACACTGAATTCGCGCTATATTACATCAACTACCATGCCCGTCGCCCTCTGATCTCTGGTAAGGCGTCTAACTTTACCAGCGATGCTATTGCGGCGGATCTGAATTACATTCAGAACAACACGCTCAATGATGAGAATTTCACTAACCTGAATGCATTTACGCAAGGCCTGATCGAATACCCAGAAGACATTAAGTTGTACGGTTTGAGTTTCAATACCGCAATTGGTGAAACGGCGTTCTCTGGTGAGTTTGCTTATCGTGAAGACGAGCCTTTACAGATTGACGATGTAGAGTTGCTTTATGCGGGTATGTTGGAACAGCTGGCTCTGGCTGGCATTCGCACAGACGTCGCTGGTTTGTCTCAGTTGAGTAAGGGTGACGATGTCGCTTATGTAGAGCCAGGTGCAATTGCACAGGGTTATGTGTTGAAAGACACGATGCAGCTGCAATTCACAGCAACGCATTTATTCGGCCCGTCACTGGGTGCAGATAGCTGGGCGTTGGTCGGTGAAGTCGGTGGCGTCACGATTAAAGATATGCCGAGTTACGATGAGCTGCGTTTAAACGTTGCGGGTACCGGCCGAAGCGGGACTATCGAAGGTATTAACGGTCAAAGCTATGACCTGTTGCATATGGCCATCTCAAATGGTCCTGAAGTCAACCCATTCCCAACTGCATCTGCATGGGGTTATCGTTTAATTGCGAAAGGCGAATACAACAACTTGTTTGCTGGCGTTAACATGTCGCCTCGTATCGTGTTTTCTCACGACGTAAATGGTATCACACCGGATCCAATGTTCCTGTTTGTAGAAGATCGTAAGTCGGTTGGTTTGACGCTAAACTTTAACTACCAAAATGCCTGGTCATTTGACTTTGGCTATAACGCATTCTGGGGTGGTGGCAAGACCAACACATTCTCAGATCGTGATTTCGTTTCATTTAATATCAAGTATTCAATCTAAGGGCTTTCAATATGTTTAGAAAACCTACTATGCTTGCTGCAACAATTATAACAATGATGGCAGCACCAGGTGCATTTGCGAAAATGTCCCCAGAAGAAATTGCGCGTTTAGGCGCGGATCTGACTCCAATTGGAGCAGAAAAAGCAGGTAATGCCGATGGCAGTATTCCTGCCTGGACAGGTGGGATCACTAAACCACCTGCGGGTTATAAAGTGGGCATGCACCACCCGGATCCATTTGCAGATGACAAAATCTTGTTCACTATTGATAAAACCAATCTGGACAAGCATAAGGACAAGCTGAGCCCGGGGCAGGTTGCTTTATTTAATACCTATCCTGACACGTTCAAAATGCACGTTTACCCAACTCGTCGTAGTGCTGCGTATCCTCAGTTTGTTTATGATGCAACTAAAAAATACGCTGCAACAGCACAGCTGATTGAAGACGGCAACGGCATCAAAGACACTGCAATTGGTATTCCTTTCCCGATCCCTAAAGACGGATTAGAAGCCATCTGGAACCACTTGTTACGCTATCGTGGTTTGTCTATTGCTCGTTATGGCGGCCAGGCAATGCCAACGGCATCAGGCTCTTACAACATCATCGGATTCGACGAGCAACTGTTAGTAAAATACTCAGACCCTGATGCAACACCTGCTGAGCTGAAAGAGTCGAATGTCCTGTTTAAGTTTAAGCAAAAAGTAACCGAGCCTGCGCGTTTGGCAGGAACAGCTCTGCTGGTACATGAAACAATGGACCAAATCCTGACACCGCGTCAGGCGTGGACCTATAACACCGGCCAGCGTCGTGTACGCCGTGCGCCAAACGTTGCTTATGACGCACCGGGAACAGCATCGGATAGCCTGCGTACGACTGACGACTTTGATATGTTCAACGGCTCACCGAACCGCTATAACTGGACCCTGAAAGGCAAGCAAGAGCTTTACATTCCATACAACAGCTACAAACTGCACAGTGATAAGCTCAAGTATGATGATATTCTGATGGCCGGTCACGTAAACCCGGAACACGTTCGCTATGAGAAGCACCGTGTTTGGGTTGTTGAAGCAAACCTCAAAGAGGGCACGCGCCACATCTACAAGAAACGTGTTTTCTACATTGATGAGGATAGCTGGCAGATCCACGTTGCTGACTTGTATGACAACCGCGATCAAATGTACCGCGTAGCGATGGCTCACGGTCTGAACTACTATGATGTGCCTACTCACTGGAGTACGCTGGATGTCTATCATGACCTGAACTCTCGCCGTTACCTGGCTATTGGCCTGGATAATGAAGAGAAAATGTACGACTTCAGCCAGTCTTTCCAGGACAATGAGTTCACACAAAGCGCTTTACGTCGCGAGGGTAGACGATAAGCATAGCTGCCGGTTAATACCGGCACAGCACTACTTCTCAGGGGCTGCATTGGTAGCTCCTGAAATTGCACTTCCTATTCTCTCTCACACTAATTATCGAGTACTCATCATGATTAAGAAGTTAGTCGCAACCACGATTGCAGTGATGGCAATGCAAAGTGATGCAGTAGCCGCAGCTTCTGATGCACTAATGGTGGCACATCCGCAGCGTACACTATTAACAGATATCAGTTATACCGGTGCGCAGCTGGTCGCTGTTGGTAAGCATGGCACCATAGTAACCAGCAAAGATGGTAAAAGTTGGCAGCAGGCACACGTGCCGGTACAAAGTTTGCTGACTTCAGTGACATTTGCCAGCGAAAAAAAAGGCTGGGCCTGTGGCCATGACGCAACAATTTTAAACACAGACGACGGCGGGCAAAGTTGGAAAATTCAGCAACATTTGCCAGATATCGAAAAGCCGTGTCTGGATATTACCTTCGTCAATGAGCAAATTGGCTATGCCGTTGGTGCCTATGGCATGATGTATGAAACGACCGATGGCGGACAGAACTGGACTAAGCGTTTTATTGATGCCTTTGTTCATCCTGATGATGTCACTTACCTTGCTGAGCTTAAAGCAGATGACCCGGCTGCGTATGAAGATGAAACAGCGTTTATTTTGCCGCATTTCAACACCTTACTGATTGATGGCTCACAGTATTTATTAGCCGGCGAAATGGGCCTGTTCGCTGTCAGCGATGATGCCGGGAAGAACTGGCGTAAGTTACCTGAGTTCTATGCGGGTTCTTTGTTCACTGTTAGCAAAACCGCAGATGGACGGGTAGTTACTGCCGGGTTACGTGGAAACGCATTTGTTTCTGACCCTGGGTTGTCTGAGTTTCAGCGTCTGGCATTCGACAAAACAGCCACCATTAATCAGGTACTAACGGTGAACGAACAACAATACTTGTTTGCGAACAGTGGCGTTATTCACACACGTAGTGAAGCGGGTCTGTCTAGCGAGCAGTTGAAAAATGGTAAATCCATTATGGCCGGTGTTATGTTCGAGGGGCAATTGGTGCTGGCAACGGAAAACGGGATCCAGATAGTAGAGGTTAAACGCTAATGCAGTCATTGTTAAACCAACTTGTTTACGTTGTTTTCAGACATCGTGTTGCGATGATTATACTCTTCATCATAACAACTCTGTTCTTAGGCTATCGTGCGACACAGATCCAGCTTGATGCATCTTTTAATAAGAATATTCCTCTGAATCATGAGTATATGAAAGTATACCTGAAACATGAAAAACAGTTTGGCGGTGCAAATAGCATTCTGATATCCGTCTGTGATGCAGATGGAGATATTTTTAATCCTGAGTTCTTTACTCAGTTGAAAGCAGTACATGATCAGCTTTATTTTATCCCTGGTGTGAATCGCCCGCTGGTTAATTCTATTTTTGCGCCTAGTGCACGGTTTGTCGAAGTTGTCGAAGATGGCTTTGCAGGCGGTCCGATTATTCCTGCAAACTTTTCGGCCGACGAGGCCGGTCTGGCTGTGGTTAAGCAAAACATTGAAAAAGCAAAAGTAGTGGGCCGCATGGTCGCCAGTGATTATTCGTGTGCGATGGTCACAGCTCAACTCATGGAAACTGACCCTCAGACACAGGAAAAGTTAGATACGTTGGCATTTGCGAAAAAGCTTGAAAGTGAAATTCGTGAGCCACTCAGTACGGATAAGGTGTCTATTCATATCATCGGCTTTGCTAAAATGGCGGGTGATATTGCAGATGGTGCAAAAGGCGTCATCTTGTTCTTTGCTGTTGCGATTCTATTCACGTTTGTGATGGTCTGGCTTTTCTGTAAAAGCTTCAAATTGACCTTGTTGCCGATTATGTGCTCCTTGATAGCGGTAGTGTGGCAAATGGGTCTGCTTACCGTGATGGGCTTTGGGTTAGATCCTATGTCTATTCTGGTGCCATTCCTAGTTTTTGCTATTGGTGTGAGCCATGGCGTACAGATGATTAATGCGATCGGTAAAAAAGTGGCTGAAGGCGTAAACAGTAAGGTGGCGGCTGAGGCGAGTTTTAAAGCGCTATTAATACCGGGTGGTATTGCATTGCTGTCTGACACAGTAGGCTTTTTGACCTTACTTGCTATCGACATCGGCATTATCCGTGAGCTGGCCATCACCGCAAGTTTGGGTGTGGCCGTGATTATCTTCACTAACCTGATCCTGCTGCCAGTTCTGGCTTCTTATTTTAACTCCAGCAAAATACACCGTGTTGATGACGGTAATTCGTTTAGTAATAAACTTTTCACCACTATGCGCGAAGCACTTGTGAAAACTACAGATAAGCGCGTTGCACGTGTCATCTTGCTGATTAGTGCGATTCTATTCGGCCTTGGCTACTGGCAATCTCAGCACATGCAAATTGGCGATTTGCATGCGGGCGCACCTGCACTTCATGAAGATGCTCGCTACAATCAGGATACCTTCCTGATCTCAGACCGGTATGCTATTTCATCTGATATTCTCAAAGTACTGGTTGAAGCGTATCCTGCGGCCTGTACAGAGCACGACACCATGGACAGGGTCAGTCGTTTCCAGTGGCGTGTTGAGAACTTACCAGGTGTTCAGTCAGCCGTGTCACTGAGCTCGGTCGCACAATCTGTGAATGCAGGGTATAACGAGGGCAATCTGAAATGGCAAACGTTGCCGCGCAATAGCGCCTCGTTGGTTCAGGCGACGTCACGAGTTGAAACAAGTACCGGCTTGCTCAATGGTGATTGCTCTGTGATGCCTATTATTATCTTCATGGCCGATCACAAAGCACAGACTATAGACAATGTGGTCACGCAGATTAAAGTGTTTGTAGAGGAAGAAGGCACCGATACTGTGCAGTTTAAACTGGCTTCTGGCCCAATTGGTGTTATGGCTGCGACCAATGAATCCGTATCTGAAGCACAGTTGCCTATGATGATCTATGTATATGGTGCGGTTATCGCGCTGTGCCTGATCAGTTTCAGAAGTATACGTGCAACCATTGCGGTGGTTTTACCTTTGTATATCGTATCGACTCTGGCGCAAGCCTTGATGGTTAAACTCGAAATCGGTTTAACGGTATCAACTTTACCAGTGATCGCGTTAGGTGTGGGTATAGGCGTGGATTATGGTATTTATATCCTCTCTTCTATGATGACGCAGCTTAAGCAAGGCGTGCCACTTGCCTATGCATATCGCAATGCGTTGGCAGAAAGAGGCAGTGCTGTACTCTTTACCGGGATCACTTTGGCTATTGGTGTCAGTACCTGGATTTTCTCAGCACTCAAATTCCAGGTAGATATGGGGATATTATTAACCTTTATGTTCCTGGTTAATATGCTGGGCGCCGTTTTATTATTACCTGCAATAGGAACCTTAATCTGGACAGACCAGAAAAAAAAGTGTGAATAAAAGTGCTTATAAATGGCCGGTTTCGGCCATTTATATCTATATTTAGTGAATATCTGACCAACCAGCTGAAAAGGCTATAATGTTTTCGTCGAAAAGGCTTTTTATTAGCGCCAGAAAGGTTAAAATTCACATGACTCCACGCTAATAAATGGCTGTACAAATAATCTACCGTTCAAAGGTGGTATAGATTAAGGAACACATAATGACACAAAATGAAGGTCCAGCGTCAGTTATCCTGGATAACGTCACCAAGCTGATCCACAAAAAAGTTCATGCCGAAAACGTGTCGCTCGTTGAAACTTTTGCCAAAGCCTTGTACAGCAATATGTCTAAAGAGGACTTGGCACATCGTAACGACAGCGACTTATACGGAGCCGCATTGAGTCTTTGGAATTCTCTGGAAAAGAATGCCAATGACGATGCGGTTATTCGCGTTTTTAACCCTGAAGTAGCCAAAGATGGTTGGCAATCCTCTCACACGATCGTTGAGATCATCGCGAAAGACATGCCGTTCCTGGTTGACTCAGTACGCATGGCACTTAGCCGCAAAAATATCGTGTCTCACTTGCTGTTACACAGCCCGCTTAAAGTAAAGCGCGATGGTGACAATAAGATTACGGCGCTTTCGAACTTAAAAACCGAGCAGGAATCCTCATCGACAAAAACTGTTTTCTTCATTGAGATTGATCGTCAGACTGACGCAAAAGCAATGAAAGAGTTCACAGAAGAACTAGAATCAGTATTGAAAGATGTGTCTGTTGCTGTAGAAGACTGGAAGCCTATCCGCGATAAACTGGTTGCGGTCAGTAAAGAGATACCGACGCGTCACCATGACTGCTCACAGGCAGAAGTCAATGAAGCAGTTGAGTTCCTTGAATGGTTGTCTTCAGATAACTTCACCTTTATGGGCTACCGTCAGTATGACCTGGTGCCTGTTCAGGGTGACCATGAACTGCGCGCAGTGCCAGACACTAGCCTGGGTTTGATGAAAAACTCGAGCCATGACGGCGGCCGCTTACTGTCTGAGCTGCCAGAAGTCGCACGCAAAGAAGCTCGCAGCAAAAATCTACTGATATTAACTAAGACCAATTCACAGTCTCGTGTTCATCGTCCAGCCTATATTGATTATGTGGGTATTAAGCGCTTTGACGAGCAGGGCAACGTTATCGGGGAAGACCGTTTCATCGGTTTATTCTCATCGAGCTTCTACAATAACAGTGCGGCAGATGTGCCAGTTCTTAAGAGTAAGATCCAGCGCATTATGGAGCAGTGTGACTTTGCACAAGGGACACATGCTTACAAGGCTGTGCTTAACTTGCTGGAAACTTATCCGCGTGATGAGCTTGTGCAAGCGCGCGAAGTCGAGCTACTAGAAGTCGCGACCGGCGTATTGCAAATTCAGGAACGCGACATGTGTCGTTTGTTCGTTCGTCGCGATGTGTACGGGCGTTTCTTCTCATGCATGGTCTATGTGCCTCGTGAGCGCTATAACACAGCACTACGTCGTGAAACTCAAAAACTATTGGCAGATGCATTTAAGTCCAATGAAAAAGTTGAGTTTACGACCTTTTTCTCAGAGTCCACATTAGCGAGAACGCATTACATCGTACGTGTGGCAGATAACAGTATTAAGTACAACGTGAAAGACATTGAAAACAACCTGGCAGAAGCCGCTCGCACTTGGGAAGACAAACTACAATCAGCATTGCTTGGTAGCAATGGTGAGACCCGTGGTAACGAGCTAAACCGTAAATATGCCAACGCTTTCCCACACTCATACAAAGATCAAGTGTTGCCAAGTGCCGCGGTAGTCGATATTGAGAAGCTGGAGCAACTGAGCGATGAGAAAAAGCTGGAAATGCTTTTTTACCGTCCTCAGGAAGAATCAAATAGCGAAATCGTTCGTTTGAGCTTGTTCCACAAAGACGTACCAATCCACCTGTCAGACGTTATGCCAATGTTGGAAAACTTTGGTTTGCGCGTGATCGGTGAAACGCCTTACGCAATTAAGAGTAGCGATGGCCAGGTAAACTGGATCATGGATTTCTCCATGATGATCGACTCAAAAGGGATTGCGGACTTTGATAAAGTGTCAGCTCGTTTCCGTGCTGCGCTGACGAACGTTTGGAATAACCGTCTGGAGAGCGATGGTTTCAACCGTATGGTCCTGCTAGGTGGCATGACCGGACGTGAAGCGTCAATTTTGCGTGCATATGCTAAGTACATGCGCCAGATTGGTGTGACATTCTCGCAGTCTTACATCGAAAATACGTTTGAGCATTACCCGCACATCGCAGCACAAATTGTTGAGCTGTTTGTGAAGAAGTTCTCACCAGCGAAAAAAGCGGCTGAGAAGACGCTTGAAAAACTGATCGAGAAAATCTATCAGGAGCTGGAAAACGTTGCTAACCTGGATGATGACCGTATCATTCGCATGTATGTTGATATGATCAACGCCACATTGCGTACCAACTTCTATCAAAAAGAAGCGGACGAAAGCAACAAATCTTATATTTCATTCAAGATCAACCCGCATGCGATCCCTGAGATGCCTCTGCCGCTGCCTGCGTATGAAATCTTCGTTTATTCACCACGTGTAGAAGGTGTACATTTACGCGGTGGTAAAGTTGCGCGTGGTGGTCTGCGTTGGTCAGATCGTCGTGAAGACTTCCGTACCGAGGTACTGGGTCTGGTTAAGGCACAACAGGTTAAAAATACAGTAATCGTTCCTGTCGGGTCAAAAGGTGGATTTGTTTGTAAGCAGCTGCCAAACGATCGTGAAGGCTTCTTTAAAGAAGGTCAGGAATGCTACAAGATGTTCATCCGTGGTCTGTTAGACATCACAGATAACATCATTCATGGCGAAATCATTCCACCGGTTGACGTAGTTCGTCACGACGAAGATGACCCATATCTGGTTGTTGCTGCCGATAAAGGGACCGCTACATTCTCTGATATTGCCAACGGTATTGCTGATGAGTATAACTTCTGGCTAGGCGACGCATTTGCTTCTGGTGGTTCAATTGGTTATGACCACAAGAAAATGGGTATCACTGCGAAAGGTGCGTGGGAGTCGGTTAAGCGTCATTTCCGTGAAATGGACATTGACTGTCAGACAACTGACTTTACAGCGGTTGGTATCGGCGACATGGGTGGTGACGTGTTTGGTAATGGTATGTTGCTGTCTAAGCACATTCGCCTGCAGGCAGCCTTTAACCACATGCATATCTTTATCGACCCGAACCCGGATGCGGCATCGTCTTATGTAGAACGTGATCGTCTGTTCAATTTGCCTCGTTCAAGTTGGGAAGATTACAACAAAGAGCTTATTTCTGAAGGTGGTGGTGTATTCTCTCGTGCAGCTAAGTCAATCACATTGACCGCTGAGATGAAGAAAATGATTGGCACTAAAAAAGCCAGCATGACACCAAATGAGCTGATTAAAGCGCTACTTAAAATGCCTGCTGACCTGCTATGGAACGGTGGTATCGGTACTTACATTAAAGCTAAGTCTGAATCTAATGCAGATGTGGGTGACCGTGCAAATGACGGTTTACGTATCGATGGTTCTGAACTGGGCGCGAAAATCTTCGGTGAAGGTGGTAACCTGGGTGCAACACAGCTGGGTCGTATTGAGTTTGCCGAGAAGGGCGGGCGTATCAACACCGACTTTATCGATAACGTAGGTGGTGTGGCGTGTTCGGATAACGAAGTAAACATCAAGATCCTGTTGAATGGTTTGGTTGCTGAAGGTGACTTGACTAAGAAACAGCGTGATGAACTTCTGTATGCCATGACTGATGAAGTATCTGAGCTGGTATTGGCAGATTGTTACCGTCAAACACATACGCTGTCTATCACTAAGTCGAAAGGTCCGGCAACGCTGAAAGAGAAAATTCGCTTTATCCATGCATTGGAAAAAGATGGCAAGCTTGACCGTACGATTGAGTTTTTGCCTACCGATGAAGAATTGGCAGAGCGTGCTGCGGCAGGGTCAGACCTGACACGTCCAGAGCTGTCTGTGTTAGTTTCTTACTCTAAAATGGTGCTGAAAGAGTCTCTGGTTGTTGATGAGATTTCAGAGAACCCATACTATCGTCAGCTATTGGTAAATTCATTCCCAATCCCACTGCGTGAGCGTTTTAACGCAGCAATGGATAACCACCCACTGCGTAAAGAGATTATTGCAACGAAACTTGCGAATAATATCGTGAACGACATGGGTTTGAACTTCATGATCCGTATGCACGAAGAAACTGGTGCAATGGAAGCAGAAATTGCGCTGTGTTACTCAATTGCCAGCGAAATTTTTGAAATGAAAGAGACCTGGCAGTCAATTGCAGCATTGGATAACCATATTCCATCAGCAGTACAGACTGAAATGTTGTATCAGTTGCGTCGTACAGTACGTCGCACGACACGTTGGTTCCTGCGTCACCGTAACAAAGGTATGACGATTGAAGAAACCATCGCGTTCTTTGCTCCGACATTTGCTGATCTGAGCAATAACCTGAACAACTACATGGTTGAAGATGAAAGTGCACGTTTGGCAGAAAAAGCCGATGCGCTTATCGCACAAGGTGTACCAGAGCAAATTGCTATGCGTATCGTTTCTCTGTCTAGTCTGTTCTCTGTAATGGACTTGGCTGAAGTCGCTGCAAACTCGGGTCGCGCGATTGATGTGGTGTCTAACACTTACTTCAAACTAGGTGCGAATATGGGTCTGCACTGGTTCCTGGATCAGATCACTGCACAACCTGTCGCTAACCACTGGCAGGCTCTGGCGCGTGCATCTTACCGCGAAGAGCTGGACTGGCAGCAACGCGCTTTGTCTGAAGTTGTATTGAACAGCTTTGAGGGAGACGACCATGATGTCGATTCACTGATCAATCAGTGGATGGAAAACCAGTCTACCTTGTTGCTCCGCTGGCAGCAGATGCTGGCTGAGTTCAAGACCTCACAAAGCCATGATTTTGCGAAGTTCTCAGTGGCGTTGCGTGAACTGATGCTGTTGAGTCACAACTGTGACACTTCCAAATAAAAAATAACCCGTTAAAATACCCCGGCTTTGCTGGGGTATTTTTTTATCTCAGATTTGAAATTGATACCAAGCTGCTTCATTAAATGAGCCATTTTGAGGCAACAAAATCTTGGCGATAACCAGACAAAAACTGTGCTGTTGAGTGTAGTGAATACAAGACTTTTAGCGCAGTTAGCGGCAGATTTTACCCTTTAAATTAGCTATGCATGAATGCGGATTGGTGTCATACGTTACTAGGAACTTAAGGAGTCTCAATGTTTTATGATTTAGCGCGTCGTTATATGTTCAGTAAAGATGCCGAGTGGGCTCATGATTTCGCACTCGGAAACTTACGCCGCTTCGCGAATACCCCATTAAGTATGGCCTGGTCACAATCACTTCCAAAGAAACCGGTTAATTTCCTTGGCCTGGAATTTGACAATCCGGTCGGGTTAGCGGCGGGACTCGATAAAAATGCGGAATGTATTGATGCATTCAGCCAGATGGGTTTTGGCTTTATTGAGGTGGGTACGGTCACACCCAGACCTCAGGCAGGTAACGACAAACCGCGGATTTTCAGGTTGCCTGAAGCGAACGCAATTATTAACCGGATGGGCTTCAATAATAAAGGGGTCGACAATCTGGTTAACAATGTAAAAGCAGCGCGTTATAACGGGATCCTGGGTATCAACATAGGGAAAAACAAAGATACGCCGAACGAGCAGGGCAAAGATGATTACATTCATTGTATGCGTAAAGTGTTTGAGCACGCGTCATATATTACCGTGAATATATCTTCACCCAATACACCAGGACTGCGCGACCTGCAATATGGTGAAGCACTGGATGATCTGCTACAAAGTTTAAAGAATGAGCAGATTGACCTGATTGAGAAGCATAAAAAATCGGTACCAATGCTAGTGAAAATCGCACCCGATGTTGACGCCGTTCAGTTGCAGCAAATTGCCGAGTCATTAGTGAACAATCGTATTGATGGTGTTATTGCAACCAATACCACTTTATCGCGAGAAGCAGTGAAGGGGTTAGAGCACGCCGAAGAAGCAGGTGGCTTATCGGGTCGCCCGGTACGTGAAAAGTCTACTCAAGTCGTGAGTGAATTGAAACGAATGACTGAAGGCAAGCTGCCTATTATTGGTGTGGGTGGGATCGACAGCGCTGCTGCGGCAAAAGAAAAGCTCAATGCAGGCGCTGACTTAGTGCAGGTTTACACTGGTTTTATCTATGAAGGACCTCAGTTGATCAAAAAGATCCTCACTGAGATCTAACCAGCTGTTTTATAAGCTTATGAAATAGTTTGTAATTATTTTGAAATATACAGACTAACTCTGGCGCTAATTTGAAAAACGATCTCTTCTTCTCGGAAAAGATCGTTTTTTCCTTATAAAGATCATTTATATAGCGCGATGATCTAAAACAATTTGTTATTACAAAAATTTTTACACCGTGATAATTCGCGATATACTTCTTTACAGGTTTACACACATAACACATTGATATTGGGAGGTCCATTTTGCAAGCATCCAAAGAGTGGCGTTGGATAAGATGTAGCCACAGAAACAGACTGCTTGTTGATTTGGGCGAAGACCTTCAATTGTGCACGCCATTTCGCCTGAGACAGTTAACTGAAGATTCCTTGCATAGCGTCGATTTAAGTGTCGACGAAGCCGCTTTTTATCGTAACGTCTATGACTATTTACTTGGTTTTAAAGTCTGGTCTGAACCTCAATGCTGTCAGATAGCGCTTAACGCCACTGCGGCAAAGTTCCATTTGCTTCCCGTGCAAGCTAAAAGCTGGTTTTTCAAATGTTACAACGGAGGCCAGCCCTTGTGCGAGGCTGTGATTACACTTCAATCAAGATGCCAGTCAGGTGAATTCCTGATAGTTGACCATAACCAGGAAACTAGCATGTGTATTAACCTGACGCAGGGTTTCATGCTGGATGAGAACATCGAGCTGGAGCAATTTCAGGCCATCAAGGTACTGAATGACAGAGTGCACCCTCTGATCCAAACACACAAGCTGACCCAAACCGCCTGATAGCTTTGCGCATCGCCTATACCAGACACTGCGCTCACCTACTCTGATATCCCAGTCTGCCACTTGCTGTGTTATACTCGCTGCAATTGAAATTATTGAGTATTTACATTGCAGTTTATCGCCTTAACGTCCATCGGAATTGAAAACCTGTTGCTTGAAGAACTTCAGTCTCAGGGACTTGAAGTCGTCAAGCAAAGCGTTGGTTCGGTCCGCTTCACTGCGGATAGCCTGGCTGTTCAAAAATTCTGTATGACAACGCGTTTTGCCACGCGTGTCATGATGCTGATTGATGAACATGAAAACATCAACAATAAAGATGACTTGTACAAATTTGCGCGTTTTCAGGGCTGGCAGGAGTGGTTCGGTCCAAAACAAACGTTTGCGGTTGAATTCAACGGCACTAACCGGGAACTAAAGAACACTCAGTTTTCCGGTCTGGTCATCAAAGATGCCATTGTGGATTATTTTCAGGATCTGTACGAGCAACGTCCGTCTGTTGATAAACAAGAAGCCAATGTGCGCGTTATCGCCAAGCTCAATAAACAGAAAATCGCATTATATATCGACTATTCAGGTCCACGCTTATCTGACAGAGGGTACCGAACCAAGCAAGGTCGGGCACCGATCCGGGAAAACCTGGCTGCGGCTCTCGTACAACGAAGTGGCTGGCTGAGTGATACCTCTAAGCCATTATTCGACCCATGTTGTGGTTCCGGTACTTTATTGATTGAGGCGGCCAGTATGGCCCTGAATGTCCCAGCTAATCTGAATAAAGATTTTGCTTTCAAACGTTTGCCAGGTTTTCGTGATGCCAAATTTAAAGAGCTTAAAGCTGAATTGAAGCAGGCACAGTTGGATAAACCCTTATGGATCATAGGCCAGGACATTGATGCGCAGGTGCTGGATACAGCCAGAGGAAATGCTAAACGTGCCGGGCTAGAGCAATATATCCGCTTCAACGATGGAGATGCCAGTCAGCTGACTTGTGTCGCTAAGCGTCCAGGCACGTTATTAAGTAACTTGCCTTATGGTGAGCGTCTGGGCTCTATGGCTGAGCTGATTAACCTGTACCGGGGTATGGGTGAGCGCTTTAAGAAGCATTATAAAGACTGGTCGTTGGCATTACTTGGCACAGATGAAGCGCTGTTTAAAACACTTAAGCTGTCGTCTAAAAAACGCTATAAATTCAAAAATGGTCCGCTCGACGTGTCCCTTTATTTGTATGATATGGACGAGCGTCAGGTGGCACAAAACGAACAAGCGGGTGCGCTGCATTTTGAGCAGTCTCGGGCGTTCGCCAACCGGGTAAAAAAGAACAAACAAGCCCTGAAAAGTTGGCTCAAGAAAGAGCAAGTCGAGGCCTACCGTGTCTATGACGCGGATATTCCGGAATACAATGTAGCGGTCGATGTCTATGGAGACAGTGCCGTCGTATTTGAGTATGCAGCGCCAAAAGAAATTGATGAACTGGTTGCCAATAAGCGCCTGCAGGACGTGATCACGCTTACCGCCGAAACGTTGGATATTGACCCCTCTAACATTGCGGTCAAAGTCCGTAAAAAGCAAAAAGGTCAGGAACAATACAACGCACTCAGTAAGCAAAACCGGGTGCAAGTCGTGGAAGAATTTGGTGCCAAATTCAAAGTTAACTTGTTTGATTATCTGGACACCGGGCTGTTTCTAGATCACCGTCTGGCCAGACGATATATTCAGCAAAATGCTAAGAACAAGCGTGTTCTTAACTTGTTCGCGTATACTGGCAGCGCCTCAGTTCATGCGGCTCTAGGTGGTGCAAAAGCGGTGACGACGGTCGACATGTCCAAGACGTATCTCAAGTGGGCAGAAGAAAATTTTGCCTTAAACGAGTTGCGTAACCCTCGTTTTAGGTTTGAACAGGCAGACTGCCTGAAATGGCTTGAGCATGCACAAGGTCAGTATGATTTGATTTTCCTTGATCCGCCGACTTTCTCGAATTCAAAGCGCATGAAAGAGGTCTTTGATGTGCAGCGCGATCATATCCAGCTACTTGAGTGGGTCAAAAAAATTCTCAGCCCGGGTGGCACCTTGTTATTCTCCAACAACAAACGTGGTTTTAAAATGGATGAAGTGGGGTTGATGGGACTGGGTCTGAAAGCCGAAAATGTGTCAGATCAAACCTTGTCGCCTGATTTTAAGCGTAACAAGCAGATCCACAACAGTTGGTTGATCACTCATGGCTAAACTTACCCTGTTTTATACCGATGGCTGTCATCTTTGCGAGCAAGCCTATGAATTGGTGTTACGTTGCGTTGCCAGTGATGCCGTACAGCATCAGGATATTGTAGAAGATCCGCAACTGATGGCTGAATATCAGACATCGATTCCCGTACTTAAGTCAACAGACAGCGCCAGAACTTTGTTCTGGCCCTTCACAGAACAAGATATAAAAGAGTTGTTAAAGTAAGATGGATTTAATCAGAATTGCACGGGCCCAACTGGCTTTTGGTACTCATCCCCTGTTAGATCAGGCTGATGCAGTTATTGAAGCGGGTGAGCGGGTCTGTATCGTCGGGCGCAACGGTGCCGGTAAGTCAACCCTGCTCAAAGTCCTTGACGGGCAAGTCCAATTGGACGATGGTGAAATTAACCAGGTCTCCGGGCTAAAAGTGTCTCGGCTTGAACAGGATCCGCCAAAAGGGGCCCAGGGCAGTGTATTTGATTATGTAGCGGGTGGCCTGCCAGATATTGCCCAGCTGCTGATTGATTATCATAACGTCAGCGAAGCGTTGCAGACCGATCACTCGAGCAGCCTGTTGAGTCGTCTGGAACGCTTGTCCGCAGACATTGAAGCCCAGGATGCCTGGCGTTTTGAAAGTCGTATCAAGCTGGTACTGACGCAGTTGCAATTAACCGCCAATATGAAACTCGAAAAGTTATCTGGTGGTTGGCTACGTAAAGTGGCTCTGGCTAAGGCTTTGGTGAGTGACCCGGATCTGCTTTTGCTTGATGAACCGACCAACCACCTGGACATGAGCAGCGTTGAATGGCTGGAGCAGTTCTTAAAAGAATTTAAAGGCGGTATTGTTTTTATCTCGCACGACCGGGCATTTATTCGTGGTGTGGCAACCCGAATACTCGACTTAGATCGTGGTAAGCTTATTTCTTATCCTGGCGATTATGCCAAGTATCTGGATCAAAAAGCCCATGATCTGAAAGTTGAAGAGGCGCAAAATGCCTTGTTTGATAAGAAGCTCGCAGAGGAAGAGGCTTGGATCCGTCAAGGAATAAAAGCACGACGTACACGCAACGAGGGGCGAGTTAGAGCTCTTAAAGCACTGCGGGTTGAGCGTAAGCAGCGTGTTGAGCAAGTCGGCAAGACTGACTTTAACATTGAATCAGCGGAGCGTTCGGGGAAACTGGTCTTTGAGGCTCAGCATATTGGCCATGCCTTCAAAGATAAGCGCATTGTCGATGAATTCTCGACTTTGGTTATGCGTGGTGATCGTGTTGGTTTAATCGGTCCTAACGGCGTCGGTAAAACGACGTTACTGAAAATTCTATTTGGTGATATTTCTCCGGATAAAGGTAAGGTGAAGCAAGGCGTTAACCTTGAAGTGGCCTATTTTGACCAGTATCGGGAAAAACTGGATGAAGAAAAAACGGTTCAGGACAATGTCGCTGAAGGTAAACAAGAAGTACAAATGGGTGGTCGTAGCCGTCATGTACTGGGTTATCTGCAAGACTTTTTATTTCCTCCTGCACGCGCCCGTACCCCGGTCAAGGCATTATCGGGGGGAGAGAAGAATCGTCTGTTGCTGGCTAAACTGTTCCTGAAACCTTCGAACGTGCTGGTGCTGGACGAGCCGACTAATGACCTGGACATTGAAACGCTTGAGCTACTGGAAGAGATCATTAACCAGTATCAGGGGACTATCCTGATAGTCAGCCACGACAGGGAGTTTATCGATAATACCTGTAACAGTGTTTGGGCATTTGAAGGCAATGGTAAAGTGACTGAGATCGTCGGTGGCTTTAGTGATTTTGAAGCGTACCGAACACAGCAGCAGGCGCAGCAAAAAGCGTTAGAAAAGCTCGACAAAGAGAAACAACAAGCGAGCGATAACAAAAAATCTGCCAATAAAAACAAATCCGGTAAATTAAGCTACAAATTAAAGCTTGAACTGGAAGCATTGCCGGGTAAAGTAGAGGCTCTGGAAAACGAGCTGGAAGCGCAGCAAAATCTGGTGAATTCACCGGAGTTTTTTAAGCAAGATCCTGAAACGACCCAAACCGCGTTGAACCATTTGGCTGACCTTGAGTCCAAGCTTGAAGCCGCGTTTGAGCGTTGGGAAGAATTAGAAGCATTACAGAATCAGTAGTAAGGATTGAAATGAAATATTCACTTATGGCCGCCAGCATTATTTT
This sequence comes from Pseudoalteromonas rubra, assembly GCF_000238295.3. Taxonomy (NCBI): domain Bacteria; kingdom Pseudomonadati; phylum Pseudomonadota; class Gammaproteobacteria; order Alteromonadales; family Pseudoalteromonadaceae; genus Pseudoalteromonas; species Pseudoalteromonas rubra. The sequence continues at coordinate 71,178 of NZ_AHCD03000035.1, forward strand.
CGGCCTATCTGGTCAGGCGATTGCCGCGACCTACAAACTCACTGAATTACCAACCAGCGACATTGGCAAAATGCATTATGTCACCGATGTCAATGAAAGCGGCGACGCCATTGGCCGCGTAACGGGACTGTACAACCTGCCTGTCGATATCAGTTATATCGATTTTCAAGACAGTACGATCACCAATTATTACGATACCTACAAAAGAATCTTAGAAGACAGAGAAGAAACCATTACTTTCACTCTGGATGATATCGAAAATGGTGACGCACTCTCAACAGACTCAGAAGCACATAACTTTATGTTGGGCTATTTATCGTCTGGTACGCAAAGTGCCAGCGCTGAATTCCAAAAAATCAGTTCTGTCGCTGGCCTCGAATTCACAGGCACCAGTGCTAACGAGGTCGATATATTCGATATAGAGTCGCCCGATTATGCGGGTCTGACACGTTCAGTTAGTAATGCGATGACCGCTGTCGCGGCAGACGGCACTGCGGTTGGCTGGGGCTCTGCACCTTTTAAAAAAATCACTTTCACTCCAGAGGGAGAAAGTGAAGCGAAAACCTATTTTGTGCGTGACTGGCATGCTCGTGGGATAGTGATATCTCCCGGTGGCAAGCGTGTAGTATTGGATCCTTCATTTACAGAATATGGTGGCTACAGCATCGCCTCTGATATTACTCTGACTGATGAAGGCAATTATCTGGTGGTTGGCCAGGCATCGGTGGGCTTGTCTGAAAACAGCCAAACGACGATTACGGACAACTGTGATGATAAAGATGAGCCTGAGGCTGTATGTATCTGGCGTCAGGGCAGAGGGGTCTATGATCTGCGCGCTTACCAATGGACACTGGATAAAGACTTCAATGTCATTGAGACGAAAGATCTGGGTATTGGTTTGGAGCGCAAAGACGATGAAGATAATCCGTTTTACAGCTCGGCTTATGCCATCAACAAAGCGGGTATTGCGGTTGGCAGGTCCAGAGTCAGGATCGACGATAGCTTAAAGGCTTATGAAGAGCCAGGCTACTACCAGGATGGTCAGTTTTTCACTTTACGAGAGCATGATGACTTTTATCAGACCGGTTATGCTCTGGACATCAATGACAACAATGTGATTGCGGGATACGTAGGCAGACAAAACCAGGGCACGTTATTTGAAGTGAACGGGTTTTACTACGATATGAATGATAAAACCTTGGTAGAGATCCCCAGTTATTTCAGTGGCTCCGACACGTATGTCCGGGACATTAACAACGCCGGTTATATGGTTGGTGAAGGCGAAACGGAAAAAAACGTATCTAACCCTCGCAGTGAAGCCTTTATGTATAAGATTGGTGATGAAAAGCTAACTAACATCAATGATTTACTACCTTGTAAAAGCGATGAGTTCCCCTATACCGTATCCGAGGCAATCCGGATAACGGATGACAATACGATATATGCGGTTGCAACCAAAACGGTGACCAAGCTAGATTCGTTTGGGAACCCAGACAAGGACTCAGATGGTAACGAAGCATCAGAATCAGTTGTGGTGCCAGTGGTTCTGACTAAAACGGGTAGCACAGAGATCAGTGAATGTGTCGCGCCGGAAACAGAGACGTACGAGCGCCAGTCTGCTTCATTAAGCTGGCTGTCACTGATTGCGTTACCGTTAGTATGGTTGCGTCGCAGACGTAAACGCTAATTGTAAAATAGCAGGCGTATTGCGCCTGCTATTCCACTTCCATATTCAACGCACACCTTTTCCCCCTAATTTCCAACACTTTTTACTATAAAAGATCAAAGCAACACTTCGACGCTGCGTACTGAACAGCTTGAACTTCTTAATGATGAACTTAACGAATTGTCCATCAGACAGTCTTGGCATTTACCACAGAGGCGGCCTTGGCGATCAGTCATTATCGGAATGTACCTAAAAGTTTGTTTCATTGTTAATTTTGTGTGTATATTTGGTGTAAGCAAAGTGTAATGCTTTAGGAACGAGCGCTCAATTATACTCTGTGAACTCACTCTCCCTAAGTGTGTTATCGGATGAGCGTATAAATTGAGTCCGATGCAATAAGGTCGGCCGATTGACTCAAAACTTTTTACGCATGTCTTGTCGACATAATTTAGTGTTATCGCAACTCATCGACTTTCAATTCAATACCCATTCACAAAGCTCACCTGGGGGGTCCAACATCAATTATTAAACAGGTGAAAACATGGTTTCTAAAAAAAAATCAATTTTGTAACAAATGACGTTGAAAAACTTTCTGTACTTTCTGTGCTGCTAGAAGGGCACGAAATAACTGTTGAACAAGTCTATCTCGAAATGATTAGCAGGACATCATTTGAGGCTGAGCATCATATAATTCTGGTTGACTGTACCGTGGCCGGCGTTGGATTGGTTAAGTTAATCAGAGAAACTCTTGCGCTTAACACTCGCTCGTCCACTAACGAAACATTACCGCCGATATTGGCATTAATACAGCCAGACCTGAGCCTGATAGAGTTTGTTTATGCTAATGGTGCGATGGACTACCTGTTTTGGCCGGTTATCCCAAACCAAGTTTTGCATAGGGTCACGCCGACATTTAGCTATTCTGTGATATCAAATAAGTTTGTACATGAAGGGAACGAACCGGTTGTTCACACTGTTAAAAAAAAAAGCGCCACATTGCCCTGATGTAGCGATTTACCTGCCTAGCCTTTCCTGTGCAGATATCAAGCTTGCACAAAACGCAGCACAATACCTCAAATCAAATTATACAGAAGAAGTCAAACTTAACGACCTAACCAAGTTAATGGCAACAAATCGCAACCGGCTGTCGCGGGTGTTTAAAAGCTATTACGGCGCAACGGTATTCAATTGGCTACGTGAGCTGAGAATGCAACGAGCGGCGGAATTACTTTGTAGTACTGACAATTCTATACAGGAAATCGCTTTCTCGGTGGGCTACTCGGATTCCAATAACTTTTCTACGGCATTCAAAAGGTGTTTTCAGACATCTCCTATTCAATTTCGCAAGCAGGCTGTGGTGTCTTCGCGGGTGCAATAGTGAAAGTAACAAAGAAATGGGTGATAGGCGCAAAGGCGCAGTAATAGGTATACCGATAATCTGAACCCTCACTATTGCTCCAACAGTTAGCCGGTGTTTTTACACACCGGCGGAGCACTGTTCTAAGGAGGGGAGATGATCACTCAGGTAATAGATGCATTTAAAAATGAGCTCAATCAAGCTTTGTTGCAGGGGATGATTTCACTGCAACAGCAAGAGCTTGACTCAGTAATAGCTAATACACAAACAAGTATTACTGCTGCTACACCTAAGGTATCGGCCGACGCTGACAAAATCGAGTTTATCGACCCTGGTCAGTCTCCACACGTCCTACACAAGAATAAAGTTAACCTCGTGTTGTTTAGCTCGCAGCAAGAGAGCGCATTCAATGGGGGAAACCCACTTGGTTATACAATTACACCAGAAGCTAAGGCAAGGCCACAAAAGGCACCTCTCCACCTGTCATTAAATATGCTGTTGATCTTCAATCAAAAAGATTACAGCGAGGGGCTTAAATTTTACGAAATAATATTGCGGCATTTGTATTCAAATTCCATCCTGCTTCACACTAAAACGGGTGACAAGTCTGCTCAACAATCTGACTGGCAGGTAGATGTGGTGCTGTCCCACTTCAGCGCTCGTGAGGAACTAGAGATCTGGAATAACTTTAATGTTAGCGGCCTGCCTTTGCTCCGTTATGAGCTCAACTGGGTCAGGGTCTCAGCACTTGCGAAAAAAGATGTGCCGCTGTTGGTCAAAACCAAGATTGAAGAAGGTGAAAAACCAGCGCCATTCCCGACTTCAAACCTCGCTGACAGTGCTGTAAGTACGCTGCTTGCAAAAACAAAACAAAATATGCTCGAGATTATTTGGGCAGTTGCGCAATTTAACGGTTTTGCAACAGAAGACAAAGCAGAGACTGATTACGAAAAAGAATGGCCGGTAATTATAAAAGCGAGAACACAGCTCTTTGGCAATGAGCAAGAAAACGGTGTGTTCACTATTGCGATCGAAGCGCTTAAGCGAGCGGACAAAAATCAGACCTTTGAGATCCCAAAGCACGAAGAGACACAGGAAGCATTCGAAGCTAAGCGGGCAATTCAAACACTCTTCATGTCGCTAGAGAAAATTTCAAATGAAGCACAGGGAGCGGACAGCGGCCATGTTCAACCTGGCGCAGCTTCAGCAAACCCGCCGAAGGGCTTCTGCAAGGCGCAATATATGCAGTGGCTAAGTGCGCTTAATCACCCCGATGGAAGCCAGCCTATACAACAACTACTTCGCCGCAACTTCGACAAATTTAGTAATTCAATGCAAGCAAGTCTGCTTGAGCAAAACCAGTTAAATCAATCCAGGAGCATGACAGATGACACAGTATAAAACCCCGGGCGTTTATGTTGAAGAAAAAAACGCATTCGGATCCAGCATAGTCGCCAATGAAACGGCGATACCCATTTTCTTTGGATATACCGAAAAAGCGCAGATGACCAACGGTGATGACATCCCGGCGGTAACGAGTGCTGACGGTGGCGACGAGGTGTCTATGCCAGTCCTAGTCGACAGCATTTTAACCTATCAGGAGCATTTTGGCGGCGAAGACAAAACGGGGACTATGAAGGTCACAGAAGATAACGGTGAGTTTAGAGCGGAAATTAAAAAAGGTACAACTAAATACACACCAAGCTATATGTACCCGTCAATCAGTAACTTTTTCGCCAATGGTGGTGGCAAGTGTTACATTGTATCGTTAGGTAACTACGACAGCTTTAATGACATTGCGGCAATACCTGATATGGGATTGTTTAAAGAAGCTATTGAATACGCAGAAACTGCAACGCTAATCGCGATCCCCGACCTCATTCGCTTTGGTGAGGCCAAGTACTATGACCGTTGCAGTGCGCTGTTGAATTACTTGGAAGAGTCCAAACGACAGTTTCTGATTATGGATGTAATTCAGAACTCAGATTCAAACATTTATAGTACAAATGATGCAATCGCGTTCAGAGAGCATGTCTCCGGCGCAGTACGCTATGGCGCAGGGTACTTCCCTTATCTTAAGTCACTCACTCCCTATGCCTATGATAAAGACACCACGACGTTCAATGGCACACTACTGTCGGTATTGAGTATTAATGGTTACTCCTACTCGGGTGAGTATAAGAACAACGATGAAGATGAAATCCCTGTGTTGGTTGCGAAATACAATAATAAAAGCCCCACGACTACGCCCAAGTTGACCGTAAAGGGCGGAGCGACAGAAGAGAGTTCTGTAACAGCAACTGGTGAAGATAAAAATGAAGTTGTGGTCACGGTCGGAACTAACGGGATGACCCCTGACGATTTCCAGAGAAAGTGGATTAAAGACCAGGAAGGCTGGCAGTTAACCTGTTTGGCAGATATCACTCCTCCAGAAAATGAGAAACCTGGAACTTTCAACGAGGATGACCCCTGGATTACAGAGAGTGATGCATCATTCCCCTTAATCCTTAAACGTTCGGGAGGGCTTCCAAAGAACAGCACGGTGAGTGCAAATATTGCCGCGGGCGAGGCTTTCTCGGTGGCAGAGGCAAATAATAATACACTCACTATTACCATTGAGACTGCTGATGTTAACAAGATAACCGCAGAGCAACTCCTGAATAAGGTTAACACTTTTCTGGGCCAGTCCGGCAATGAAAGTGCAGCCGAAGACTATCAATTTGCAGTGAACAGCAAATTCACAGGGCAGGTAAAAGGCGGTGAAACAGCCACTCTGGTTCGTGTCGCTGCCCCCGACAATGCAACAGTCAACAAAGTCGAAAACTTTCTTGCTCAAAACTACATCGATATGCCTCCATCCCCCTTTATGGCGGGGATCTACAGTCGCGTAGACAATGCTCAGGGCGTGTGGATAGCCCCAGCCAACGTCAGTCCGGTCGGTGTCACTGCGCCTTTAATAGATATCACCAGAAATCAGCAAGAAGGCCTCAATGTCGATGCCAGTTCAGGCAAATCAATTAATGCAATTCGCAGCTTTACGGGCCGGGGGACACTGGTCTGGGGCGCACGCACAACCGACGGAAACAGCCTGGACTGGCGCTATATCAATGTACGTCGTCTGTTTATTGCCATGGAAACCGATATCAGCAAGGCACTGGAAGCCTACGTCTTTAAGCCTAATGAGCACAACACCTGGGTAGAAATCAAAATTATGATAGAGGCCTATCTGTTTGGCTTGTTTGAACGCGGTGCTTTTGCCGGAGAAACCCCTGAGCAAAGCTATCAGGTCATGATCGGCCAAGGGGAAACCATGAGTGAGCAGGATATTCTGGATGGATTCATGAAGGTCAGCATCAAAGTGGCGCCTTTACGGCCGGCTGAATTTATTGTCCTGACCTTCTCACAAATGATGGCCGAATAATAACCTGTTAACCCGAGATTATAAGGAGAAAAACCATGGCAGATAACCAAGCAGCCATCAAAGATACCTATCCATTAAGCGCCTTTCGTTACATGGTCAAAGTCGGAGACGACGAAATGAACTGTAGTGAAGTATCAGGGCTCAATATCGAATATGACGACTTTGAGTACAAAGAAGCGACCAAAGAGGGCGTAAAAAGCTATCAATTACTCGGTCAGGTCAAGCCGCCATCAATCACCTTAAAGCGCGGCCTGTTTAAAGCAAAGTCGGAAATGTACAAGTGGCTGAGTGAAATTCACACATCGGATTTTACAAAAAAGGACATTGTTATTTCGTTGCTGGACAACGAAAACAGCTCGGTCATGACCTGGTCTGTGCTGGGCGCTTTTCCGACCAAGTTTGAAGGTCCGAGCTTAAAAGCAGATGACAACAGTGCTGCTTTTCAAAGCCTTGAATTGAAAGCCGCCTCAATCAGCGTGTCATAGGTGGCCTATGAGCAGTGTGATCCCGGCATATCGCTTTAGCATCTCTCTGTTGCCACGCTCAGGTAATGGTGCAAAAACACTGGCTGAGTTAACGGGCCTGTTAGACAACAGTATACGAGCCCAGGAAGTTTCTGGCCTCGGTGTCAGGTTACGGCTACCCGACGCTGCCAGCACTGCTTGTGATACCCAAGGACAGCTACAAAAAGGACTGGAGTTCGACAACTTAACAATTTCAAGAGCTCTGGTTACTGGCGACAGGGATGTTGCACAGAAATTTCTGAAAGTATTGAACCAAAACACTCAGATAGAGCGTTTTGACATGGCTATCTATTTACTGGACCAGGACGGCAGTTTTTTAAAAAGTTGGCTGGTGATAGATGCCTATATTACTCAGTGGCAGGTAGAAGGTTTCAGTGCCGATGCCAGAGGCGTCCTGATTGAAAAACTTACGTTTGAATACAAGCAGCTAAGGGAGATCTGATGGAAATTGAAATCGACAAATTGCAGATAAAGGCCAAGTGCGAGCAGTCGAATGAGCAACACCGGCTGCCTGCTGAGTCTCCCCAAATTGATGAGCTGGTTCTCGAGGAGCTGGTTGAACAGTGTGTGGAACAGGTATTGATTCAACTCCAACGTAGGGGGCAAATGTAATGGATAGCTCAGGCACTTTGGATTTGCTCAAGATAGATGCCTATCAGGATGCAGCAAGAAGTCAGTCTTTAGGCACATTTACCGCCCTGGTTAACCCGCAATCGGTGAGTGTATTCACCCGAAATAGATACGGTAAACAGTTTCCACTCAGCAGCGCCAGTATGTTGTCGGCTTTCTCAAGTGGAGGTCCAAATTATATGAAAGCGACTTTAATCTTAGATGGCTCGGGCCTGCTTGCACAGCAGAGCCAGTCAGATGCAGGCGTGGTGGAGCAATTAACTCAGCTGATGAACGCGACAATGAATTATGTTGGCAATATCCACCAGCCACCATACTTAAAAGTCATCTGGGGGAAAATGCCAATATTTTATGGGCGGGCAGAGCAATGCGATGTGCATTACCGAACCTTCACAGATAAAGGAATACCAATAAGAGCTGATGTCGACCTGGTCTTGTTAGAAGATGTCAACACCGAATATGACAAACGGGTTGCAAACCCCAGCTCACCAGATCTGTTTCATCTACACAATGTCTCTGATAAAGATACGCTACCGTACATTTCTTATCGTTACTATGGCAGTACAGGGTTTGGTAAACAGATAGCCAGAGCCAACGGTTTAAATAACCTGTACAACTTGCAAGCGGGCGTAACCTTGCTGATCCCACCACTTGATGAGGTAAACGCCTCATGAGAAACACAGTCACCATCACCATTAATAAAAATAAAGAGAAAGTGCTGTCTGAACAACTTGTCAGCTTAAAGGTAAATCAGCAATTTAACTGCATTCCCAGTGCTGAAATGACACTCGTCACTGGCAATTTTAGTGATCGTGTTTACCCACTATTTCAGGATCCCCAGTTTGAATTGGGCAAGCCAATCGACATTTATGCCAGGTACGAGGAAAGCGGCGCTCGGGATACATTGTTGTTCAGTGGCATCATCATGGAGCGATACGCAGAAGTTAAAAGTAAGTTGCCGGTAATGCGCATCGTTATGCAGGATCCTGCTTCACGACTACGTACATCGATTGCGTCCAGGTTGTTTTCAGATAAAACCGACGCTGACATCATCAAACAGGTGCTGGCCGAACATGAGGGGCTAAAGCTGGCTGGTCAGGCGGCAGGCAAGCTGGATACCATCCGGCATGATCAATGGGTACAAATGCAGCAGAGCGATTGGGACTTTATATTGCAGCAGGTTCTGGCAAATGGTTTGTTGGTAAAACCGGCAAACGGTGAAATACAGATAGTTGACTTAAATGAGCCTAGTAGTCAGAAACTCAAAATAGATCTGGGAGTAGAGCGTTCTGTACTGGATTTTAGTCTTTGCCACAGTGGCCGGGATTTGTATTCATCTGTGTCGATTGAATACTGGGATCAGGCAGAAAATACCTTCGATCAGGTTGAAAAAACCTTTGGAGACGATGCAACCAAGCACCTAAAGAATGCAAAAGGGCAGTTTTTTTTACCTCAGCTGACGACAAAAAAACAAGCTTTGAGTGCGCTGTCATATTTTGAACTTCAACAGGTACTGAATAAAAACTCTGGCTCGGTCACGATAGCAGGAAACTCTGATGTTGAGCTGGGGCAAACGTTGGAGTTGAGCCGGTTTCCCGATATTGTCTCAGATAGCTTCACAATAACTGGCGTGCAGCACACCCTCAGGGCCGGTCAGTGGACAACACAATTACAAATTGGCCAGACAAGCCTGCCATTATTAAACCAATATAATTTTCCTTTCAAAAATGTGCGTACCGGCATAGAAAGTGCGGAAGTACTTGAATGGCAGGCCGATCCATTAAAGCTGGGCAGAATTCCGGTTAATGTCCACAGTTTTGGAGAGGGTATTTACTGGGCGTACTGTGGCCAGCTGAGTGCCAGCGAAGAACAAGGGGGGTTTTTCATCCCTAAAAAAGGTGAACAGGTCTATATCGGTTTTATCAACAGTAATCCTTCGCTAGGTGTCATTCTTACCTCTGTATATTCATCTGAAAAAAGTCTCCCAAAGCCCTTTAAGTTCGACCCGAAGTCGCCCAGTGGGGTGTTTTGGGGGGACGTGAATATGGTGTTTGAACCGGAAAACAAGGTGCTAAAGCTCACGACAGGTGACAAGAATGAGCTGCTTCTATCGATTGACAAAGGGATGACCCTGACAACCAAAAACAGCCTGACAATCGAGTGTGCTAGTAAAGCAGAACTCAAATCGGATAGTTCAGTCACCATTAAAGGCCAGGTTATCAACTTAAACTAAGGAGCAAAGCATGGGCATGCCAGCTGCAAAGCAAGGTGACAAAATTGTATCACCAGCCGACATACACTTAGTCGAAATGCCGACACCAGCAGGTCCGGTCGTCGTGCCGTTACCTTTTCCATTTAGCGGACAATTGACAGATGGTTTGAGTAACGATGTAAAAATTATGGGTAAGCCTGCGGCAACCAAGGACAGTTCGGGTAAGAATCAACCAAAACATGTGCAGATCGGAACCCGCTTCATAAATCAGCCTACCAATGTTGGCACCGTTTTCATGGGCAGTATGAGCGTAAAAATCAATGGTAAACCCGCCGCGCGAATGGGGGATCCGGTTTGTACGTGTAATGACCCCAATGCTGTACCTGTCGGGAAGATCGTGGCATCGGGTTCAGTGAGGGTCGGCGGATGAATCGGGATGAATTTATAGGTAAAGGCTGGAAGTTTCCGGTTGGGTTCAGTGAGTACGGCGCGATGCTGGATATTGCGGTGTGTAATCAGGACATCCAACAGAGCTTACTACTTTTACTGACGACGATACCTGGAGAGCGCATTGCGCATCCTTTGTTTGGATGCGACTTAAACCAGTATATGTTTCGTTCAATTAGCAATTCTCTGTTGTCTGATATTAAACAAACCATACTGACAGCGATTACCTTGTTTGAAGTGCGTATTCAGGTACTACAGATAATGGTCAACCGCAGTGTTAGCCAGTCCGTTACCTTAGAGATAGCAATCAACTATCAGCTCAACCATACCAACTCCAGATACAACCTGGTCATTCCCTTTAACCTAATTGATGGATTCCAGATTTCATGAAACAGTCAGATATTGCAAATACAACATGTTGCTCAACGCTAAGTGGAACGACTGCCCAAATACCGCCGGAGTTGAAACCAGGTTATTTTCAGGCGGAACCACGCGACACACTTTACTGGCTTCACCAGTTTAAACAATGGAGTGTGGGTCTTGATGGTCAGTTGAATCAATTACTTCCTGAAGGGATCAGCGAATTGTTGCTAGCAGAGTATATTGCCGATCCGAGAGCAGTCATTGATCAAAATGTGTTGTCACAAGAGCAGATTGAACAACTACAGCAGCCACAGCGTATTGTATTGTTCTATTTTTTGAAAAAATTGTCCAAGTTCAACGAAGAAAATAAAACCATAACAACTGACTTCAAAAATTACATTGCCAGGAATATTTTAGGGTTTGAACCAAATCCAGCACTGGCGGAACGGATCATCACATTCTTGGACCTCAGTGCGGCACCTTTGCTAGAGCAACAAAATGAGGACATTGAATTAAAAGCCTATGTAGAAGGCCGTGACCGGCCACTTAAATATGAAGTGGAGTGCGGATTTGATTTTCACGCGATTAACCTGAAAAAGCTTATGTCGGTGAACCCAGACGTAGTCAGCAAATCTCAATTTGTTGTCACCGACTATAAACTCCCTTTGTATAACCCGCACAACCTTAAGGCGAGTAAGCAAAATACGCTACACCCTCTCGCACCAGTTGAAGCAAAGCGAGGTAGAGTATTTGAGCGCGCCTGGGCATTTAGTTCTGAGCTACTAAACTTATCTCAGGGTACCCGGACAATCACACTCACATTAGACATTTCTGACGAGTTTGGGAGTACTCAAGCAAAGGACATAAAAGTTGAGCATGTTAACTTTTTCATAAGTACGGCAGCGGGTTGGGAAAAGCTGAATACGCCAACACAGAACAAGGACTGCCCTTGCGAGTTCACGTTTAAGCTGTCGGCAGAATTCCCTCCTATTGTAGCCATATCACAACCAGAGCCTTACGAAGCGTTTGCGGCAGACGCGCCAAGTATAAAAATTGTTTCGAATCAACAGTGGAGCATTGTGTGTGAAGACCTCACCGTTGAAGTAAACGGGTTGACTCCTGAGCTTGTGCGTAACCAGGATACTGTGATGTCGCCAGAGGGCAGTTTAGTGCTTTTTGGTGATGATGCACCTGAACAAGCCATATTTAGCTTCGCACATCCGGAACTGGCGCTTAAGCCCATTAGCGAAATGAACCTAACACTGCACTGGCTGGGAAAACCGAAAGACCTGACTGAATATTATAAAGCTTACGATAAGCCGCAAGCCGATTTTAAGGTACAAGTTAATACAATAAAAGAGTCAAAGGTCGTTGGGGTTGCCAAAGACCAGGCACTTTTTAAAACGTGTTCCATCGAGAAGAAAAGCGAACAAACGGAGGTAATTGATACAATTAATCCTTCATCAAATCAGTTACCAAACCAAGCAACAAATCAGTCAGAGAACGCAAGCTCAGATACACTTGAAGTCGAAACTTGCGAGTTGACTGAGGCGCTGAACAATAGCGACTGGAAAACAGCCGAAGCCGATCCTCTATCGCAAGATTTGTATTTTGAAATTCAGTTAACAGGACAAAGTTTTGGTCATGCAGAATATCCTCTGTTGATGACAAACTATGCCGTCGACTTTGCTGCTTACAGAAAGCTAATGGATGAAGCTGTACAGAAGCTAATTGACTCGATAGCTAACGAGTTGCTCGTACTGAAAAAGCTACTCGAATCTGACCCCAATCCTGAGCTAACTAGCCTTATTGAGTATCTAGAACAGCTTACAAAAACGCTGAACGCTCAACCGTCTTTAACAGCAATGAAGCGAGAAATTGAAACGTCTATAATTCTGTTGGCTGGAGTCGAAAAACACGGTGAAAGTATCGAGCCCTTGGTAAATCAGCTGACCGCGTTTGTTCAAACACTTGTTGCCCCCACGCCTGTTAACTTGCCTTATATTCCTCAGATCAATCGACTGGATATATTTTATAAATCACCAGGAAACAGGGGAGCAGACGTTAGAACATATCGCCTGGAACCGGCGGGGTATATGCCAGTTGCGCATCACAAAGGGGCACTGGAACATGAAGAAAGCTCAAATAAGGAAGGTTTAAATAAAGGCTGTAAGGAGTTAGGTGACAGTACCCATGGTCAGGAAGAAAAAAATGACACTGATGCTGTAACTCGTATTGATTCAAAACCAAAGGCCGAGGATACAAGGCACTTACGCCCACTCTTAGGCCTGTATTTTGGTTTGGAAAACTTGCTTAAAAGCAAGGAGTCCAGGTTATTTTTTCATGGTATTCCAGGGGATTCGAACAGGCCAAAAGTCGCCATTCGCTGGTCCTATCTGGCAAAAACCGGCTGGCGGGAGCTTGATAAGTATCTTATCGAGGATGGGACGTACGGGCTGACACAAAGTGGTTTGTTGCGATGGATTACGCCGGATGATATTGAAAACAATAACCCATTAATGCCAACGGGTACCTATTGGATTGCCGCGGTACCTACTGAAGAAGGGCTCATCCCCGGCTGTAAAGATAAAAGCCAAGATCAAGCTAATAGCCAAGAAAACAGCCAAGATTACGAGGCCTATAAAGCACTTATGACAATACAAGCCGTGAGAAGCAACGGGTTTATAATTCGTCGAGAAATAGGAGATTTGCAAGACTGTGGTGACATTACACAATTGCCAGTAGACAGCAAGTTGTTCTTAGACGGCAAAAGAGAGCAACTACCTGAGTTCTATACCATAGCGCCAGGGAAAGAACCGGAAACAGAAGAAGAGCTCTGGACGCGAGCATTCAGTAGCGTGCGCTACAAAGGAAGAGCGGTCACAGTCAAGGATTTTGAAGATTTCATTCTGACCCGTTTTGGCAATGTTATGCAGGTTAAGTGTATTCCGGCGGTGTTTGACAATTCACAAACGTTGACCCCGGACGAGCCAATAACCGTTAAAGCGGTGATTGTCGAAAAAAATCAGTCCTTATATCAGCCTTATCCATTAAAACGAAAGGTAGCAAGACAGTTATTAAAAGACATAACTAAGCAGGTGTTGACACAAACGACGCCATTTATGTCCAGTGCTGACACTCAGCCGCCTTGTGAAGGCGACCGGCCTATTGTATTTGAAGCCGTGAATCCGACCTACCGAAATGTCTCTTTTCGAATTGTGGTCAAGTTTCGCACCAGCCAACAAGAAGAAGACAACAAGAGAGCGCTATTGGCGGCGTTGGAAGACTTCATTAACCCTTGGGTCAAATACCGAGACACCCCCTTAAAGTTTGGCTGTTGGTTCACTTACGGTGAACTACTGAGCTATCTGCAACAAATCGAGTGCGTAGAAGCAATATTAAATCTCAAGCTTAGTACGGCAGATGGCAGAAGCTTGTGCCCAACCAAATCTGATGTATTTCAGCCAGATCAGGTGGCTATTTTCTGTAAGAAAAACACCACTATTGAGGTAGTGGACCACTTTTCAGAGTACGACCCATCAAAGTATCAGGGCATTGGGTACATGAAAATAAATCAAGATTTTTACGTCAAATAATTTACAGAGCGGAACGAAACGAATGACTAATCAAAACAGCGGTAAGCGCGACCAAATAAAAGAATTCTTCAAAACGGGTGACAGGCCAACTCAACAACAATTTGCTGAATGGATAGATGCATGCCTAATACAAGAGAGTGACGATATTTATGGAAAAGACAACTGTATTGGGATCGGCACAAAAGAGCCTACTGCTCGCCTGAGTGTTGAGCTAAAAGAGCCGCAGTCAGACGTCTATTCTTTTAGTTCGTATGCGATCTGGCAGGACAAAAATAGCGGAAAATCTGAGTCTAAATTTGGGGTAACACATGCTCTGAATGATACATCACCCGCAGTTTGTTTAAGCGCAAATGGAAAAACAGATCTGATGCTCGGCCATTTTGATGAAATGTTTGCTTCGGCTGTGACAATCACACCAAATGGATATGTGGGCATTGGCACCGAGTCGCCAGACGTGTTACTTCACGTATGTGGTCAATCTGATAACAAGGAAGGTGACTATAAAAAGGCGAAAATTGGGTTCGATGAAGGTAGGCTAAGCGCAGATAACTTGACCCTCAAAGGAACTAGCCCAAGCATTTTATTGGAGGAAACAAAGGCAGACAATTCAAAGGGAGCAGAGTTTTCACTTGTTGCAGAAAACGAACTGTTTAGATTAGGTGCATCGAGGCAGCCTGAGCGTCAGGCATTACAGGTTTCTGCGGAGGGGTTCGTGGGCATTGGCTGTGCACCCGACAGGGCGGGACAAAGTGAATGTAAGTCGAGTCAGTTAAAAGTTAATGGTCATACCTCAATTAAAGGCGATCTGACAGTTGAGGATGGCACCATCAAATCGCCAAACGCTGATTTATCTATTCGGTCAATTCACCTTGACGGTAATGTAAATATGCGAGCGAAAGAAACGCTCTACGCCACTGGGACAACGCGCTACCTGGACCTGGAAGAAAGTGCAATTAACCTAAAAACACTGAGCCTGGGAGATGGTTATACTAGCCAGGAGCCTTTAGAAGCAAACTCATGGTATACAATCGCGGAACTATCGTCGCAGCCGTCATCACGCGGAAGTGCAGCCTCTTATCTGATCAATTTGGACACCGAAAACCCAAATACTCGCTCTACTTTAATAGTAACCGTTGCGCTCAACAATAAAGAAGCTGCGCTCAATGACACTGTCGACATTAATGTGTCGATGAACACGATGAATGTGGCTGACCCAAAAAAACTGTCGTTGTCTGAAATCAGATTAATTAAAAAAGAGTGCAACACAATCAGCTTGCAACTCAAGACAAATAATCCCGATAGTAAAATTATTGCACATGGGCACTTTGCTGTTTTAAGTAATTTAGCCAAGCACCCCTGGAAGCCTGTGCCGTGGAATAAGTTTGAGCTAGAGAGCTTGATGGATGACTTTACTCTATCTTTGGACAGTGGGCTAATGACCTCAACTCAGGGGTTACAAGTTATCGGTAAAAGTGAGGAGGGGTCCAACGATAATCGTGCTGTAGAGCTCTCGACTCAGGGAAGTGGCTGGTTCAGAGATAAAGTTGAGGTTGCAAAATCAAAAGTTCTACTCAGCTCACAGAGCGATGGTAGTGGACGGGCAGTGCTGTATGGCAAAGATAGTAAAGCAGGTATAGAGCTGTCTGCTGGTGAAAAGAAAGTGACGATCGGTGACAATCATCTACAAGAAGATGGGCGGTCTCTGCGCCTGACTCATGTTAAAGACGATGAAATAGCATTATTGTCTATCAATACAAATCCCCAAAGTGCATACAATCAAAAAGCATCGCTGGGCAGACAGTCATTTCAGACCGGGGATAACAAGTACTCAACTTTTCATGTCGCGCACCCAAGCGCTGAAATGCTGCACCTAGGGGCAAACTACAGCAACAATATTGCCATAGGGAACTTCGATGAGAAGTTTAAGTCCCGGATTTATATCAATGGTAGCAACGGATGCGTAGGTATTGGCACAGACAATCCAAGCCAGCAACTCGATGTTGCCGGCAGTGCACATATCAAAGAAAACCTGGGGATTGGTGTTGAGAATCCGGTAGCCAGATTACACGTTGATGGTAACGCCGAGATTCAGGGCAGCCTAAAGCTAGGCCAGGGCACGTTAACTGTTAAAGGTGAGCAGCTGCTTCTCACGGTAGGTGATAAAACCTTTTCTGTCTCACTCACCGAGGTCAAATCGGATCAGGAGGAGGCTAAGTCATGACTACTGAGCTAGCATTTGACGTTAATGATCCCGACTTTTTGTGTTTTTTACCGCCATCATTTGAGGGAAAAGTCGAATTCAGCTGGACGGACTTTAATATTCACGATACCGGAGTTGCCACGCTCGAGGCCGTCAACTTTGCGCTTGACAACCTGGCGTACAGTTACAGCTTTCCAATTCAGGATTTGATGCAGGGACGTGAGTACAATGCTTTTGATGGGTGGTCCAGGCAGTTGCTGGAAACACCTTATGCGGTGACAGAAAATGATTATCGGGTCGTGCTCGCACACGTTGATGGTGTAATTAACGCAGCGCTTTCACCCATCAAAACCCCACTCAATTCGGACGGTGGTAATACTAGTGATGACAACGCACTTGATTTACTGAGTGTCGATGTTGTTTACCTGTCTGGTGAGGAAAATGAAGAGGCTTGCTGGCAAGCCCTACTCAAAGAAAGAGGCATTGGAGATTACTTCAGCCCAATCAATGTGAGCCGGTGCCAGGACCTGAAAGCCGAGGTTACGGTTCGTTTTTTACATCGACAAGATACACAAAAAAACCGATTGGCATTGGCAAGCACTTTACAACAGGCGCTTTTACCTTATGCAATACCACAATATAAAATAGCGAATTCCTTATCTGCAGAACAGATTTTACAGCCAGCGCTCAATCCATCCGGGTTTAGCAAACAAATAATCGTCGCCAATTTGTACGCGGTGCTTGAAGATCTGAGCTTTGTATCATCAGTACAATCAATTGCTTTGAAAAAAGCAGGGGATAAAGAAGGGTTCCAGTATGCGCTGATTGAATATGCAGAACCCATGTTCAGTCGGCTTAGCGCTCTGTCTATCAATGACGATGCCGTTCTTATCAGTAGCTGGTGGGAGAATGAACAAGGGTTAAAAGCTGATAAAAGGTCAGAACTGGATAAAGAACAAGTACGGGCAGGGCAATACAGAGAATTAGGTAAATTTAACTCATTACAGCTGTCTTATACGGATAACTATCAGATTGGCAACAATTTACCTGCTGACTCTCAACAGTCAGTCCCGTTGCGTTCCTTTTTGTATTTTATGGATCAGGTGCGTGCCGACAGAGGTGCGCAAATGGACAATTTCAGTAATCTGTTTGCCATTCCTCACGTATCGAATTCTCGTGAGGCCAGAAGACTTGCGGATAAATCGCTCTATACGCACAGCCTGTTGAACAGCAAATACTATGCAGGCGTGTTGTCTAACTCTGATAAATGGGATACGGGCAACGCAAGCAGTGATCAAGCTTATGTTTCTACTATGTATGATCTGGAACAGGCAGATAAACGTCTGAACTTTCTGCTGGCCTTACATGGCGTCTCTAATTTGAAACCAGCCACTAAAACACAGGGTGAATTGGGGGCAAAAACTGTCGATGCTCATCGAGCAGAACAGATCCGATGTTTTCAACAGGAGCTTCAATTTAAACAAGCGTATTTGAGCCTGCTGCAATATGGGCCGAATATCGACAGTTGTGATGATTTGCCAGCGATATTTCGTTCAACCGCATTACAACGTGCTCAACAGCTCATACATTTACAACTGAAGGACATAGGGATTGAAAATGTATTTTTGCTGGAACACTGTTTCTTAGCACCTGTATGGCAGCACTCATCAGACAAAGCGATACGGTTAAACTTTGGTGTTAGCGTATTTTTATTTTTTGACCAAGGCAGTAGCGACAGAGCAACAGAGCTAAATGAAGCGGACAAGGCAAGGGTTTTAGATAGAGTAGCCAGTATTCTGCCTGTCTATATGATCCCAAATATTAAATACGTAATAAATGGTGGAGGAAGCGACGTTGATTCCTTTAAAGCACTGTTGCACGACGCCTTCATCCCTAACATAAATGAGCAACAACAAGGCCTGTTGGCGCAATATCACCCGGAGAAACCACTACGAGATGAGCAGCAACGACGTTCAATGGAAGAACTCTATAATGATTGGGTGCTGCCGAATAGAGATTGGATCGACTACCGAACTGAGACTGCTCAGGCACAAGAGATTAGACAGCTTGAACAGAAGTTGAGTGAAGAGCGAGCTAAAGGTCTCCAGGAAATTGAAGCGCTAAAGCAGCAATTCGCCGCATTAATAAACAAAGAGCAAGGCCATGATTAAGGTTCGCATTTGCGACGTGATCATCGAAGGCCAGTATCGGTCTGCTCAAGCAACCTCTTTGAGCAAACAACAAATTGCGACTGCATTGCAGACATTGAGCGGCGCACTTGGCCGTCAGTTGGGGCGAGCAGGCGTACCTGACAAATTCATCATTCGGCATTTGACGCTGGAACTCGGTGCATTGCCTATTTCAGGGTTTATGGACGCATTTGTGTTGCGGTTAAGCGCAGCCATAGAGGAATTGGCCCGGCAGCTAGCAAAGCGGATAAATTCAAGGGGATTGAGTCTGAACAGCCAGCGGTTTGATTTGCAGACCACAAATCGGGCGACTCAGTCTGTTGATACAATGCCGTCGCCTTTTTTGTTAGAAGGGCAGGTAGTACAACGATCGCTGACGAATCTACTGCAAGTACTGAAGAAAATAGAGGGTATACCAAAGGGTGAGTCTGAATTCGTGGCGTTGCTTAGTACGACATTTTCCTCACAACATGGATATGTACTACCTAAGACGGTTGTCGAGCTGTTAAGGGGTTATTGGGAAGCCTCGTCAGTGGCTGATACCCATTCAAATAGCATGCTTAAGTTGGACGGAGAAGAGAGTAATGAACCTTGCGATAAACACATGCAGGCATTGCAGCGATTTTTAAATGAACAACTGACTGCTTTGCATGTGTCTGAAGGAGCAGCGGGTAGTCAAACACAGAGTCATGAAATCGAGAATTTCCGCCAGGACTATGGAGATTTACTTGCATTGTTAGATCAATCAGGCGCATATTTTGGTGATTTCGATACGCTACTCAATTGCTTTCACCGCACATATAACCGAGCACTTTCGCTTTCACTGCAGTCTATGTTGCAACCCTTTTTCAGTATGAGTCCGAGTGATGAACTCTGGGATCCTGTGCAAATGGATGCCTCGGTTGAAATTGAACATGACAAAAGTAAGGAGCTGCACGGGATCAGTGTATCGGGCTGGTTGGCTTTGCTTACACCGTTTAGCAGTGAGTATGAAAGTTCTCAGTTGATGAATGTGTTACGCACGTTTGGTAGAGAACAGCGGTTGGAAATAGAACAATTATTCCAGGCATACCAGGCCCATTTAGGTATTGCTATGCCATCATATTTAATCAAGCGGCTGGAGCGTTACTGGCAGGATTTCAACCAGGCGCAGAGTATTCAGGCTCAGACCGAAAAAAATCAAAACAAACACAGAAAATATTCTGGCTCAACAACATTTGAGCGCCGAAGCTTTAAAAGAGCAAAATCACAGAGCACTGGTCGGCGTAACTCTGTTTGTAACGAATTAGGTCTATCAAAACCTACCTTGATAAGCGGGGGTGATACTGCTCCCGGCCCATTGCTGACTTACATGCTGCGTCATGTTAAGAAGGAGCAACTGTGGGATATGAGTGACAAGGCTATATCTGAGGCTCAGTCTGATGCGTGGCACATCGCATTCAATAATTTACTGACACTGATAGAAAAGGAAGGAAACGAGCTGATTGCACTCGATGCACTTCTAAAGCGATATGAAGAAGTATTTCGAGAGCCGGTGTCTCAATCGCTCATTCCCTTATTGAATGGTTACTATTGCAAAGTAAACGAGTTGTCCTTACGAAGGGAAGTTTATGCGTTACCAGCAGATGATGACTTAACCCAGCATCTCGGCACCGTTCGAATCCACAAGACCAGAACTTATAAAGGTTCTGCGTTGGATAACAGGCCATCAAAGTACCAGCGCCACGAACAGTATCTCAAACACGCACTTATTGAGTATTTAAACAGTACCAAACTGTCAGGCATTTCGGAGTCACAGAAAACGAACAGCAATGAAATGTTTAGTAATACTGATGAGGCAACTCTCTACATTGCTGCGCAGTACCGCCCCTCAAAAACTAGTGCGATCCGTACACTACTTGAGTTACTGAGCGATCCTGCGCTTGAAGTTAACAACCTTGACGCTTTATTGATTGCTTATCAGACGGTATATCATCAGGTGTTAGAGTGGGAAGTAGTAAAGTTACTTGAAATTTTCTTTAGCCAGGTCGACGAGGGGTCATCGTCTAAGCGTACTCATCAGCAGCAAAGCAGCAATGGCTCTGCTCAAGTGGATAACCAGCTAACGGCGGCGCAATGGCGCCAGTTACTGATACGACAATTTTATCTGCTTCAACACCGGGCGCACCTTTTACAGACTTACACCACATTGGCAGAGCTGCTTGCTGATTGCGACTCAGCACAATGTATTGACCTTACTTATTTTTTTGTGACGTTTAAACATCGGTTTGGCGATAACTTGCTCGCAGCAACAAAAACGGTCTTGTCAGACTTGTTGAAGCAAGATGAGTGCGCAATAGCGCAACCAGTTACATCATTCGCCACACAACTGCCTGACAGTGCCATTCCATGGTCTATCAGTTCACTTACTAAGGGCATTCGAAAGGTTGTTGCAGAACAAAACCGCGTTGCGAACAGAAAGAAGCTAAATTGTCTGCTCGCGGAAAGTTTGCTGGCTGAATATGGTGAAAGCAAAGGTGACGTAGAAAGTACCATTTTGGACTCTTATGACCGACCCGTACATACATTTCAATACAACACCAAAAGCAGTTGTGTATTCAGTACGATTGCTAAGCCTGAAATAAAGTTACTCACCAACGACTTTTGCAAGGTTGCAATACCAAATGCGAAGTGTTCTGAATACTCAGAACAAATCCCTAACCCTCTAACGGCCACATATGCCACAGTGATAAATACAGCGGATATTCACGCTATAAGTAGCTGTTGGTGGTCGTCAACGAGCGGTCAAAACTTGTCTGAAGGCCAGGCAGAAGAGTCAATTGATACCATGTCTGACTGGCTATCTATGACTCGGTCTGAATCATTATTTAATAGTGGCAGCAAAGAGGTGAAAGAGCGCGCCAGTTTCTCATCAAATCGCAACGACGAAATGGGTGAAAACACCCTCAATGTTGCTCGTAAAGTGCAACAAGTAAGTGCCAGTTCGTCGGATGAATACTTCTACTCATTCAGTGACTATGAAAAGGATCACAAAGCAGCTTTGTTGAATTTAATAGAGCTATCAATACCGCGGGAAATCACGGAAGTTTGTAGTGGGGATGAGCCTGTGTTTGACGCTGAAAACGGACCGATGTTAACTCCAAAAAAGCAAATTGCGTATTCACAAGCTGCATCCGGATCACAGGATAAATTGAAAGCACTACTGACAAACCCGGCTTTGAGGGTGACCGACTTAGGGACACTTGTCACTGCATACAACACGACATTTTACGAACCGATCAGTGATGATGTCTATCAGCTACTTAAAGCTTACTTTATTAACACGGGCAAGAAACCACAATCAGTTGATATTGAACGGTTAGAAAATAGCAGATTACAAGCGTCGAGCGTGGCACTGCACACTATCTCTCATAAGCAATCGGCAGAACACGGCTTTGGTGAGCTAAACACGGCTGAAGAGTACTTGTTCCGGGTTATTGTGCAACCGGAACAAAAACACCCAAAACATGTCGGGACCACTGCAGCTCGTAATACCTACTGGTGGTCGTCAACGAGCGGTCAAAACTTGTCTGAAGGCCAGGCAGAAGAGTCAATTGATACCATGTCTGACTGGCTATCTATGACTCGGTCTGAATCATTATTTAATAGTGGCAGCAAAGAGGTGAAAGAGCGCGCCAGTTTCTCATCAAATCGCAACGACGAAATGGGTGAAAACACCCTCAATGTTGCTCGTAAAGTGCAACAAGTAAGTGCCAGTTCGTCGGATGAATACTTCTACTCATTCAGTGACTATGAAAAGGATCACAAAGCAGCTTTGTTGAATTTAATAGAGCTATCAATACCGAAGGAAATCACGGAAGTTCGTAGTGGAGGTGAGCCAGAGTCTGACGCTGAAAACGGACTTAGGTTCACTCCAGAAAAGCAAATTGCGTATTCACAAGCTGCATCCAGATCACAGGATAAATTGAAAGCACTCCTGACAGATCCTGCATTGAGGGTGACCGACTTAGGGACACTTGTCACTGCATACAACACGACATTTTACGAACCGATCAGTGATGATGTCTATCAGCTACTTAAAGCTTACTTTATTAACACGGGCAAGAAACCACAATCAGTTGATATTGAACGGTTAGAAAATAGTAGATTACAAGCGTCGAGCGTGGCACTGCACACTATCTCCCATAAGCAATCGGCAGAACACGGCTTTGGTGAACTAAACACGGCTGAAGAGTACTTGTTCCAGGTTATTGTGCAACCGGAACAAAAGCACCCAGAACATGTCGGGACCACTGCAGCTCGTAATACCTACTGGTGGTCGTCAACGAGCGGTCAAAACTTGTCTGAAGGCCAGGCAGAAGAGTCAATTGATACCATGTCTGACTGGCTATCTATGACTCGGTCTGAATCATTATTTAATAGTGGCAGCAAAGAGGTGAAAGAGCACGCCAGTTTCTCATCAAATCGCAATGACGAAGTGGGTGAAAACACCCTCAATGTTGCTCGTAAAGTGCAACAAGTAAGTGCCAGTTCGTCGGGTGAATACTTCTACTCATTCAGTGACTATGAAAAGGATCACAAAGCAGCTTTGTTGAATTTAATAGAGCTATCAATACCGCGGGAAATCACGGAAGTTCATAGTGGAGGTGAGCCAGAGTCTGACGCTGAAAACGGACCTAGGTTCACTCCAGAAAAGCAAATTGCGTATTCAAAAGTAGCATCCAGATCACAGGATAAATTGAAAGCACTACTTACAAACCCGGCTTTGAGGGTGACCGACTTACGGACACTTGTCACTGCATACAACACGACATTTAACGAACTAATCAGTGACGATGTCTATCAGCTACTTAAAGCCTACTTTATTAATCCGGGTAAGAAACCACAGCCAGATGATATCGAACGGTTAGAAAATAGTAGGTTAAAAGCGTTGAGCGTGGCACTGCACACTATCTCCCATAAGCAATCGGCAGAACACGGCTTTGGTGAGCTAAACACGGCTGAAGAGTACTTGTTCCGGGTTATTGTGCAACCGGAACAAAAGCACCCAGAACATGTCGGGACCACTGTAGCTCGTTTCTCTTGTCAGGAAGACGATAGCTGGCCATGCAATATCTTTGAAGCGCACCGTAACTTGGGTGACAAGCTAGGGGATGTAAACGCAAACATAGTCGCCCCTGGCCAAGCTAGCTCAGACTATCAATTAGAGCCAGAACAAAAGGCGTTCGCATCAGATAACGGCGATATCAATAAGCAAGAGCCGCTAGAGAAACACACACAGGTCACTGTGACACAGGGGAGCGCCTCTGGTCTAAACCATGATACTTACAATACTCGGCCCGAGATATCAGTCGCAAAATCAATGATTCTGCCGCAAGGGCAGGGCGCTGCATGTGTAAAAACCCCGATTTCGTCTAGGCTAAATACAAGGCTATTGATAGACGAAAAAACACAAAAAGCCCGTTTAAAAGCTTACCTGACGCGTATCCAGCAGTCGCCGAATGCACAGACCGAACTGTTAGAGCAAGTGATCCCTTGCGCAGGTGTGGTATTTGGCTGGGTTTTACTGAAATCGATATTTAATGGGCAACAATGGCTGGGTAGCGACGGTAAATTTATGTCTGATGAGCATGCTAATTATGCCGCCAACTGGCTACTGCAACTGGTTCAGGGGGATCCTGAGCCGATGAAGCCACTCTTAAGAGTATTGTGTGGCCTGCCAGATGACGCATTTAGGGTGCTGACATCTGCTCAACTGCAAAGTGGCATGCACACAGAGCTGGCAGCCAGCAAAAGTCAATATTTGCAACAGTTACTAAGCCTCTGGCCAGTTCTGAAGCATGAACAACAGGCAGAGTTTTATGAGTTTTTTACCCAGCGTACTGGTGTTTTATCACCGACCCCCCTTGGCTCCAGGCTAATTCTGGTGGAAGCACCGTTTGATGCGTTGGCACAGCGATGCCCGCTGCCCTGGCCGCTTTCGAGTATTCAGCTGCCGTGGATGAACACACTTTTGGAGGTTGACTGGAAATGAATACGCAAACACTAGAAGAGATAAATACTAACGAGTTGTCTGAAGAGGCTGAGAAGGCCGAGCTTGCCAGAGCACAGCGCCTTGCCCGGATCCCAGTGCCGCTTTTTCACGCCAATGACAGACCAGACGAGTTAGGAAGTGCGTTACTCCGTGAGTTTTCGTGGTTGAAAGCCATTCTGGATGCAAGAATAGCCAGTTATTTTGAAGACTTACATGTCCGTGTCGCTGATTTTACGCCTCCTGACCTGAGTACGCAAAGCTACTATGGCGCTATGGTTTTGCACTACGGCTTGTCTGTGAAGGAGCGGGTGGTGCTGGCCATTGCACTGGCTGCCGAGCTGGTACCGGATCTTCTGGACGTACTGCAAACCCGCAATACCCTGTATGACTTGCCGTATGCTGAGTTTGGTGCCAGTCAGAATTCGTCCAGGTCTGGCTTTACACCCACAGTGCAAACTGCGCTATACATCCTGGCGGGGGCTGACGTTACAGAGTTAATTGAGGCGCGCGCAGTGTTCGAACCTGACGGTAAATTACTGAGTAATGCGCTGTTAACCATACCAACTAAGGATAGTGACAGCCAATTGGGATCAGTATTGTTAAGTGTAAGTCAGTGTTGTCTGCAACAGGTGTTGCTGGGTTGTCAGAGTGCGCCAGAGTACAGTGCAGATTTTCCTGCCACCGCACTGCGTACTGACCAGCATTGGGAAGAATTGGTGTTACCAGAAGCCACCCAGTACCACCTTGACGAGATTGCTTTGTGGCTCAGGCATGGTAATACACTGCGCTTTGAGTGGGCTGATACGCCACAGGTACAAGGCTACAAAGCTTTGTTCTATGGTCCACCTGGGACCGGGAAAACGCTGACAGCTACTCTGTTGGCCAAAAAGTTGGATGTGCCTGTGTACCGCGTAGATCTATCTCAGGTCGTGTCCAAATACATAGGGGAGACAGAAAAAAATCTCGAAAAAGTGTTTAAGCGGGCTGAGCAGCAAAATTGGATCTTACTGTTTGATGAGGCCGACGCCCTGTTCTCTAATCGCGGTGAAGTTAACAGTGCGAACGATCGCCATGCCAACCAGGAAGTGGCGTATCTATTACAGCGCATTGATACCTGCCAGAATATGGTGATCCTCACCAGTAATCTCAAAGACAACATTGACGACGCCTTTTTGCGTCGCTTCCAGTCCATTATTTACTTTCCCAGGCCTCAGGCGGAGCAGCGGGCGCAGTTGTGGCGAAGAGGATTTAGCAGCAAAGCTGACCTGAGTGCACTGGATATCGACTGGTTGGCACAGGAATACGATTTAACCGGTGCTGAAATCAATAACATCATTCGCTTTGCCTCACTCAAAAGTATCGACAAGAACAGTAATACCATAGACCCCCAGGACATCATCATAGGCATACAGAGAGAAAAACAAAAAGGAAGCTAATTATGCACACTAAAATGCACCAGCAAACCCTGAGTCAACAAAGGTCTAGGTTGAGTAAAGCAGGAAACAGCGCAATGGCAGCACAACTTATGGCCAGCCCTTTAATGCAGCGCCGTAGCCAAGAGCAACAAGCGCTGTTTGCCCCCATTCAGCGCAACAACACCGGCTTGCCAGATAACCTGAAATCGGGAATGGAAACCTTATCAGGTTACAGCCTGGATCATGTACGGGTGCACTATAACTCATCTAAACCCGCTGCCGTTCAGGCTCATGCTTACGCACAGGGCAGCGACATTCACCTGGCCTCCGGGCAGGAAAAACACCTCCCGCATGAACTAGGCCATGTAGTGCAACAAATGCAAGGGCGGGTAAATCCCACCACATCAGTGGGAGGCATGGCCGTAAATGACAGCCCCGCGCTTGAAAGAGAGGCCGACGTTATGGGCGCAAAAGCCCTGCAAATGGCTGCGAAAAGTTAGCCTGTCGAATTTCAAAACTCTACAGGATTAAAAAAGAGGTAAAGCATGTTTCAGGTAGTGGGAAAGGTTGCGAGTGATGGTAGCAAGCGAAGTGGCGCGGGGTTTAGTAGTGAAAAACTCAGGCCGGGTGAAACGAAAGGGCATTACCAGGTTACTTTCAATGACCCCTTTGTTAGTGAACCCGTTATTTTGGTGACCGCCAATGTTAAACAGCAAGGCAATTACGATGTGGCCTTTAACGCGACGGTACATAGCGCCGACACGGATAAGTTTGAAGTGCAAATACAAAGCCCGGAAACACCACTCGAGTGTGGCTTTGATTTTATTGCGATTGGTGTGCTTGAACAATGAGGTATACACGCTTCAGGGAGGGCAGATATAGATAATCAAAACTCCCTTCAATAGGCAACAGACGAACTAAAAGGTCAAAAATATGTACATACAAATGGAAAAGTCAAACGAAACAATGGACCGAGGCGTTGCGCATTCAATCCACCAGAAACATAGCGGCGTGAGAGGCGGTTATGTTTTTGCGGATAACAGGAGTAAAAACCGAATGTATGTAAGGCCATATGCAAATAGGCAACTTGAAGAAAGTGCGCTGCAACTTAAGGGGAGCAACCAACAAGTTCTGCAGATGGAGAGGTGGTTTTCTCGTGTATTCAATGCTGTGCTGAGGAGTAATATAGATGCGGCAGATACAATCCTAAGCAGCCTTCAAACCATAGTTTTTGGAATACTGAAATACACAAATAACGATACAGACAAAGGGGCGCTTATAGCGACATTATGCTTACAAACACTGCATCTTATAGCGTCTGTGCTCGTGCTAATTAAAGAATTTAAAACTGCAAAATCAGGGCGAATGGCAAAGGCTGTGAGCATTGTTGATGGGCTTGCACAGGTGACAGCGCTGGTATCGGCAATCATGGCATACAGACATTCAGAAGGTGACCCTACTGGTATCAGTGAAGCGACTTGGGTGCTTATTGCTACGTGTGCATCAGGAATGTCAACTTTATTAAAAGGAATAAAAATGTGCATAAGCCCTAAACCGGGGCAAGGAGAGCAGCAGGCTCAACAGTTGCAAGACGACGCACAGCAAAATCAGCACCAGGTCAACTTGTTAATAGAAAACAATGATCAGATAGAAGGCAATAACGACGTGGAAAGTGAACATGAATCTGAAGGAAACGAGACTGTGTACCATAGCTTTGAAAATAATTGAAGTATTTAGATGCAAGGGACAAGCGACTAGGGAATAGCAAACTTATAACGAGAGAGTCAGAGTGTACCAATTCGGAGCAGGTAAGTTAGATCTTTTAGGTTATCGTATACAGCCCAAATAAGCAAGATGCGTGTGACCCACTTATGGTATTTCAGACATCCTGCTTTCCACTTAAATTTTCTCCAGATTAATTTGTGGGTCAGGAGTGGGGTTGAGGTCGATTTGGAAAATATTGTGATAGAAGCGCAGTTGAAATGGCAAGCGCGGAAAGAGGAATGAGCTTTTAACGCCTGATTTGGGTGTTAACAGACCACCAGTAGAAAAAGAGATAGTCGGGATAAAGGCCACTCGGCCATGTTGTGGCCTAATGAGGTTGTTGTAGGCAACTAAAGGAAGCCTATAACATCGAATAAAGCCAATTTTAAAAAGGTTTGAGATATGTATGTACCAGTCGAGAAACTAAAAGAAAATAAAAGTCGGGCGATAGCTAAAACTACTGCTTGTACAAAAAGTAATGACAAGCAAAGTTTCGTATTTTTGGATAATCGGCCTGAGGCTATAACGCAACGAAAAGTGCAACCACTAGCCAACCTTTCTTCTTCGTTACCAATTCAGAAAAAAGACAATAATACTGGACTACATAACAATCTGAAGGACTTTAATTCTAACCATGTTTCAACAATGCAACTACGTGCGGTTACGTTAGTTGAAGATGCTGACCGAGCAGGTGAATTGGGGGTCAGGGAAATTCGTAACATTACGATGGTAGGTAGACCTCCAGGTATATGGAGTAATACCATGGGGGCTCACACGACTGCATACCAAATGTATAAAGATGCTTTAAGGAGAAGTTTGATAAATCTGACATTACCTGAGGCGGTCCAAACACTTCATAACAATGTTATTGCTCACGAGGCAGTTTACATGGGCAGATTAAGGAACGATGGTGTTGGATCGCCACGAGAGAAATATAACGCTGAACGACAACTATATAACAACATACACGCGCTGGCGATACAGGTGGGGGGGGCGACAACGGCACGTATTGGGAAGATGATTGAGCATTATTTGAACTTAAATGAACTTCTTGCGGGTACTGCGTATAATACTGGACCAGGCGCGAACCCAGGCCGTGGTGAAGCCTCTTATGCAAAGGCTTTGCGGGCAATTGATGCTAGAATGCAGGGAGGGGAGGCGGCACCTGCAAACTTACGACAGGTGGTACAAGCTGCTGTTACGGGTCTGTATGATAGAGTGATGGATTTGGCGCCTGATAATAAAATCCAAGGTAATACATCAGCGGCAGTAGGGCAGACGGCAATGAATATTCGGTCGGACGCAGGGCAAAGGTTCACCAATACTTTTGAAGCGGCGTATCCTAGGGTCGCAGAAGCAGCTACGATACTAGGGTTTGGGCCAGATCAGCGACTGGAGTACGCGCGGACTCATGCAAGAGAGGACGTTGTGTGGGGAGCTGGGATGGGAACTATTGACCAGCAAAGAGACGCTATTACATTGCGTTATGGGGAACAGGGTAACCGTCAAGACACATTTGAAATTGATTTTGATCAAAATGCTCAAAGAAAGATAACACGCCTCGAGTTTGAGGGAAGACCCGAGGTTCCCTTCCAAGATAATAGTGAAGGGCAGCATACCACTGCATGGGTTGTGATCCGGAACTGGATGACCACACAATTGATGGATAAAAATGTGAATTCTGGGCTTACTAGATTAAAACGGTTTATGAATACTTTCCTGGATGATGTTACGGTACAAGGGCTTTGGAATGTAGGAGATGTGACTGATGGATATGCACATGATAAAGATCAAGCTTCTTGGAATGCAGAACGAGACGCTATCACGGCACGTATAGCAGAGATAAAAACGAGGCCGGAGCTGAAAAATTGGGAAATAGGAGGTCGTGAAATATTGCTTCGCGTATTGAATCTTTATGCAAGAACGCCATTTTCTGCTGTACAGTCTCAAGGAAAAGCAGGAGGCGAGGCTGAATATGTACATTGGCTGATAAACAATAAAACATCTAAAGGTAAAAAGCTGGAATCCGGAGATTTAGAGTATGCAGCTATTAGATTGTACGATTTCAGGGCGGGTGATAATGCGAGGCAGCAGCAGGAGGGAGGACCTGAAGAAAAAAAATTGTTACACCGACACCTGAAATTTATCCAAGAAGCATTCCCGACTAACGGCAATAGTATCAAATTTAATAAATTGCAAAAAGCAATGGAAGAAAGAAAAGAGGAAATAGATTGATTTACTTACTGAAAAGTAAAAGAGAGTATTGTAAGTCAATTTTTTTGTTCTATCTTGGCGTCAGTGACCTAAGCCCATAACAAAACCTAAAAATCATTAAAACGCTTTTTAGTCCAACCGTTATAGGTAATAGGAATATTAAAAAATGTCAAAGTGTCAAGTCACTTGTTTTACAATACTCGAGAGGCTGTCAAGATTTTTTGTCACACACTATGCCAATACAGGTCTTTATTGAGGGCAAAGCGACAAAGACACTTATTACACAGTTTTTTAGCCAAGCTTTATATGTACTAGCTCAGACTTTACCTGACAGTTGCCCGTTTTTCAATCGGTGACTGTCAGGCTAGATCTGGGCGAGTACAAATTTTGGCTGGCACAGAATGCAGAACACACTCTGCCTACCTCATATTTAATTGTAGCTGTGTGCCATAGATTTAACTAAGAACCTTCAATATCGCTTGTTCTGAAATTGCCAGTAAACCCAACTGTAAATATTACGTTTTCCTCATAGCTTCCTGAAATGCCATATACCTGTCCATCAGGGTGTGCGATACTAAATGAGCTGTTGGTTGCACCTTCTGACAATTCACTTCCATAATATCCCGAATCATCTCCGTTCTTAGTAACAAACTTAATGCCGCTCAGAGCAGTATCCCAGCCACCACCAGGGGGGGAGTACACACAGAAAACCTTGTTAATATAGTCACCTTCTGATAAGGCAAAAGTACTTACTTGTGAAGCATAGATAATTCCAGGGCTACTTCCGGGCTCGCCATTGCCTATCATTTCCGACCAATCACTTTCCGTTGTATTATTTCTCCATTTAAGTTGTATACCTGTAACTTGAACAAAGCCATTGTCCGTTGTGAACCAATGAACTCTTACTTTACTAATCTTGACGTCGTTTCCAAACGGTAGTGTTGGAATAAGCGCTTTACAAACATGTCTAGTCATAATGTCTCCATTTATATAGAAGTTGCTCTAAAACACTAACAATAACAAGATGCCAGTGTTGATTTCTGATTGGCTAATTTGTTTTTTATTAAGTAGCTGGTTTGGTTTGTTTGATTTAATTTATTTTCCTTTATGATTATAGTGTTCTTGATCCTTTAAAATAATAAGCTATTTTTTAAGGGGTGTTTTTAGTTTTTTATATGGGGTCTTTTTCTAAGCGTGCTGTCTAAAAATCAGATTTTTATTCGTTGCTATAAATCGGTGAGCAAGCATATTTATATTAAAAGAGAATTTAAGTAAAACCATTACACAGAGGTTACACGAGAGGGGAACGGTACTGGACTCGAAAAAAATTATGTTTTGCAACTAAAATCAAGATCATATAAAGCGGTCAAGCCGCTTGCTTCATTACACTTTTTATAGGCGCGCGCAACGTATAAAGCAGCCTGAACCGTCATTTTGGCTTCTTTATCTCTCATATCATATGAGCAATAAAGAATGAGTGCGTTTAGCAAAGCAGCGAGTGCACAATTCAAAGGATCCTGGGTGTTGGAACCGTTTATCATACTGGTTATAGTTTCGGTGAACGGATTTGACGATGACCAATAAATTTGTTGAGAGTTTACTCGATGAGCTGGATGCCATGGTGCTGTACGCTACGGGGAATGGTGAGTCTGTTCCTTCTGAGGTGGTGGTACACGTTTTTCATATGCAGCAAAAGTTGGCGGCAATGAATAGTGGGTCAGCTGCGAACAGCGAAGCGGGCAGTGATGGGTTCAATGAAGAAGAGCTCTCCAGGCTGTCCTGTCACCATGCAGAAATGACGGTATTGATTGAGCCTGCTCGTCCTAAATCCGTTGCACTGTTAAAAAAAGATGCAGATAACCCAACCTGGTTACATTTTCTGGGTGCGGTGCCATTAATTCGGAAGTTATCAGTTTTGGCCGTTATCTTTTTGCTATTGATAATAGGTACAGCTACATCACCTACGGTGAATACTGACACATTAAATAGCGGTTTGTTTAAATCAAGTGGCCTGACGCTATTATTGAATCAACTATTTCTTTTAAGCTGTGCCGGGTTAGGTGCTACATTTGGTTGTTTGCACAAGCTTAGCGAATATATAAAAGTCGGCACTTATGACCCGAAATTTGACTCCTCCTATTGGATCCGAGTGGTAATGGGTTTAATAGCTGGGCTAATTATCTCTGAATTATTACCGCTTAATTCTATCAGCGGCGAGCAAGTATCGGGACTGGAGCAATTCGATAAACCAGTTGCAGCCTTGTTGGGGGGCTTCTCTGCTGACTTAATCTACCGAATTTTGAACCGTTTTATTGAGCTGGCAAATCAACTGTTTTCCGGTGGTCGTCAATCTGAGGGATCTGAAGTTGCTAAAATGAAGCAGCAGATAAGAAAGCTAAATCAGGTGTCAGAAAAGACGTCTTCCAACGTACATAGACACAATAATCGCTCTTATGATTTTCACAATAACGAAGTTGATACCTCAACCTTTCATCCGTCGGGTCGCGGCGAAATTGCCGGACAGAACCTCTCCGAACTTGTGGTGTCACAACCACTCGCAAAACCCGAACAGGCAGTAGGAATACCTGTAGGAGCATATATGTCCGATGCAGTGAAGTCAGAGTTAGAAGTCACAGGCGCATCACTAGTAAATCGTGAAGGTGGCGTACGCCCGGAGCAAGAGCATGCAACTAGTTTGTCTTCAGAAGCCAGCCAATCTGATAATTCAATTCTGGATCAATTTTCAAATAACAATGGTGTCGAACTTGCAAAGATGAGTTCGCAAAGGTTAGGTTCAGAGCTTTCAGAACCGACAAGCTCGACAAACACGTTAAATACACCGCTTGTATCAGGCAGCGCGCTTACTTATGACGCTGAGGGTACAGAAGGTGGGAAGTTTCATAGCCGAAAGCTCCATGTTCCGAGTAACAATTCCGGACTCACACTGGGTCGTGGCTTTGACATGAAGGCGAGAAGCTCAGACAAAATCAACAGTATGTTAGCAATGGCGGGCGTATCCGAACAGCACTCAAATGTCTTGTCTAAAGCGTCAGGCTTATCTGGTAAGGAAGCGCAGCAATTTATTTTAGATCATAACTTGACTGATTTTGAAATTAGCGAACAAACGCAAATCAAGTTGTTTAACGCTACCTATGAAGAGATGGTGGCAGATGTACAGCGGATATGTGCTAAACCAGATTGTGTTGAAGCTTATGGTCGCGTCGATTGGCAGCACCTGGACGATAAGATAAAAACGGTACTTATCGACCTCAGGTATCGAGGAGACTATGACTCTCGCAGCCGAAAGCGCGTGCAGCAGTATATCGCTGAAAACAACCTAGCCCAATTCCGGGAATGCATTGAGGACAAAGTGTTGTGGTCAGGCGTACCTGTGGATCGCTTTAACCGCAGAGTGGAATTTATAAATTCGTAATTATTAGGACTTAAGAAAATGACAAAGGGTATACAAGGGCGATACAGAACGTTGCTCAGAATGAAACAGGTGGTACTTGTATATTGTTGTGTGTTTATGACCGCTTGCCAACTTGTTCCTGTGGCAAGTTACGAGCCCGAAGTTCGCAACTTGTTAGTCAGGACCTCTGTTGAAGTAGATTTTTTTTGGCGAAATATGCGTAGCATTGATGTCTCGGCGCGTCAGTTTGAACGTTTTAGCAAGATGTACACGGACATAGAGAAAGATATTATGGCAATCCGACAGTTCAATTTGTTACGTGAGAACAACAGTGAAAGTATTCGTCAGTCTGAGATTCTGCTTGAGCTCTGGCGGAAAGACCGAGCTTCACATCAATCATCCAACGGGTTCAGTAACTTTAAAATTAAGCGGCGTTTAAATGAGTACCAACGCGTATTTAACGCCATGATGGCGGGCGAAAGCGCGAAAATATAGAAAATAGAAGGGATTAACATGCAAATAAACTTAAACGATGTGTTGGCTGATATGGCTGACTCAATGAATACGGAACTCGTTGCCGGTGGCGCTGAGATGGGGCAGTTTGCTTTACAGGCACTGCAAGAGAAGGAAGCCTCCATTCGCGAGTTGTACATGGCACTGCAAACTGGAGAGCTTAGTCCGAGCGAACTTGATGAGGAGCTGAAGCGTGAAATGCTTGTTTTCGAGGTGGAGGCATTAAGCTTGCAAACTATGAATAAAGTAATGTGGGCAAAAGCAATTAACGCTGCAGCGGGGGCGTTAATAAAGGTCGCGATGCCAGTGTAAAGTTTTGCTCTGGTATTATTTTTAGTTTCCTGGTCATGCAGGTTTAGCCATGCTGCCACAGACTCTTTCCTTACCTTAATCAGACCTGCTTTATCGCTTCGAAATTCGACATACCCTGGCTCATCGAACAGATGACTACGCCTGTCTGACTCGATACTTTTGTGGCTTCTTGCACTTATACCAATTTCACTTAATACCTGTTCAATTTGAAGGAGCAAATATGACGCTAGCGGCGTTAAAAGTTTCTCATTTAGAACCTTATACCTTAAACATAGATTCGCAAATTTTCTGTCTCGCCTATATAGATGTAGGTGCCTTAGCGATAGCAGGACGCGGGAGCGGTGTTGTTGACTCTATTTTCTCGCATCAAAATAGAACACTTAAATAAGCAAATTGGTATCGTGCGCAGACTTTGAACATTGTTTATTTTTTGATAACGCCTTATTTTTTGTGAATATATCGTATTGAACTATGCAGTAAATATTGCATTTTTACAGTCCTAAAGCATTATCATTTAAAAATTTAGCCATCCTTACGGCTGTTCTTACCAGTGCGCTTTGTAAATGTATTGATACAAGATGGAACCTTCCAAATACCCCGGCATTCATAAATATGCAACAAATAAATAATCTTATTATTTATCATATATATAGTGATAATTTGTATTGATATCGCTGTGCTTTTAACAGTAAAAATGTACTAGATTATTATTGTTGCCTAGTCACTTGTTATGTTTTTTTGTCTCGATAAACTTCATCCGCCTGCATCTGAGATAGAGATGTAATGAAGTTCTATTGATGTCAGGTTAAAAATAAAAACAAGTGAGGATGCATTTATGCAACTAGTTAACATAAAAAAGCCAACCGTTAAGCTTAGTGCAATAGCGCTAGCATTAATGGCACACCACGCGAGTGCGGCGGTGGATTGTAATGAGATACCTCAGTGGCAGGCAGGACAGGTGTATACATCTGGCCAGCAAGTGCAACAAGATAACATAGCTTATCGGGCAAACTGGTGGAACCGTTCATCACCTAAGCTTCGCTCTGGCCAATGGCAGGAGTGGCGTAAACTCGGTGAATGCCAGGGAGGTGAGCAACCTAATCAATCACCTGTGATTGACATGGAGCAACCGGGTAGTGATATGAGCGTGACGGAAGGCGAAAAGCTTCAGTTCGTTTTCAGTGCACATGACAGCGATGGCATCGTCAGACAGGTTTCTGTGTATCACAATGACGCTTTGGTGAAAGTACTGGACGAGGCCCCATACGTGCTCAACTGGAAGGCACGCGTCGGGGATCACGTTTTCCATGCTGTTGCGATTGATGACGATGGTGCAAAGTCGGTATCAGCAAAACGTACTGTTCAGGTAGCAGCATTGC
Organism: Pseudoalteromonas rubra; assembly: GCF_000238295.3. Classification (NCBI taxonomy): domain Bacteria; kingdom Pseudomonadati; phylum Pseudomonadota; class Gammaproteobacteria; order Alteromonadales; family Pseudoalteromonadaceae; genus Pseudoalteromonas; species Pseudoalteromonas rubra. The sequence goes on from NZ_AHCD03000035.1 coordinate 106,826, forward strand.
CGCCGGGAGAAAAAAATACCGCTCCTGTCTCACGCCTCACAGCTGAATTGCCCAATGAACTGGAAGTGGGTAGCAAGGTCCGGTTGACACTGCGAAGTCACGACAAAGAAAATGACCGCTTAACACAGGTGTTGACGTTGAATGGTCAAGAGATCAAGCGTACTGAGCTTGCGCAAGCACATTACGAGTGGTCAGCTGCATCGGCCGGGCGTCATGAATTTACTTTGCAGGCAACTGACGAGCATGGCCTGGTGTCAGAAACCATCACGCGTACTTTTATTGTGAAAGCGCCGGGTGACGATAAAACCAGCCAGTTGGATTGTTTGCCTGCCGGTTTATATCGCACACCTGGCGTAACCAGTGCTTATTGTGATGTGTACGATAGCGAAGGTCGGGAGAAAATGGGGGCAGATCATCCACGGCGCGTGATTGGTTACTTTACCAGCTGGCGGCATGGTAAAAATAATCAGCCAAGTTATCTGGTCAATGATATCCCATGGGACAAGATCACCCATATTAACTATGCCTTTGCCCATGTAAACAGTCAGAATGAATTGAGTATTGGTGACCCCAAAGCTGAAGGCAACGCTGCGACCAACATGACGTGGCCGGGTGAGGCGGGTGCTGAAATGGACCCAAGTCTGCCCTATACCGGACATTTTAACTTGTTAAACCGCTACAAAAAGCAGTATCCACACGTCAAAACGATGATTTCTGTGGGTGGCTGGGCTGAAACCGGCGGTTACTTCGATGAAACCGGGACGCGCGTTAACAATGGTGGTTTTTACACTATGACCACCCATGCCGACGGCAGTGTGAATCATGAAGGGATACAAGCGTTTGTTGCCAGCTCTGTGGCTTTCCTACGTCAGTACGGGTTTGATGGCCTGGATATTGACTACGAATATCCGTCGTCAATGAAAGACTCGGGTCACCCTGATGATTTTGACATCAGTAACCAGCGTCGTGCTGGCCTGAATAAGTCTTATCAGGTGCTGATGAAATCTTTGCGTGAAGCGCTGGATAAAGCGGGTGAGCAGGATGGTAAGCACTACATGCTGACCATAGCGTCTCCTTCTTCGGGTTACTTGTTAAGAGGCATGGAAACGTTTCAGACTGCACAGTACCTGGATTTTGTGAACATCATGAGTTACGACCTGCACGGTGCCTGGAATGACCATGTTGGCCACAACGCGCCTTTGTATGATACCGGTAAAGACACTGAACTGAAAACCTGGAATGTATACGGTACCAAGGAGTTTGGTGGAATTGGTTACCTCAACACAGACTGGGCCGTGAATTATTTCAGAGGTGCATTGCCAGCCGGGCGGATCAACATAGGTATTCCCTATTACACCCGTGGATTTAAGGATGTGCGTGGTGGTGAAAATGGTCTTTGGGGTCGTGCGCCATTGCCTGATCAAAACGCCTGTCCGAAAGGAACAGGGATCGGTGAGAAGAACAAATGTGGTAACGGTGCCATTGGCATCGACAACCTGTGGCATGACATTGAAAATGGTCAGGAAGTCGCTGCCGGGTCGAACCCCTTATGGCACGCTAAAAACCTGCAACATGGCATCAATCCAAGTTATCTGGCTGACTATGGCCTGACGCCTGCTACAGATCCGGATGATGTGATGCGAGGCGACTATGTGCGGCATTACGATGACATCGCTGTCGCTCCCTGGTTGTACAATGCACAGAAAAAAGTCTTCTTGTCGATGGAAGATACTGAATCCATGCAAACCAAGCTTAATTATGTGCTTGAAAAAGGCCTGGGTGGCGTGATGTTCTGGGAGCTTGCAGGCGACTTTGACTATCATGCACAGAAAGGTGAGTACTTCATGGGGTCAACCATGACCAGTCTCGCCTACAACACTTTCAATCAAAGTGGCACAGACTACGCCACGGTGCAGGGCGATGCAGAGTTTGTTGTGCCTGAGTCAGCGGTTGATATTCGCTTTAGCGCCAAAGACTTCCCGGTTGGCGATCAGAACTACCCGATCAGACCCACATTCGCGTTCACCAACCACTCAGAGCTGGATCTCAGCGGGGCGACAATCAGCTTCAATGTGCCAGTCTCAACCTCTGCGATCTTCAAGTCCAACTGGAATGCTCGCAAAAAGCTGGGCATGAAAGTAGAGCATGATGCCAGCAATACACGCGGTAACAACATTGGTGGCTTTGACAACGCATTCCATCGTTTTTCAATCACCCTGAAAAACGAGTGGGGCGGTCAGCTGGAATCGTTTAAACCAGGCGAGACCGTGAATGCTCAGGTTATGTACTACATGCCGATCACGGGGCCGGTCAATTTTGTCATTGAAAAAGGTGGCAAACAATACGCCTTCAGTAGCGAATATCCTCAGTTGCCTGTAGCGAAAAAATCGGATGACACTTCCGGTGGTAACCCTCCATCCGGCACGCTTTGCGAGGGGGTTGAGCTGAGTAATATCAATCATTATCCACAGTGGCCGCGCACCAACTGGGCCGGTACACCAAGCCATGCGCTCGGTGGCGATATGCTGATCCATAACGGTTACGTCTACAAAGCCAAGTGGTGGACTAATGCCACGCCGTCTAATGGTGGTGCCTGGCAGCAGGTTTGCTCGCTGTAATCCTCAATAAATAGCGGTGGCATAGCTGCCACCGCAGGAGATAACCCTATGAAATATAATAAAACCCTATCGGCTCTCGCCGTGGGGATGAGCTTGGCTGCTGCCAATCAGGCATTAGCGCATGGCTATATGGACTTTCCTATGGCCCGTCAGGCGATTTGTCAGGAGCAGGGCGGATTCTGGTGGCCAAAAGATGGTTCTAAGATCCCCAATGCTGCCTGCCGTGCCGCATTTTTGAAATCCGGCCATGTACAGTTTATTCAAAAGCATGAATTTGCTGTCAATACGGCGAATTTTAACGATCAAAGCGCGGTTGAGGCGAATATTCCTGATGGCACTTTGTGTCATGCCGGCGATAAAAACAAAGCGGGCATGGGCTTACCCTCAAAAGACTGGCAGACAACCCCAGTAACGGTCGACAGTCAGGGACAAGTTAAAATTCGTTATCGGGCTACAACACCACACAACCCCAGTTTTTGGCAGTTTTATCTGACCAAGCCGGGTGTTGATTTTAAAAACAAAGCACTTAGCTGGGCTGATCTCGAACTGGTACAAAGCCATGGCAATATCGAATTTTTTATGGCACCCGATGGTAAACGTTACTACGAGATGAAAGTCGCCATTCCCGAGCGTTTTTCGGGGGACGCGATCCTTTACAGTCGCTGGCAGCGGGACGATGTAGTCGGAGAAGGTTTTTACAACTGTAGTGACATTACCATTGTCAGGGGAGCAGAACCTCAGCCACCACAAAGCTGGCACAGCGCCGGGTATTATGTACGTCAGGGGCAGCAAGCGCATGTTGGCGATACGGTATGGATGCGCGTGTTCGATACCAATGGTAAAGAGTTGATCCAGGAAAAGCTCACTATTACTGAGCCTCATCACACCAACTGGCCTGAGTATTTCGCGACTCAGCTCAATGAGGCGTTTGCTTCGCTGATCCGTATTGGCGTGCAGGATGAACATGGCAATATTCACTTTGATGCAACTAGCCTGGCGAGTAATCAGGTTTTTGTTACTGATCAGACGCATAGCTTCAACCTCAGTGTGGTGGCTAAACCTGCGAATACACCACCTACGGTACATACCCCGGCAATATTGACTGTACAGGAAGAGCAAAGCGCTCATTTGCATGTGCATGCTTTCGATGATCAGCAAAGCACACTGCATTTCGACTGGCAGCTGCCGGCTCAGATCAGTTACACCGGCACCGGCTCAACCATCACAGTCACGGCCCCACAGGTTGATAAAGACACGCAGTTTAGTGGCAAGGTCACCGTCTCTGACGGACAGCTAAGCACCTCAGTCAATGTGGTCATTGCTGTGACTAATCAGGATACCACTCCGACACCGCCTGAGAGCGATGCCTGGCAGGCGGATAAGGTTTATACCGGTGGAGACATTGTGAGCTTTAACGGCAGTCAATACCGGGCCAAGTGGTGGGTTCGCGGACAGCGGCCAGACAGCAGCTATGCCTGGGAGCGCATAGCATCACCTTCTGAACCTCAAGACCAATGGCAAGCCTCAGTGGCTTACGCGGGTGGTGCCGTTGTGCGTTACCAGGGTCAACGTTATCAGGCCCGTTGGTGGACCCGAGGGCAGCAACCAGGCAAGCACAATGTGTGGAAAAAACTATAACAATTCAAGAGGAAAAAACATGTTTAACTATTTAATCAGCGCGGCCGCAGTCGCATCAGCGTTATCAGTAGCGACAGCTGTCGCCGCACCATCAACCCCGAGCATCAACTGGAAACCGCAAAATTACTCGTTTGTTGACGTCAACATTTACGGCAGAGGCTCCTACAAACAGCTGATCCAGGCCAAAGAAGTGGTCGATATCGCCATCGAATGGAATGCCTGGTCGGGCAAAGGAGGGGACAGCTACAAAGTGTACTTTGATGACAAGGTGGTTAATGAAGGGCAGCTGGCGAAAGGCACCACCAGCGGGGTGATCCGCTTCCCTTATCATAAATCGGGCCGTCATGAATTGCGCATTGCATTGTGTGATGCGTCGGGCTGCGCCACCTCTGCCAGTAAGCCCATCGTAATTGCGGATACTGATGGTGGACACCTGGAACCACTCAAGCTGAACGTCAACCCCAATAACAAGCAATATGACACCGACCCCAATACCGTGGTGGGAGCCTATTTTGTCGAGTGGGGCATATACGGCCGCAACTTTGATGTAACGCAGCTCCCGGCGGATAACCTGACTCACCTGTTGTATGGCTTCATTCCTATCTGTGGGCCGAATGACTCGCTGGCAGAAATTGAAAATGGCAATAGTCTGCGCGCGTTAAAGCTGGCGTGTGGCAGCTCTGAAGATTATGAAGTGGTGATCCACGACCCCTGGGCTGCAGTGCAAAAAGCCCTGCCGGGGATCAGCAGTAAAGATCCAATTCGCGGTACCTACGCGCAATTAATGGCGCTTAAACAGCGAAACCCGGACCTGAAGATCTTACCTTCGGTGGGTGGCTGGACTTTATCCGATCCCTTCTTTGACTTTACGGACAAAGCAAATCGCGACACCTTTGTCAGGTCAATGCGCGAGTTCCTGACGACCTGGAAATTCTATGATGGTGTGGATATAGACTGGGAATTCCCGGGCGGTGATGGTGCCCACCCTGACTTAGGTGCAAGTACGGATGGTGAAACCTATGTCTTACTGATGAAAGAGCTCAGAGTGATGTTGGATGAGCTGGAAGCCCAGACGGGTCGTGACTATGAACTGACATCAGCCATTGGTACTGGCTGGGACAAAATCGAAGATGTTGATTATCGCGATGCTGCGCAGTACATGGATTACATCTTTGCCATGACTTATGACTTTTACGGTGGCTGGAACAATGAAACAGGCCATCAGACGGGTATTTACTGTGGTTCACACCTCAGTTCAGAAGAATGTCAGGGTACCGGGTTAGATGAGCAAGGGGAGGCAAGAAAAGGCCCTGCTTATACTCTGGATAATGCAATTCAGTTATTACTTAAGCAAGGTGTTCCCAGTGAAAAGCTAGTAGTCGGTGCAGCCATGTACGGTCGTGGCTGGGAAGGTGTTTATCCGAACAATGCCCAAATTGCAGATAATCCGATGACCGCGCCGGCCAATGGTAAGTTGCGTGGCAGCACGTCACAGGGCATTTGGGAAGCCGGTGTCATTGATTATAAAGGACTCAAGGCACACATGATTGGCAGTGATGAGCAGGGAATTAATGGCTTTGAAGTGGGTTATGACACCACAGCCGAAGCGGCTTATGTTTGGAACCGAGATACAGGCACCCTGGTGACTTATGACAGCCCGCGTTCCGTCAGAGCAAAGGGCCAATATGTCCGTGAACACAATCTGGGCGGTTTGTTTGCCTGGGAAATTGATGCGGATAACGGTGATATTCTCAATGCGATGCACGAAGGATTGGCCGGGAAAGTGACTGAACCGGTACCAGTGAACAAAGCACCAGTAGTCACTATGCCGACTAACCTGACGCTGGCGGCGGGTGACATTTATATTCTGACTGCCGATGCGCGCGACCCCGAAGGTCAAGCTCTGATCTATCGCTGGTCAGGTGATGCTCAACTGAATCTGCAAAGCGAGGATGACAGCGTTATCGTAACGGCGCCGAATGTCACTCAGGATGCGGTGTATACGGTTAACTTGCAGGTTTCCGATGGGGTGAACCAGGTACAGCGACAGGTCAAAGTACTGGTAAAAGCGCCGGTGGTTGAAAATAAAGCCCCCGTTGTTGGAGACATAGCGAGTATTAGCCTGGATGAAAAGTCCAGCAAAACGCTGACTGTGGGTGCCACTGATCCGGAAGGTAAAGCATTGAGCTATAGTTGGCATGTGCCGGGTCATACCATCAGCGGCCAGGGCGCATCGGTCACTCTGAACGCCTCTGAAGTGGAAAAAACACAGACTGTGACCGGCACTGTGACCGTCAGTGATGGCGTCCACGAAGTGCAGCGTCAGTTTAACGTCACCGTGAAAAACCTGGCTGATACGCCTGATCCGACGCCTGGCGATGGCAAAACCACCTGGGATGCCAGCAAAGTGTATGTAGGCGGTGACAAGGTGTTTTACAAAGGCGTTGAATATCGCGCTCGCTGGTGGACACAGGGAGCGACGCCTTCCAACGGGGGCGTATGGCAGGAAATCATTCCGGACGACGGCAAAGTGCGAGCCTGGCGCAGTGACCTGGTTTATACCGGTGGAGACAAAGTAACACACGGCGGAGAAACCTGGCAGGCACGCTGGTGGACCCGAGGTCAGACGCCAGGCACTAACGGTGTGTGGCGCAAGCTATAAATTAACCCGCTGTTATGGATAACCCGATTAGCGCAGGGATGCGCTTCCAACTAATAAAAACAACGAACAATAAGAGTATAATCATGTACAAATTATCACCCATAGCGTCTTTTCTCGGTGCGATGAGCGTGTTTGGTGCCGCAGCCAGCACAGCACCAGTGAGCATTCATAGCGATCAGCAACTTGAGTCACAGCTCATTGAGCAGCTACAACAATCAACGCGTTTTTTCCAATCTCGTCAGGCAGGCACGCAGTCTGGGCTGGAATTTAAAACCCACAGCCGCAGCAAAGATGGCAAACACCTTCGTCGTAGCCAGTATTATCAGGGGGTCCGCGTACACGGTGGGGAAATTGTCACTCACCATGATGCACAAAACCTGCTTAGTGTATGGTTTTCACCTGAGGGGGATATCACTGGAGTGAGTGGTTCAGTGGTACCGGCACCTAAGCTGGATTCAGTTGTTGCGTCAATTGATGAAACACAAGCTCTGAGTAGTGCAAAGAGCAGTATTGCGGATCTATTGCTCACGCACGATGAGCAGGTTGAACTGGTGGTTTATCCTTACCAGAATGGCTTTAGATTGGCATACATGGTCACTTTCTTTGCTGAGACAGAGCAAGCCCCCAGCAGACCGGAGTTTTTCATTGATGCACACAGTGCCGAGATCCTGAGTCATGTTGAGACTCTGACCCATGGAAAAATTGGTACGGGCCCCGGCGGCAATGAGAAAATAGGCCGCCATTATTACGGTGACGATATGCCTAAATTTTATGCGACGGAGCGTGATGACGGACGTTGTGCGCTGGCGCATGATGACATTCGTGTGATCGATATGGAACATGACATCAGCAATACCGAGACCTTCGTGTTTGATTGTCATGAGAATCAGCATAAGTCAGTCAATGGTGCCTATTCTCCCCTTAATGATGCGATGTATTATGGTAAAGCGACGCTGGAGATGTTTGATGACTGGTACAGCAGCCGCGCACTGGAAGGCGATTTGGTGATGCGGGTGCACTACCGGGAAAATTATCTCAATGCGTTCTGGAATGGCAAAGAAGTGACGTTTGGTGATGGCAACTTGTCTCGTTATGGCGTATATCCTTTCACATCGCTGGGCGTGGTCGCCCATGAAATTGCCCATGGCGTGACTTCGCAAAACTCAAAGCTGGTTTATAGCAGCATGTCAGGTGGGGTGAACGAGGCGTTTTCAGACATGACGTCGGAGGCACTGGAATGCTTTTTGAATCAAGACGCCGATGGCAATTGTGAAGTGGATTGGTTAATCGGTGCCAGCATTTTCAAAAACCGCACAGCGCTGCGTTATATGGATGATCCAACCAAAGACGGCAAGTCTATTGGTCATGCGGATGATTACACCATAGGGCTCGACGTTCATTACAGTTCAGGGGTATTCAACAAAGCTTTCTATTTATTGTCTACCACACCAGGCTGGGGCGTAAAAAAAGCCTATGAGGTGATGTTGCATGCAAATAAACACTACTGGGTGTACAACGGTAATTTTGAGTCGCTGGCTTGCGGTGTAACGGATGCAGCCGAAGAGTTGGGTTATGATATCAAGGACGTTGGCGCGGCATTTAAACAGGTCGGCGTGTTTGCCTGTACAGAAAATAAAGCCCCTGAAATCACCATAACGAACCCGGGTGAGGGCGGACGTTTTAAGATTAACTCAGCGCTGACTTTCAGTGCCGATGCGCAAGATGACTATGGTGAAGTTGCTAAAGTAACCTTTATAGTAAATGGTGAGCAATACCAGACATTAACCGAGGCGCCTTTTGAGGTACGCTGGCAAAGCGATCAAACCGGGACGTATCAACTGAGTGCGGTAGTGGAAGACAATGAAGGCTTGCGCGTGACCTCTGAGCCTGTGCAGTTTACGTTAATCGACCCGAGTCAATGTCAGACACCCCAATGGCAGGAAAGTCAGGTCTATGTGCAGGGTAATAAAGCCGCCTTTGATGGCTATGAATACACCGCTAAATGGTGGAATCGCGGTCAAAGTCCTGCGCATAATTCGGGTTCCTGGGGAGTATGGCAACGCGGCGTTGAGTGTGGGCTGACTCAAGAACAGCCAAACCAGGCACCTGAGCTGACTTTCTTGTCACCAGCAAATAATCTCGAAGTCACAGAAGGTAGCCGGGTAGCGGTGGCACTAAGCGCAACCGATCAGGATGGTGAAGTGCAAGAGGTGCTGATCAGCGTAAATGGCCAGCTATTGACCGAACTTACCCGAGCACCTTACGCGTTCAATTTTAATGCTCAGCAAGCTGGCGAGTACACCTTGAGTGCCGTTGCAGTGGATGATGACGGTGCGCGCTCTCACGTTGTAACACGGGCTATCAAAGTGACACCCAGTCAGGATGAGGCAAATGCGCCGGAGGTGGTTTTAACTAGCCCCAAAAATGGTAGTCAGTTTGCCCCTGAACAGCCCATTATGCTTCAGGTTCAAGCGTCGGATAAAGATGGTGATTTGGCTCAGGTCCGATATTTCATAAACGGCAAACAAGTCGCAAGCAGCAATCTGGAGCCTTTCAGTGCGTCGACGACTCTGAGCGAGGCAGGGACCTACGAGCTGTATGCCGTGGCCAGCGATAAGAGCGGTTTGCAAACACGTTCAGCCACACACCAAATTGGCATCAAAGCGAAGGCACCAGGCTGCCGGACTGGTGCCTGGTCTGCTGGCACTGTATATACTGCTGGCGATCAGGTGAGCCATAACGGCAAACTGTACCAGGCAAAATGGTGGACACGTAATCAAGTTCCGGCTGATTACTCAAGCCGCTGGGCAGTGTGGAAAGTAATTGGGGAGTGCAAGTAATCAACACAGGGCCTGAACTGCTTTCGTATCAGGCCCATTTTACCCGTTGCGTAATGAGACATACGGTAACATTAAATAACACGCAACTGGTTGGACACTATCATACACCCAGATAGAATGCCGCGCAGAGCTTGTTTAAGGAAAAATAATGAAGAAACACACATTCATAGCATTCATATTATCGGGTATTCTGGTTGGTTGCGGGTCTGGCAACAGAGAGACCACGTCAGGTATAACAGGGCCTGTAACGCCACCGAAACCGAGTGAAAAAAGCACTAAGATAGTCACTCAGGGATTTGAAGTGAGCATCTATAATCGACTGGCTGAGCAAGATGCAGACGATCCTGAGTACAATCGAGATACACCTTATAAGGTGAATGAACCTGTCACTTATCGGGATATCGTATTTGGCCTCGATACACAAACAGAGTCGGTCAAATTGGCGTCCGGGTTTGGCACATTTATACCTTTTCAGTTGATCTCTAAAGCCTATGCTTTGTCGCCGATCCCCCCTCAGACAGAAGAAAGTATTGTATCATTGGATATCACTTCAGCAGTGGATTTTAGTCAGCAATACCCCTCCGGGAGCAATCTGAATGCATTATTTTCGGTGACTTATGATGATTCGCTCAACAGATATTATTCTTATCATAACGACACAAAAACGTTTTTCACAGTGGATGAGTTTTTGCAATACGGTCGCGATGGAGAGGCGTTGAACGCAGGCTTTACACGCAATCTGGTGTTAAATACAGGACCTGAGTATCCTGTAAACATGACTTTTTATATCAGGATAGAATTGGATAACGGGAAAGTCTTCTCGTTAGAGACACAAGAGATAACCTTTCAGGTTCTGGACGAATAAGGTAGGAACAATTCAGTGCTGTTTAATACAAGCGCTGCCACGTGAAAGCCGGTTCAGATAAACCGGCTTAAGACTGATAAAAAAGTACGCTCAGGGCTGCTAAAACTGCTGCACCACTTTCACGGCATCAGTGACCGAATCGGAAGAGACAAAGCCAATTGTATCCGGATTTGCGGAGACCATTTTGATGACTTCCGCGTCATTAGAAACTTCCTTAGGTGGTGTGCCCTTACCGGTAAAGATGAGTTTAGACCAATATGCCTTGAGCTGAGCTGAAGACTTATTGAGTGCTTTGCTGTTAAACTCATCGGTGATTGGGTTACCCGGCTCTTGTGACACCGGGATCGCTTTATTCCCATTGGAAAAAGATTTCTCTTTGCCAGTAAAAATACGGTTGATTGTTGAGGTATCAAAGCTACTGCCGTTGCTGGGGTGAACAATCACGGATACGCCAGCATAAGCGTTAAAAGCCGACGACAATAGCACTGCGTATATTAAATTTCTCATGTCATTTCCCCTAAAAAACCAAATCAATACCAAAAGTGAGTGATTCACTGTCGCCTGCTACTGCCAGTGCAGTCGAATCATCTTCGACTTTGTCGTATTGTACTTTGAAGGCTGCGGAAGGATGGAAGTCCCATCTAACCCCGACGGCACGAGTATCATGTTTCTCCGGATCGTCTCCATCTTTTTGTTCAAAGTTGGAATACATAATGTATGGGGTGATGGTGTCGAATCGGTAGCCAGCACTGATCATGTAAGTATCTAAGTCTCCATCGAGGTCCAGCCGGTTAAACTCAGATAAGATAAAGACATTGCCAAAATCTGCATTGGCGGCGAGACCATAAAATTTGCCATCCCGGCTGTCTTTACCATTCCAAAGCTCAGGCTCACCATTGCGAAAACGCTTGTTGGTATAGCGCATGTGGGTGACGCGCAACTCAAGCCAGTCATAGCTGAGCTGTACCACACCGCCCAGAATATCTTCCCAAATCTCCCGGGTAGGGGTTTGGAAGAAGAATTCAGACAAGAGTTTATTTTCCGTGTCGTCTTCACGGCCTGTGTATACGTTGGCAGAAATGCCCCAATCTCCGATTGCACCGCTGTACAGCAGATTGGCACCTTCATAATTAAATATCTGCCAGGTATAGTTGTCGGCAGGGGCCCGCATCCACACATACGCGTACCCTACATCATAAAAATCAGAGTAATAAAACAAAGGTAAACGCTTTTTACCGACCTGAAATGTCCAGTTGTCGTTTATCTCGTATGAGGCATAGGCCCATTCAAATTCTGCATCGTAATCATTGGCACCCCTGGCGACAATCTGACCTGTGACGCTAAGGCCTTCACCCAGGTCGCTGCTGATCTGTAAACCAATCAGGGATTCAGGCGAAAAGGATAAGTCTTCTTTATAAGCGCTCACGATGGGATAGTCAGCCAGAAAAGTAGGTTCCAGACCGAACTGAGGGACACCCGAACCACTTAACACCTGGCCACCTGTCATACTGGCGAACCCAGATATGTTGACCTCGGCATGAAGTGTCGTTGATGCTAACGCTGTGACCAAGAGAGTATATTTTAGTTTCATGGATAGCTCCGCTAAACTCGTGTTGTTGGCACTGCTAAGTATAGTTATATATGCAAAAAAGAAAGGTTTTTTGCATAAATTGTGAGCAGTTTTGTGGGATTTGTGAGGAGGAGGTAAGAAGCTTTGGACACATGTCTCCGACCGGGCCACAGAGCCCGGAAAAGACACAATTTGGCACACCAAATCTAGAGTTTGAACTGACTGGTCGCTGAGACTAACCGATCAGAAGCCTGGTGCAGTCTGTGAGAAACATCATCCAGGTCGGTGAAGGACGCGTTAACTTGTTTCTGTCCTTCATTCATCTTTTCAATCGTATCGGCAACCTGGGCTGCAACAGAGCTCTGTTGCTCTGTTGCAGACGCAATTTGGTTGTTCATTAGCGTAATATTGGCGATTTTACTTTGGATCTCTTCTAATGCCTGACCGGCTTTTAGCGCTCTGGATTCGTTACTGCTTGCCTGTTCATCGGCCTGGCTCATCATTTTAACGCTGCGCTCAGCGGCATTTTGCAGTGAGTCGAGCATTGTGCGTATTTCTGTCGTCGCATCCCCTGTGCGCGAGGCCAGCGTACGTACTTCATCGGCAACCACCGCAAAGCCCCGGCCTTGTTCACCTGCCCGGGCAGCCTCGATGGCTGCATTGAGCGCAAGTAGGTTGGTTTGCTCTGCGATTGAACTGATCACATCTAGAATAGATGAGACATTGCCGGTGCCTTTAGCGAGATCATTGACCGCTTCGGCCGCTTCGCCAATCTGTTGGTTTAGCTCTTTCGAATTAGCTATGGTATCGGTTACCGCTGAAAGGCCATTGTGTGCTTCTTGCTCGGTTTCATGCGCTGCGGTGTTTGCCGCAGATGCAGAGTCGCTAATGCTGTCGATGGACTGAATAAGTTCATTAATCGACTGTTGTGTTTGTGCTGCCTGCGCCGATTGCTGATCTGTTACTCTTCTTACTTTTTCGGTGCTGTGTACCAGCTTTTCTGAGGTATCAAGGAGTGGTTGTGAAACGGACATAACCCCATTGATAGCAGTGGTGAGCGTATCCATAAATTTGTTGAAGTTGAGCGCTGTGCGGCCTAGTTCATCGTCACCCAGTACTTCAATACGCTGATTTAAGTCACCATGCCCGTCTGCCAGTTCACTTAACGAGCTCCGTAATTCATTGGCAGTGAAGCTGATATTGCGAGCAACGGACAGTGCCACTATCACCAGCAGAATCGTCAGAACCACGCCTGACTGGATTGATAGCCACAAACCGTCATTACCGCTTTCATATGCTTTTCTGATGGTACTTTGAAACAACTCGTCGACACTTTTTTGGTAGGCTGTAAGGCCGTTTTCTGCTTTTTCAAACAGGTCTGATTTTTGTTTTGCAAGCGTGGGAAGTGTACTGAAGTCAATGGTGTCATTGATCATACCTTGTGCGAGCCGTTCAGACAGTGTTTTGTATTCGGCAATGACTTCAAGCTGGTTTTTAATCAATGTACTGTTCTCAACATCTAATACACGTAGTTCATCGAGGTTGGCTTTCAGATCTTGCACAGTCTGCAAGGCTTGATTCATGACGTCGTTATCGGCAAACGAGACCGCCTGACTGAACAACTCATCTGCCCGACGGATGAGAACACTGTTAATTGTGGACAGTTGAACAGTTTTGTAAATTTGCCGTTCCAGCAGTACGAGCTCTTTTTGAGTGTTCTGGAAGGCAAAGAAATTAATGAGCAGGTTAGCAGTGAACACGGAGACAGACAGAGCAACAATCAAGCTTATTTTGTAAAACAGTGGTAGGTTTTTAAACCAATGCATAACCGAGTTCCCCAGTATTAAAACACCAAACTATCAACTGAATGACTGCCTGTACCTGCACAGGCGCGATGCTAGTCCAACACAGTAACAAGTCTTAGCCATAAACGCCCAATTTGCCAATTGTTTGTAAAAATTAAATAAAAAAGGGATGACTTAGCCTTTCTTACATTGTCAGAGGCTTGTATAGGTCTGTGTGCACGGCACTGTAATTTACACACCTTGCCCAAGCCTCGTGACTTTTTAGCAGTGCAATGTGATCTCAGGAGCAAGCGGTTATATGTCTTTAACTGTCAGAAATATAATGGATTTTACCCTATTTTAAATCCACTTAGCTCAGTATTCGTTGCTGTTAAGAGACGCTCAGGCGAATGGATGTTGTGAGAACAGGTTCTGGTTAACCTGTACGTCGTCCTGTTGACGAAAGCATGAGAGGCTGATCAGAGCCGATATTACCTGCATCAGGAAATTAAAATATCCTTGCTAGCAAAAGGATTAAGTTGCGCTACGGTTAAAAGGCGTTATGTAACTCTGCGCGCACTGAAAGACTAACGGGTAGGACTAACTATGAACTGTAATTATGCTTTGAAGTGGGTAATTGGAGGCGCTTTGGTGACGAGCAGTTTCGCCAGCTGCGCCGACGTCGTATTTAATGGCTTTGCTTCTCTCAGGGCGACTGCCGCCGATAGTGATGGGGGTACGTCACCATTTGAGACACTTGAGGGAGACGGCGATATCTCTTTTTCTGACGAATCTCTGTTTGCGCTTCAGGCACGAGCGGATCTGGGCGGTGGCCTCAGCGCGACTGTTCAGCTGCTCGCTGAAGGTAAAGGTGATTTTGACGCAGAAGCGAGGTGGGCGTATGTCAGTTACGAAATTAACCCACAGCATACTATCAGTATGGGACGCTTTGCCAATCCCAGCTTTTACCAATCTGAGTACCAAAATGTTGGCTATACACACAACTTTGGTCGTTTGCCCAAAGCGGTCTACATTGGATTTGATTTCACCACAATTGAAGGGGTGTCTTTAGACAGCAACTTTATCTTTGGCGATTATGCATTGTCGACCAAAGTACTTTATGGCAGCTGGCGCGGTACGACCTTTCTGGCCGCAACTCAGCAGGACGAATCTTTTGGCTTCAAAGATGAGTTGTCTGTCAGGCTCGAATTATCTAAAGACTGGTGGACCGTGTACGGTGGCTTTTTCATAGTCGAAATAGAAGGCGGTACGGTCGACACCAATGCGATCCTTGGAGGCGCTCAGGGGGCAATCGAACTGGCTAAGTCCCAGGGGGCAACAGAGCAACAGGTTCAGGCGTTCAGAGATGCCGTGGTTTGGGATGGCAAAAATGGCCTATATGGTTACACGGGCTTTCATATCGATTACGACCGCGTCATTCTGGATGTGGAATATGCCGATTACGGCGTTGAAGACTCGAGTGATGGATTTAATCAGGTCTGGTACACCGCAATTGGTTACCGTGTAGTCGATGATGTCATCGTTACAGTACATCACGAGAGATTTTTGCAAGATAACAAAGACTTGGATTTCCTCAATGGCGTAGACCAGCCAACTTTGAGAGCGACCGGGGTTGCGATTCGAAATAACCTGGCAATGCGAGAGTTTGATGGTGTCGGTCTGTCTGTCAGATATGATTTTCATCCTAATGCAGCGTTGAAGTTCCAGTATGTAAGCGGTGAAGACTCCCGGCCTTCAGTCGGTGACTATTCGATTTGGACCGCGGGCGTCGATTTGGTCTTTTGAGGGGAAAGTAATGAAAGCGATTATATTTACGGGCTTGATTGGCCTATCTTCTTCATGCTGGGCTGTTGATGTCGTTGTCCATCCCTCAAATACAGCTGCGTTGGACAAGAATCAGATAGAGCAAATATTCCTGGGTAAGTTAAAAACCTTTAATGGTGCGGGTAAAGCCGTGCCAGTCAGTCAGTCTGATACAAGTGCTGCCAGTGAAGAGTTCTACAGCAAAGTGATCGGTCGCAGTGCCAGCCAGTTAAAAGCATACTGGTCTAAGCTCCTGTTTACTGGTAAAGGACAACCGCCAAAAAAGCTGGCCAATGATCAGGAAGTACTGGATATGGTGAAAGGAGATGCCAGTATTATCGGTTATGTCACCAGTGGCAGTGCGGATGACAGTGTCAGGGTCATCGCGTCTTTTTAACGTAAAAGATCATGAAACTGATCAACCACGTTTGAGTACAGGAAGCTTTGTTCCAGCAAAGCTTCCATCAGGCCCTCTTTCTGTGCTTTTATGATTGCAGCTTCCAGCTCTGATTTATACGGCAGGCAGGCACTTTGGTTAGACAGCACTAAGTAAACAGGATTGATATGCACGGGCTCCGGGAGCATAGCTAGTGGCAGAGCTTGCGCGTTATACAGGTTTAGCCAGCTACTGATGGCCTGCCACTGAGGTGCAATAAAGTAGTCTATGCGCCTCATGGATAACATTTTCAGCGCTTTCTCAACGCTGTCAGCGGTAGTGAGGGTAAGCTGAGTCAGGTCAAAGCCTGTGTGACTTTGAGCCGCTGATTTTTCGCCGCGCAAGGTAGCGCCTCTGAGGGGGATAAGCTCTGTCATGCTAGTGAGTGATATTTCCTCGCGTCGATAGAACACACTGTGGGCTGAGGTGGTTAAGGCAGGTTCAAGGTAGGTAAACCACTCGCGCGGATAGTCTGTACTTTGCAGCCCAACCAGCATATCTATGTGGCCGTCTCTGGCCCATTGTATTGCCCTCAGCCAGGGCATAGGTTTAGTGACTTCAATTTGCGTGTGTGCAGGTAAAACTTGGCGTACAAAATCAAATCCGATGCCACGCAACTTGTCTTCATGAATAGCGTAGCTTATTGGCGGGGCATCCGGGCTACCGCCCATGCGCATTAAGTTACACATCGCAAAGCTCGGAGCACTAACAAAAAAGCAAAACAAAAAGGTTGTTAAATTCGCATTATTCCACACAACTTTGCCAGGTAAAGGTGACTACTTGCTAGTATAAGTTATAGCTCAGTTTCGGTGGTTTTTCTTGATGAACTGTGTCGTGTAAGGGGGTTGGTGCCTCATAAAATATTGATGGACTGGAGAAACGGACTAGGGCGGCAAAACAACACCTTTGAATTATACTAACATATTCAATAACAGAGATGCGCCTTCTTAACATCTGAAGTAAGGGAAACGGGTGGTTATATGTCCGAAAACACCGCTGATTTGAAATATCTGGTGTGCTTTGTTTTGTGCCTGACATTCAGTGTGGCCTCTGTCGCTCAAACGTCTTTATCCGCCGAGCTGATGGCAGAAAAGATAGAAAGTGCAGAAGGAAGTGAAAAAGTAGAAGCAATCATAGCTTATGTTGCGCAACACTTTCATTTTCGTACTGCCGAATCACTTGCTTATGGCCAGGCAGGGCTCTCGTTGCTGGCGGACAACCCCAATGATGACCAGAGTGCCCGATTGTTGAGTCACCTGGCCCGTGCCCACATATCGAAACGAGAACTTAGCCAGGCTAAAAGGTTGGCTGAGCGCGCGAATATACTGGCAATACAAAGCCGGATCGAGGCTAATCAGATATTGGCTAAACTGGTCTCTGCGGATATTGCTACGCGACAGCAAAATGTTGATATTGCTGAAGCTGATCTTGTCACCGCTATGCAGGTAGCAACGAAGATTGGCCATGACAGGTACCTTGCTCGAGCCCGCCAGTTGTCAGGTGCACTCAATATTCGGCTGATGCGCTTCGATGACGCCTTAGCTGACTTTCTTCATAGCCTGAATTTATATCGCAAATTACAGGATAACTACCGGGTATCTTCGATACACCAAAGTTTGGCCTCTCTTTACAGAAGGATGAACCTTTACGAAAAAGTGCTGTTTCACCAGAACAAAGCTATCCAGATAGCGTTACAGCTCAAGGATGACAGAAAGCTGGGAATTTATTACAGCAATATGGGTACCTATCTTGAAGAGATTGGTGATTATAACAGTGCCATTGAGACGTACCTTAAATCCCTGGAGTACAGGAAAGTGCTGGACTATAAAATGGGTATGATCCACACCTATAATCGCCTGGGCTCTGTGTATCGGTTAGTGGGGGACTATGGCAGCGCTGAAAACAGTTTGATGGAAGCCTTGAACCTGAAACAAGCGATTAACCGCTTTGACACGAACATTTCAACCTATCTGGATCTGGGGCGTTTGTATATAGCCACCGGTGAGCTGAAAAAAGCCGAAGCGTATCTTAATAAAAGCTTGCCATTGTATCTGGGCTCCCCCTGGGAAGATCGCATTGCTGAGATTTATCAGGCGTTCGCACAATTGTCGTTAAAGCGGGGAGCGACCCAGCAAGCAATCGATGAGTATCTCAGAGCCATTGAGATAGCCACTGAGCATCAAAGAGATGCCCTTGTCATGCAATATCAGCGCGAACTTGCGCAAGTCTACGAGCAGGCCGGGCAGCCTGTGCAGGCAGTTCACTACCTGAATGCCTATTTATTTTATCAAAGCGAATGGGAAAACAGGAATAACCAGTATCGGCTCAGCGCATTAAGTGTCGAGTTCGATGTAGAAGAAAAGGAACGTGAAATTGCTGAACTGGTGCAAGAAAATCGTATTAAAGACTTACAGATAGAAAAGCAGGCATTTCAAAAGGGGGTCGTTCTTATTGCCTTGGTACTGGTATTTGGCACAGTGTTTTTCTTGTATTTTTGGTACAGCAAGAATAAACAGCTAAAAATCGAGCAGCTGGCGCTAAAGCAGGTGAGTAGTGCTAAAGAGCGACTCAGTCTGGCTCTATGGGGAAGTGGCGATGAGCTATGGGATTGGGATTTGGCAGAAGGCGTGATTACACGAGACAACCAACAGAGTAATTTGCAATTACCTGCTGCCGAGATTGGCTCAGATCTCAGTGTCATAAAAGCATCTGTACACCCTGAAGATTACCCCGAATTAGAACAAGCGTTTAATAAGCACCTGGAGGGGGAAACAGACTTCTATGAAGTGAGCTACCGGGTCAAAACGACTCAGGGGGGCTGGCTTTGGGTTTTAGATCGGGGGAAAGTGACGACCCGGCATGAAAGCGGTACGGCCGTCAGGGCATGCGGTACAATCAAGGATATCTCAGCACTTAAGCGAACGGAGATCGCTTTGGCTGAACTGAATAAATCCCTTGAAGAGCGTGTTGAGGAGCGAACCGAACGTTTAAAGCAATCCCGGGATGAGCTGGCCAACACACTGGATACGCTGACCAGAACGCAGTCGACGCTGGTAGAAGCACAAAAAATGGCCTCGCTTGGGCGTCTGATCAGTGGTGTTTCTCACGAGCTCAATACGCCTTTGGGCACCACGGTTACAGCCTGCTCGGTGCTGACCCAGGCGTTGTATGGATTTAAGGACAAACTGGCGCAAAGCAAACTGACCTTAAGTGATACGCAGGCGTTTATTGATGTGTCCGAATCCAGTGCACAGCTGATAGAGAGTAACACAACGCGGGCGGCACAATTGGTGAAGCGATTTAAGCAGGCATCTGCCCACGAATACACCAGCAATCAAGATCGTGCTGAGTTAAAGGCATTCCTTGATGCATTTGTTGCGTGCCATGTTAGCAAATCAGTCAGTTTCAATGTTGACTGTCCCGCGTCTGTTTCCGTGCGTTTTAATAAGCAGGCGCTGGAGCGCGTGTTAGAAGATTTACTAATGAATGCGATACAGCATGGGTTTGATTCATCTCACGGGGACGTGTGGATCACATTATCGTACGATGAAGGGCAGATTAAACTGAGTTTTAAAGATGCAGGCAAAGGCATCGCAGACGACACACTGGCGCACATTTTCGAACCGTTTCACACTACCACCCGACACCAGGGCAATGTAGGGCTGGGCCTTTATATGGTGTTTAATTTAGTGACTTTTGTACTGAACGGCGAAATTAAGTGTATATCTGCGCCTGATAAGGGTTGTCTGTTTGAAATGGTCTTTCCGGCAGACAGGACATAGTCAAGGTCGCGATTGGGTTAGGCCAGGTCATCTTATTTTACTTAGAGATTTAATCGTACAGTGATTGACACACCTGGACAAAATAGGTCACTGTGTTTGCACCTAAATTTTATACAGCAAGGAAGTCAGCATGACAGACCTTTTGGCCCCATACCAGTTGAGTATTTTAGTACTTGGATTATCAGGCGCTTTATTCTTAGTTCAATTGGCGATTGTAGACGTTATGGCAATTAAACAAAAGCATCCGCCGGGTGTGGCGGTGACGCAGGATCCGAATGATCTTTTGTTTCGCTGTAATCGTGTGTTCGCTAACAGTAATGAGACTGTGGGGATCCTGATATTGGTGGTGATGTTTGCGATGTTTTCAGGGGCCAATCCCAGTTGGCTAAACGGACTGGCTGTGGTGTACTTAGCCTCCAGAGTCGGCCATATGGCTTGTTACTACCTCGGAAAGAAACTGATGCGCAGTGTCTCTTTTGGCGTTTGTTATATCAGTCTGTTCGGCATATTTGGCATAGGGTTGTCTGCCTGGATAGGCTGAACCAGGCTGTAAATGTCAGGTTATGGCGCGAATAATGATCCCGGGGTCCGTGATCCCTTCTTTTTTCAGCGCCTCCTGAATGTTCTTGATGATGTCGAAATATTGCTCCTGTAACTGCATCAGATACTGGCTTTTCATTTCAGTGAGCTGCTGTGTTGCCTCATCGGGCGTACGTTCAGCTTGCAATTCCATCAGCTCCTCTTTAAGTAACGTTATTTCTTCTTTAATCTCCTCCAGGCGCTCGAGCATACGTTGAATGTAAGCCGGCACATCCTCATATTTTTCTTCATCTTCTTTGGCTTTTTCCCCGGACAACACATGCTTGTCTTCATTGGACAAGGTGATACCCTGAGCTTTCTCAGCTGTGTCAGTAGCCGCGGCAGCTGCCTGCTCTTCGCTGGTCTTTTCTCCGGCTGGCTCTTTTGCAGGCGCTGGTGGCTTAGTTTTAAATGCGGAAATATCAGTGGTGGCCTGATGGATGATAAATGTCATTGCACGTTCCTTGGGTCATTCATGCGCGAAATATACACCGAATAATACTTTTATCTTATTTTGTATCGGCAGGGATAGTGACACCTTTAGGAAAAAAGTAACTATAAATGCGATGACTTGCGGTACCTTAGACGTGCTATTGATGGCACTAACGCCAGGAGAATGAGAAGGTAACCACCTGAGAGTGGCATAATGATCACGATTATCAGGCCGAGGGTGAATAAAGCCGGGCAAAGCAGCCCAGGCAAAGGCACATCGTGTTTCTGCATGTGTTGCAGGACAAAACCCAATAGAATAAATAAGGATCCGCAGACCAAAAACCAAACGATGGCTTCGCGATCGAATAACATCATGTTTTGTTTCACTGTACTGGCAAACCAGCCATCCTGATGCATTGCGGTAAGCACCTCCCAGCCCATCAATAAACCAACCAGGTTATGTAGCAAGCCGATGGCAATCAGGCCATAACTCATGAAATAGGGGGATTTCATAATAGTTCCTTCAGTTGCGTTTTTGCCTGTTGTGAACTCAGTGCCAGACAGTCCTGAACGGACAGGCGAGGGTAGAGCTGCTGGAGCCCGAGAAAGCTGGCATAGCTGGTTGTTGCCAGGTGTTCTGCGTGCGTTTGATCCAGGCCTAATTCGAGGTAGCAGGTTTTAAGATAGTACTGGCGCTGCGTGTCTATGGTACATAAATGGTGCTGTATGCTGGCATCTTTCAGTGCCCAGGCGCGAATATGCAATTCGGCTTCAATGTCTGTGGCTGCGATGGCCTCATCAAGGCGTTCCAGTCTGGTCAGCGGACAGGGCTGCGTATCGGCAATGGCGATCAGACGTGTTGTAGCCTGTTCATACCAGTACGTCATGAGTGCGTCTATGAATGCCTGGCGATTTTTAAAGTGATGATAAAAAGAGCCTTTGGTCACTTTTTTACGGGCGCATAGTCGGTCTATTGTCAGGGCATCTGGGCCACTGCTGATCAGCGTTTTTAAGGCAAATGCCAGCCAGCCTTGTTTTGCATCACTCATAATCGGCCCGCCTTCTTTGCGCCCTGTATAACACTGCGAGCCACGACATAATGAAAGGGCAAGATGGCATTGAGGTAAATGCGCCCCGTAAGGGTTTTTGGGTTGACCAAGGTGGATACAATCACGGAGCTTTGCTGTTTTTTTACACTGAGATAAAAAACCATATGGCGGTCTTCCGAGTAACTGATGATCTCCTCTGGATGTTTTTCACACACGTTCAGAAAACCTGCCTGATCGCCTACTGCGAGCTCATCACTGGCGGGTGTCATGGTCTCTTGTCCGGTGGAAAAGCCAAATACCGCGACCAGCTTGTTTCTGAGTTGCATTAGCTGTGTGACCCAACCAGGCATGGTATTAAAGATCCGGTATTGCAGCTGACTGGGGGTCAGGGAGGGGGTGTCGAGCGCAATTTGTAATGCATCACGGAAATGGTGTGGGCCTGCTTTTGCCTGAAGGCGATCGGGCTCTGGGGTCAGGCTAGTGATATGACTGAACATAAAACAACTCCTTATGAGATTGAATGAACATACCATACTGTATGGTATGTTCATTGGCAATGATCTTTGTCCGCTTTTTATTCAGAAATATTCAGAAGACGTATTTAAAAAGTGAAATGAGGTAGCCGGGCCTGAACAGAGGGCCCGGTCAAACAGTGTGGCTTAAAACGTCCAGGCAAGGTGGATCTGAGGGACTGATTCGTCGGTGTCAGTGCCCAGTTTATTTTGCCAGTATTGCCATTCGAGACCGAGCATGAGCTGGTTTTCAGGCATCTCC
Organism: Pseudoalteromonas rubra; assembly: GCF_000238295.3. Classification (NCBI taxonomy): domain Bacteria; kingdom Pseudomonadati; phylum Pseudomonadota; class Gammaproteobacteria; order Alteromonadales; family Pseudoalteromonadaceae; genus Pseudoalteromonas; species Pseudoalteromonas rubra. Next base: position 129,679 of record NZ_AHCD03000035.1, read on the forward strand.
AGCGCGTGACCCAGATCCCAGCGTAAAATAGGTTGTGCCAGTAGCCAGTTCTTCACGTCACCACCGACTTCATTATCACGGCCCGTGAGGTATTCAACGTGACCGGTGAATTCAAACTTGTGGTCGCCCAAAGAGAATGGATAGCTCCAGGCTACATCCAGTATGTAACTGCTGGTTTCTTTCGGTGCGCCACCGGCTTTAACACCGCGGCTGTCATCGATGTAGGCAGTTAAAGTGGTCGCGAAGAAATTAAACCCTTCGAGGTTCCAGGACAGCTTTACGCCTGGCAGGTATTTCATGACTTTGGCATCACCGGCGGCGTTAAAGCCCATCACAATGCCAACGTCTTGTAATGGTGAGTCATTAAACTTCAGGCCCGCCAGTTTCCCCAGGCTAAAAGTCGAATACCATTCGCCGTAAAAGTCGCCATCCTGATGACCATCATCCAGGTCATCTGTACTGTAATCGATAAAGAAAAAGTTATCGCCGTAGCGGTAGCCCGAGGCATGTTGCAGGGAGTAGATTGTCTGATTTGCTTTTTGCTGACTAAACGGGTTTTTGAACTCGCCATGGTTAATGTGTAATTGCGTGTTACTCCAGTCCGCGGCAGTGACCGATGTTGTTGTGAGCGTAAATCCCAGTGTGAGCGCAGTAAAAATAGGTGTTTTCATTGTTTCTCATGTTTGTGGGGTTATAAACAGCTGAATTATATACGCAAAATACTACAGAAAAGGAATAAAAAACTTATATTTTATTAATGCGGGGAATTAATGGCATCCGCTTGGATGCCATTGAAGTGTTAGTCTTTATGACGACGAATACAAATCACAGCGACCGCTGTAAATGCCAGAATAAAGCAATAAAAAGACGAGGTAGACACTTCCCAGGGGCTGATCTTAAAGGTTGCACCCAGTAACAGCGCTTGTGCGCCATAAGGGAGGGAGCCTTGCATCACACAGGCAAAAATATCCAGCAGGCTGGCTGAACGTTTGCCTGAGATCTTTCCATCATCGGCCAGCTTTTTAGCAACGGGCCCAGCAACAATGATACTGACAGTGTTGTTCGCAATACACAGATTGCTGGTCAATACGAGCGCTGCAATGCCCAGTTGATCTGCCACTTTTCTGTGCCATTTGGCGATGAGCGCAGTGATTGCCTGGATCTTATGTGCCAGATAATCCAGTCCACCATTAACACGAATAAATTCAGACAAACCACCAATGAACATAGAGAGCAGGAAAATCTCTTGCATGTCACTGAAGCCTTTGTACACGTCTTTGACAAAGGCTGCCCCCTGGTAATCACCAGTGAATCCCATCAGGGCGGCGAAAATAATGCCACTAAAGAGCACCACAAAAACGTTAATACCCACCACAGCCAGCACCAGAATAAACGCATAAGGTAACACCAGCAGCCAGTCAAAAGGTTTGGTTTCAACGGCTTGTGGCTCAGGTGTCAGGAACACCAATAAGGCAACGGTGAGTGCAGCAGCGGGCAGAGCAATTTTCAGGTTTTCCCTGAATTTGTCTTTCATTTCACAGCCCTGAGTACGGGTTGCCGCTATGGTGGTGTCAGAAATAATCGATAAGTTATCTCCAAACATCGCGCCTGAGACTATGGTACCGGCCATCAGAGCCGGATCGATCCCGGTTTTGACGGAGACTGCGTAAGCAATGGGGCCGATGGCGCCTATGGTACCCATGGACGTTCCCATGGCGGTTGAAACCACGGCAGCGATTAAAAACAGTCCGGGTAATAGCAGACTGGGTGGGATCAGCGATAAACCGGCATTGACCACTGCGTCAACGCCACCTGTGGCACTGGCCACCGACGAAAAGGCGCCGGCAAGCAAGTAGATTAAACACATGGTGATGATATTGCTGTGCCCGGCACCTTTGATAAAGGTTTCAACGCTCTGGTTGATGGTACCTTTGTTGATCCAAAACGCGATCACTATGGCAGGTAAAATGGCTACCGGTGCAGGTAACTGATAGAAAGCATAATCGACCCCCTGTGATTGCAGGTACAGACCCGCGCCCAGGAATAGGCCAACAAAGGTTAAAAGAGGTAGCAAAGAAAGCTTTGCTTGTGTGTGATTTAAGTTTGGCTGCATAGCACTCCCCAAAAACTAACCACAGCCAACGGATCCATTATTAGCTGCATTTAAACTACGTCGCCCGCAATAATTGAAATCGGCGAGGGCGGAAGTTTATATGGTTAGACGTCCAAAGTCCATGGTGTTTCGTTATTATGTTTATCTTCCCGGTAACGGCGTGTGCGCTGAGCATATCGACATGATTTACAGCGGTTGAAACGCCTTTTTGGTAAAGCCAGTCTTACTCGAAGTATTAACCAGGCCTGCTTCACAGCTGTCCATGACGGGATAGATTAGTATTATTGTCAACTGACTATGACACAGAGATCGGGTAAACTCTAGGCCACAAAATCAATCATCCAACTAAAAAGCTGGGTGACTGGGCTTATCTCTCTTGCGCTGAAAATCGGGAAAATACGTTTCCGTACCACTGAACAGGGTGGAAAATCTAATACAAAGGAAAACCGCAATATGACGAAAATCGGTATTTTTGGCGCCAATGGCCGCATGGGTCTGGCGCTGATTGAAGCAGTCCAACAGTCTCAACATTGCCAGTTAGGTGGCGCGTTTGTCAGAGCATCATCGCCACATTTGGCTCAGCCCATTGCTAATTTACAGCCGCAAGCGCCAGCCGGGTCAACTTTTAGCACTGAGCAACAACTGGGTGATGAGCTGGACGTACTGATCGACTTTACACTACCAGAGGGCATGCTCGGCCACCTACAACAAGCTGTCGCGAACAACATACCAATGGTGATTGGCACAACCGGCCTGAACGCGCAGCAAATGCAGGAACTGGAATCCGCCTCACAGTCTATTCCTATCGTCTTTGCACGTAATTTTAGTGTGGGTGTAACCCTGATGCTGGACCTGGTACAGACCGCCGCGGCAAAGCTTGCAGATGAAATGGACATCGAAATTTTTGAAGCCCACCACCGTAACAAAGTAGACGCGCCGTCGGGCACTGCACTGGCGATTGGTGAAGCCATTGCAGAGGCAAAAGGCTGGGATCATGAGCAGGTTGCACGCTATGACCGAACTCAGGTACATGAGGCGAAAAGTCAACAAGAAATTGGCTATTCAGTGCTCAGAGCTGGCGATATAGTTGGTGAACACACAGCTTATTTTGCCACCATGGGAGAAAGGCTGGAATTAACACACAAAGCAACATCAAGATTAACCTTCGCATCAGGTGCTGTAAGGGCTGCACAGTGGTTAAAAGATAAGCCAAACGGACTTTATTCCATGCAAGATGTGCTTGGATTGAAGAAGTAAGCTTACTATTTTAGCGTGTTCGTTATAAAAAGTCGCTAAAAACCTTATTTTTTTATTTTTTACGTGAATTATTAGACGAATCTAAGAATGTGCTGTAGACTATAACGAATTTGCCAAAATTTTAATAACTGCGTGTTACCAAGCGCTTTGTAGACGGGAAGATAAGCGCTGGCTTGCTCCCGTTTTTTACTATCTAGGAGGTTAACTTGACTAAATCCGCTCTCTTAGTCCTTGAAGACGGCACTGTGTTTCGCGGTACTGCCATCGGCGCTGACGGCTTGTCCGTTGGTGAGGTAGTATTCAATACGTCTATGACGGGATATCAAGAAATTTTGACGGATCCTTCTTATGCAGAACAGATTGTGACGCTGACTTATCCGCACATCGGGAATACCGGTACAAATAGTGAGGATGAAGAAGCCGATAAAATCTGGGCTAAGGGTCTGGTAATTCGGGATTTGCCATTGCTTGCAAGTAATTTCCGTAACGAGCAATCGTTAAGTGACTACTTAAAAGCACGCAATATCCTTGGGATTGCCGATATAGATACGCGTAAGCTGACGCGTATCCTGCGTGATAAGGGCGCTCAAAATGGCTGCATCATCGCGGGCGATGAGATTGATGAGCAGCAGGCACTGGAAGCGGCAAAAGCGTTCCCAGGCCTTAAAGGGATGGATTTAGCGAAAGTCGTTACAACAGAACAGACTTATGAGTGGCGTGAAGGGAGCTGGACTTTAGGTCAGGGCTTCCAGACTCTGAGTTCTGAGGAAGAAAAATTTCATGTTGTAGCGTATGATTTTGGTGTGAAAAAGAACATTCTTCGTATGTTGGTTGACCGTGGCTGTAAACTGACAGTAGTACCTGCAGAAACCTCCGCTGCAGAAGTGCTGGCGATGAATCCAGACGGTATTTTCCTGTCTAATGGCCCTGGTGACCCTGAGCCATGTACTTATGCAATCGATGCGATTAAAGCCTTCTTAGAAACTGATACGCCTATCTTTGGCATTTGTTTGGGCCATCAGTTACTGGCACTGGCTTCTGGTGCGCAGACGGTGAAAATGAAATTCGGTCACCATGGCGGTAACCACCCGGTGAAAGACCTGGAGCGTGACGTGGTAATGATCACAGCACAGAACCATGGTTTCGCAGCGGACGAGGCCACTTTGCCAGATAACCTGCGTGCAACGCATAAATCGTTGTTCGACGGTACCTTGCAGGGTATCCATCGTACTGACAAGCCGGCTTTCAGCTTCCAGGGTCACCCTGAAGCAAGCCCGGGTCCGCACGATGCAGCACCGCTGTTCGACCACTTCATTGAATTAATGCAAGCACGTAAAGCCTAATTAGAACCGGAGTAACAATGCCAAAACGTACCGACTTAAACAGCATACTGATCCTGGGCGCAGGCCCAATCGTCATCGGCCAAGCCTGTGAGTTTGACTACTCTGGTGCTCAGGCGTGTAAAGCGCTGAGAGAAGAGGGCTACCGGGTTATTCTGGTTAACTCAAACCCGGCAACCATCATGACTGACCCGGAAATGGCAGATGCGACTTACATCGAGCCAATTCACTGGGAAGTGGTTGAGAAAATCATTGAAAAAGAAAAGCCAGATGCGGTACTACCGACTATGGGTGGCCAGACTGCGCTGAACTGTGCGCTTGACCTGGACAAGCATGGTGTACTGGCTAAGCACGGTGTTGAGCTGATCGGTGCAACTGCGGATGCCATCGATAAAGCAGAAAACCGCGAGCGCTTCGACGTTGCGATGAAAAACATTGGCCTTGAGTGTCCTCGCGCCGAGATTGCACACTCAATGGATGAAGCGCACGACGTTCTGTCGCGCATTGGCTTCCCGTGTATCATTCGTCCTTCTTTCACCATGGGTGGTACCGGTGGTGGTGTTGCTTACAACATGGAAGAGTTTGACGAAATCTGTACCCGTGGTCTTGATTTGTCTCCGACCAACGAGCTGTTGATTGACGAGAGCTTGCTGGGCTGGAAAGAATACGAAATGGAAGTGGTGCGTGACAAAAACGACAACTGCATCATTGTGTGTTCTATCGAGAACTTCGACCCTATGGGTGTTCATACCGGTGACTCAATCACAGTTGCACCAGCACAAACGCTGACTGACAAAGAATATCAGATCATGCGTAACGCCTCGATGGCGGTACTGCGTGAGATTGGCGTAGAAACTGGTGGTTCAAACGTTCAGTTCGGTGTTAACCCGGATGATGGCCGTATGGTTATCATTGAAATGAACCCGCGTGTATCGCGTTCATCAGCACTGGCATCTAAAGCAACCGGTTTCCCGATCGCTAAGATTGCAGCTAAGCTGGCAGTGGGTTATACCCTGGACGAGCTACAAAATGACATCACAGGCGGTGCAACCCCTGCGTCATTCGAACCGTCAATCGATTACGTTGTGACTAAGATCCCACGCTTTAACTTCGAGAAGTTCGCCGGCGCTAACGACCGTCTGACTACACAGATGAAGTCAGTGGGTGAGGTGATGGCCATTGGTCGTAACCAGCAAGAATCACTACAAAAAGCACTTCGTGGTCTGGAAGTGGGCGCAACAGGTCTTAACCCAATTGTTGCACTGGACGACCCGAAAGCGAAAGAAACCATTATTCGTGAACTACGTGAGCCAGGCGCAGAGCGTATCTGGTACATCGCCGATGCAATGCGTCACGGTATGAGCGTAGAAGAAGTGTTTGAGCTGACCAAAGTTGACCGCTGGTACCTGGTTCAGATTGAAGACATTCTGAAAGACGAAGCAACCATCGCTGAAGTGGGCATGGCCGGTCTGAACAAAGACTTCCTGCGTCGCCTGAAGCGTAAAGGTTTCTCAGATCCGCGCATCGCAGAGATTGCGGGTGTGTCTGAAAAAGAAATTCGCAAGAAGCGTCACCAGCTGGATATCCTGCCGGTTTATAAGCGCGTTGATACTTGTGCAGCAGAATTCAGCTCAGACACGGCTTACATGTACTCATCTTATGATGAAGAGTGTGAAGCGGCACCGTCTGACAAAGACAAAATCATGGTAATTGGTGGTGGTCCTAACCGTATCGGTCAGGGCATCGAGTTCGATTACTGTTGTGTACACGCTGCGCTGGCAATGCGTGAAGATGGCTACGAGACCATCATGGTTAACTGTAACCCGGAAACGGTTTCAACTGACTACGATACGTCAGATCGTCTATTCTTCGAGCCAATCACATTGGAAGATGTGCTTGAAATCGTGCGCGTTGAAAAGCCAAAAGGGGTGATTGTTCAGTACGGTGGTCAAACACCACTGAAACTGGCCCGTGACCTTGAAGCGAATGGTGTACCTGTAATTGGTACTTCTCCAGACGCAATCGACCGTGCGGAAGACCGTGAGCGTTTCCAGCAGCTGGTTGAGCGTCTTGACCTGCTTCAGCCTGAAAACGCAACGGTCACGTCACTGGAAGAAGCGATTGCGAAATCTCAGGAAATCGGCTTCCCACTGGTTGTACGTCCTTCTTATGTACTGGGTGGTCGTGCGATGGAAATCGTGTATGACGAAGATGACCTGCGTCGCTATATGACCGAAGCAGTATCTGTGTCTAACGAAGCACCAGTATTGCTGGACCGCTTCCTGGATGACGCCATTGAAGTAGACGTTGATGCAATCTGTGACGGTGAGAACGTCATCATTGGTGGTATCATGGAACACATTGAACAAGCCGGTGTTCACTCTGGTGACTCAGCTTGTTCATTGCCAGCACATTCTCTGTCTCAGGAAATCCAGGACGTAATGCGCAAGCAAGTGCGTGACATGGCACTTGAGCTGGGCGTGGTTGGTCTGATGAATACTCAGTTCGCAGTCAAAGACGGTCAAGTTTACCTGATTGAAGTGAACCCGCGTGCTGCGCGTACCGTGCCGTTTGTTTCTAAAGCAACCGGTGTTGCGCTGGCAAAAGTGGCAGCACGTTGTATGGTTGGCCAGTCTTTGGAAAGCCAGGGTGTAACTAAAGAAGTTATCCCACCTTACTACAGCGTAAAAGAAGTGGTACTGCCATTTGCTAAGTTCCAGGGTGTTGACCCAATGCGTGGCCCAGAGATGCGTTCTACGGGTGAAGTGATGGGTGTTGGTGAAAACTTCGCCGAAGCCTTCGCAAAAGCGCAATTAGGTGCATCAAACGCTTTACCACGTGGTGGTCGCGCGCTACTATCTGTTCGCAATGGTGACAAGGCACGTGTTGTTGAGTTGGCTAAGACCATGAAAGCCATTGGCTTTGAGCTGGATGCAACCAAAGGTACAGCACAAGCTCTGGAAGACGCCGGCATCGAAGTACGTCGCGTAAACAAGGTATTCGAAGGTCGTCCGCACATTCTTGACCGCATCAAGAATGGTGAGTACAGCTACATTGTTAATACCACAGAAGGCCGTCAGGCTATCGAAGATTCGAAGGTGTTACGTCGTGGTGCACTTCAGCATAAGACTAACTACACCACTACGCTCAATGCAGCGTTTGCAAACTGTACAGCTAATGAGGCTGATGACAGAAGTTCTGTAAACTCTGTTCAGGAGCTACACCAGCGTTTGAACTAAGAAGAACAAGGCCAGAGCGTAAGCTCTGGCAATGAGTGAGATACTATGCAATCAATTCCGATGACAGTACGAGGCGAAGAAATGCTTCGTGAAGAACTGAACCACTTAAAGAAAGTCGTCCGTCCAAAGATCGTTGCCGATATCGCGGAAGCGCGTGAGCACGGCGATCTGAAAGAAAACGCCGAGTACCATGCTGCACGTGAGCAGCAGGGATTCTGTGAAGGCCGCATCCAGGAAATTGAAGCCAAACTGTCAACATCACAGGTCATTGATGTCACTAAAATGGCAAACAATGGCAAAGTGATCTTTGGCAGCACGGTGACCATAGTCAATGTTGATACGGACGAGGAAGTGACCTACAAGATCGTAGGTGATGATGAGGCAGATATTAAAAACAATCTGATCTCAGTTAACTCGCCAATTGCACGTGGTCTGATCGGAAAAGAACTGGATGATTCAGTGAGCATTCAAACTCCTAACGGTAGCGTTGAATACGACATCATCGAAGTTGAATATGTCTAGATTTGTCTAACCTATAGCACCAAAAACCCGACCCAGTGTCGGGTTTTTTATTACCCACTCCTTAACTTTGTGCCAGATCAAAGAGCCTTAAAAGCAGCGCGTTATGATGAGTTTAACAAAGGAGAACATCATGACTGCTGACCAACTAAATAGTTTTCTCAAATCCAAACAAAACGAACTGAGTCAACGGATAGCCGCCATTGAAGCCGATTTCAGAAAGGGCCGGTCGGCCAGCTTCGCAGAGCAAAATACAGAGCGTGAAAACGACGATGTACTGGATGAAATTCACCAGGAAGCGAAGCAAGAGCTGGTGATGGTTAATCAGGCGATACTGCGTATAGAGCAGGGGGCTTATGGCTTGTGTCAGCATTGTGAAGAACAAATCAACCCGGAGCGTTTAAACGCTCTGCCTTACACAACGACTTGTATTAAATGCGCAAAATAGAAAGGACCGTATTATGACAATTGAAAAACATGATCTGCACCACGAGTTTCCTGAATACAAAGACGAGATCCACCACCTGAAGATGAACGACGCACACTTTGCTCGTTTGTTTAAAGAATACCATGAGTGCGATCACGAGGTACATCGCATAGAAACCGGCGCAGAAAACACCTCTGACGCTTACCTGGAAACATTGAAAAAGCAACGTCTTCACCTGAAAGACCAGCTGTTTTCTATTATTAAGAAAGCACAGACTGTTGCTTAATTTAAATAAGACTTAACTTGAACTGTCAGGTTTGGCTAACAAGCTTAATCTGACAGTTTTTTTATGTGTTAAAGGCGGGGGGTTAGTTATTACTTGTTTGTGGTCTAATCGGAGTTTAGTAAGATACCTAGCTTATTCATCAATTTGAGATTTTGATCAATTTCTAATGAAGTAATGTATTTTGGTATTTTTTAACAGTGCTGTATACATTTTGTTTTCATTGGTGTTAAAGTTATTTCACCAAAGCATCGATCGTCAGAGGAAATAGTGTTAAAGAAAGGTTTTGATTTATCAAAGGTTGCATTGCCAGAAGTCAATTTCGAAGAGTTAGAAAGCCGTCTTGCAACTGGCAATGCGGTTTTATTCACAGGCGCTGGCTTCTCACTAGATTGCACGAATATTTCTGGTGGTACTCCACCGCTAGCTAAAAAGTTATCTCATTTGTTTAGCGAGTATATTAGTATACCTGAGAATGACGACCTAATGTACACATCTGATATTTTTATGAGATATGGTAACAAGTTGGATATTCTAGAAATTCTACACCAACAATATTCCTTAACAGAAGCTTCTGATGCTAATGTGAAAATTTGTAGTATTCCTTGGCGTAGAATCTATACAACTAACTACGACAATAGTGTCGAATTAGCTTATGGAAAAAACGGTAAGCATATCGACTCGATATCTCTTTTACACAAAACATCAGATTATATAAAAAGCTCAAGGCAGGTATGCGTTCATATTAATGGTTCTATTAAGAACGCAGTAGAGGACGATCTTGATAATAAAATTAAATTGACTGATTCTTCTTACCTGTCCGGTGACTTTTTCTTAAATACGGAATGGAGAAGTGTATTCAACAAGGATCTTGATCATTGTAGCGCGATAGTCTTTGTGGGTTACTCCTTGTATGATGCTGATATTACAAAGATTTTAAATGAAAATCCAGCCTATGCTGAGAAAACATACTTTATTACTCACGCAGGAGCGAGCCATCAAGATACTTACAAGCTTTCAAAGTATGGATACGTTAGTACAATAGGAACAGAGAGTTTTGGTAACTTCATTTCTGAAATAACATATCAAGATGAGTCTGTTTTGTTGCCAGAGTGCTTTACTCAGGTTGTCGTATCATCTGAAGATGCTAACCTCGATGACCATGCTGCCAGAAATCTTCTCCTATATGGGCGATATGAAACTCAGGATGTTGACACAGCGATACGTTCCAATTTTGAAATACCGTACATGTTTCAGAGAAGTGTTACTAAAGAGATCTGTCAAACGCTTAAATCCAAGCGACATGTACTTCTTCAAAGTGAACTAGGAAATGGCAAGTCTGTATTAATGGATCAAGTAGCTTCTATCTTGTCTAATGAAGGACTAAATGTATGGAAGCTTACAAACTTTGATGCTAACCCATGTAGGGATTTAGACCTCCTTTCCTTAAAAGGCCAACATTTATTATTAATTGATGACATAACAGGTCTAGCTGATTTTTTTTCGTACTTTGCTGCTGTAATCCCAAACAATATAACTCTCTTATTGTCTGATCGCACTTTAAACTCCTTTGGAAATATTAAAATATTAAGTGAATCAAACATAGATTTCTCCGTTTATACATTAGACAAGTTAGCCGATGATGAAATAGTTCAGGTAACCAGCATCCTCGAAGACCAGAACATGTGGAAACAATATACAGGGTGGCCTCTTGAGCGTAAAAAGGAATTGTTCAAAAATTCTTATGGAGAGCAATTATCAAATGTACTTATAGGTCTTTTAAATAGCCCGGATATCAAAAGCAGAGTAAGGTCTTTATTATCCAAATTACTTAGTAATGATTCATACAAAAAGACACTATTTGCAATCTGCTTATGTGATATTTTTGATGTACAAAAGCAGTCTAGCTATATCGCAGATATCGCTGGTAATGAGGATATCTTAAAAGTTTCATTTAGAAAAGAAGAGGCTTTTAAGAGCTTATTTCAAGTTGGCGCTGATAATAGTATCGTATCAAAGTCTAGTATTCTTTGTCTTTTTATTGTTAACAATTATCTTTCAGAATCATACGTTGTGGAAAGTTGTCTAGAGATTATGAAAAGAATTGACAACTCCAGTTTAGGACATTTGAGAAAGCTTCATTCCAAGTTGCGAACTTTCCACAACGTAGAGAAGTTGATTCCTCAAAAACAGAATGCACTGAACAACTACTTTGTACATTTAAAACGCAACTGTATTTGGCTACGAGAACACCCACACTATTGGGTGCAATATGCGATGTGCCGACTTAGCTTTGGAGACATTGTGGAAGCTCAGGAGCATTTAAGCAGTGCCTATCGGTTTGCCCAGAAGAAATCTAATGGTTACCGTACCGAACATATTGATACTCAGCAGGCCAGGCTATACCTAATGCAATCTGTTGAACTTTCGAATAATGCGAAAGCCTCCTCACAAGCATTCGAATATTTTGACAAAGCTCATAAGTTATTATGTTCACTGGAAGAAGATGATCATAAATATCGTCAAGTCATTGATTATGAGAAGGTATATAACGAGTTGTACGAAAAGCTTAAAAAAGGTAAGAAAGTTCAGTTTGAGTATGCTTGTCGAGAAATGCTAGACGCGGGTCAGAAATTAAAGGATTTAGCTTTGCAAACTCAACGCACACGTTTTTTGTATATCTCTATTGATGTTTTGACTACTATTTTAGAAGATATTTTAAGTAAAAGGCCTTGAAAAGATAGAATAGACATATATGGACGCTCCAGCGATGTCAAGCCGAGTAGGCCTGCGAGATAGCGAATTATCGTTATCTCGTTCGTTATGTTACCCGTGTTGCCATGCCTGATGTTTGGTCCAGTCCGCAGTAAATTTGTTGCTCTGACAAGTGGAGCAAACAGAGACACCCACCCGAAATTGGCGTGCAAGGGAGCAAACAGAGATGTGGGACAAACAGAGACACCCACCTAAAATTGGCGTGCGGAATGTACGTCGTCTACCTTTAGGTAATGCTCAATGGATTGAGGATGCTAGATTATGCCAATGGCAAGGAAGAAGCAGGTCAGCTTATCAGACACTAAGTACTACCACTGTATATCCCGGTGTGTTCGCCGGGCATTTCTGTGCGGCAACGACCGCGTCACGGGCAAGTCTTATGAACATCGGCGAGACTGGGTTGAGGAAAAATTGCTTACCCTTGCGAAGGTGTTTTGCATTGATGTGTGTGGCTATGCGGTTATGAGCAATCATACGCATATTGTGTTGTATGTGGATGATAAGAAAGCACAAAGGTTATCAGATAAAGCGATAGTGCTTCGCTGACATAAACTGTTTAAAGGTAGTTGGCTGACGCGAAAATACATCAATGGTGATGAGCTTAGCGAGTCAGAGCGCAATATGCTTGATGGAGACATCAGAGAATTCAGAATACGCCTTGCGAGCATCAGCTGGTTCATGCGGGTGTTGAATGAAGGCATTGCCCGCAAGGCCAATAAAGAAGATGGTTGTACAGGCCGGTTTTGGGAAGGGCGATTTAAGTCACAGGCCTTACTGGATGAAGCAGCACTGGCAGCGTGCCTGGCGTATGTTGACCTGAACCCAATCAGAGCCAAAATGGCAGAGACACCGGAAACGTCAGACTACACCAGCATTAAAAAACGTATTGATTATGCACGGCAAGGAAAGCAACCTAAGAGCTTACTGCGCTTTGCAGGTAACCCAAGAAAACACATGCCTAAAGGGTTGCCGTTTGAGCTGACCTATTACATACAGTTAGTTGAATTAACAGGCCGATGCATGCGTGCAGATAAGCGGGGTTATATCAGCGATAGCCAGCCATTGCTGACACGGTTGCAAATAGAGCCAGACAATTGGCTCAAGCTCACTACGCAATTTACGAAGGTCTTCCATGGCGCGGTAGGGCGAAAGCAAGTGATGACGGATTACTGTGAGCATCTTCATAAAAGGCGACGCGCCAACTTGACTCAGTGCGAGCGTTTACTGGGTTAACACCTTCCCGTGAGTACCATTTCGATTTATCTAAGTTGAGGCTTGGATGCGCATTCGTATTGTCCGAATCTGATTATTTTCTAGGATTTCGTGCTTAAACATACGACTTTAATTGCTCAGAGCTTATAGGAAGCGCAACATTTGTTAGTCTTGCAATTCGACTTTGAACCTGCCCACAATTGGTCTGTAAATTTACAGGTGGGTGTCTTATGAAAACCCTTACAGGTGGGTGTCTCATGAAAACCTAGCAGAAATATAATTAAGGCGACTACGCCCCAAACAACGGTGGTTGATGGAGATGTTTTTATATATATACAAGATATGCTGGGGATACCTAAGTCTTTTGTGAAGAGTAAAAGATATGAATAGATTTTTATTATTTTTGTTTTTTTCTTTGTGTTCTAATTTCTCTTTTTCTAATCCCTCTTTAGAAGGTGATGTAGAAAAAATTAAAGCGCATTTGGATGGGTTGGTTAAAGGTGGGGGGAAATTGTCACATAAACTGTTTAAAGGTAGTTGGCTGACGCGAAAATACATCAATGGTGATGAGCTTAGCGAGTCAGAGCGCAATATGCTTGATGGAGACATCAGAGAATTCAGAATACGCCTTGCGAGCATCAGCTGGTTCATGCGGGTGTTGAATGAAGGCATTGCCCGCAAGGCCAATAAAGAAGATGGTTGTACAGGCCGGTTTTGGGAAGGGCGATTTAAGTCACAGGCCTTACTGGATGAAGCAGCACTGGCAGCGTGCCTGGCGTATGTTGACCTGAACCCAATCAGAGCCAAAATGGCAGAGACACCGGAAACATCAGACTACACCAGCATTAAAAAGCGTATTGAGCATGCACAGCAAGGTAAGCAACCCAAAAGCCTGCTGCGTTTTGCGGGTAACCCAAGAAAGCACATGCCTAAAGGGTTGCCGTTTGAGCTGACCTATTACATACAGTTAGTTGAATTAACAGGCCGATGCATGCGTGCAGATAAGCGGGGTTATATCAGCGATAGCCAGCCATTGCTGACACGGTTGCAAATAGAGCCAGACAATTGGCTCAAGCTCACTACGCAATTTACGAAGGTCTTCCATGGCGCGGTAGGGCGAAAGCAAGTGATGACGGATTACTGTGAGCATCTTCATAAAAGGCGACGCGCCAACTTGACTCAGTGCGAGCGTTTACTGGGTTAACACCTTCCCGTGAGTACCATTTCGATTTATCTAAGTTGAGGCTGGGATGCGCATTCGTATTGTCCGAATCTGATTATTCTTCAGGATTTCATGCTTAAACTTACGACTTTCACTAATCAGAGCTTATAGAAAGCGCAGCATTTGATAGTCTTGCATTTCTTTATTGAACCTGCCCACAATAGGTCTGTGAATTTACCGGTGGGTGTCACTTAAAAAATTGACAGCACAGCACGATCTCTGATGGTATTTGCCTGAAACTTTCGTTGCCAACTTGAGTGCTGAGCATACAGGCCGATCCACCAGAGAATAATGGTCGCCAGCAAAGAGAGTAATAACAGTATATCGAGCCGGTTGGGGCATCGACTTTTACTATGTCTCAGGCCCATACCGTATTGGGGGCTTTTCAGGTCTCGAAAGCTTTCTTCGATTTGCATACGTTTGGCGTAAAGTGAGACTACACGTTTGGGTTGGAACAATTCTACGGGCAGGTTGGTGGCTAATAGCCAGGGCTCCTTACTACCAGTTCGATAACTTTTTTGGGCGGTATGATGCCTGCCAGCTTTACCTCACCAATATAACGTCCACGGGGAGTGGTGGATGGATAAAGTGCTTGATTTACGTGCCAATCTTCGCTGTTCTTATGCTGATGAGTGACTTTGCCACGCACCCGTCCCAGCCAGAACCAACCTTTTTTATCGACCTGTCGAAACCAGGTGTTTCGATATCCAGCATCGGTCACGATGAGTGGAATACATTTATCAGGCAGGATGCTGGCCAGTTCATCAAGGAACAGCTGATGGGACTTAGGTGAGTTGTATTGAGCAAAGGTGAAAGTGCGTTCATACACGATCATTGAACGCCCTTGAATGCTGACGGAAGCACGCAACGTCATCAGCCGTAGTTGTTCGCGCACATCGGCCCAGTCGACCAGTAAAATGGGCATGGGATTAGCGCCACACGTCAGGCGAGCATGAAAGCGGTAAATAGCAAGCCGGTCGTTATGCATGGCAGTGTTGCCAAGCAGTCGGTCCATACGTTTAATGTTGTGTTTTGCAGCGACAGGTCCCTTCATGTTTCGACCCAGCTCAGTAAGAGAAAGTTGATTGCTATCGAGCAAAGTATCAGTTGCCAGCATTAATGAATCAAGGCGCCGGGCATGAATTTGGGGGCAGTTTTTTCTTAGCATATCGTGTAGGATGGTGATATCACGCATGGTGTTGTTATCTGGTTAGTTTTTGGCGAAATAAATTAGCTCAAACAATGCTGTGCGTGTCCGCCACATTGATTTTAAGAATGATTATCTGGGGATTCCTCAGAGCACGGCGTTAGTTTTTTTGGAGAGTTCAGTGGAAAAATGTTTAATGTGTGGGAGTAAAAGTGAGCTTCAGAACTCACATGCAATTCCTGATACTTTCTTTAAACGAATTTATCGCTCAAACGCAGGTAAGGCTATTGTTGTACCGGGAGGAGGAGATGAACCAATTCATTACTCCAGCGATAGTTGGGCGACGAATCAATTATGCTCAAGTTGTGAGTCATTGCTCAATGTCAGCTACGAACAGTACTCAATCAAAGTGCTTCGGGGTAAAGGTTGCCGAATCATCAAGCATGATGGCGGTGTCACTTTCAATGGAATAACCGGTAAAACACTGGTTAGCTTCTTTATTTCCGTTTTTTGGAGAGCTGCCAACTCAAAACACCCCAATTATTTTAAGGTTATGATTCCAGAACCATGGAATTCGCAAATCAGATCAAAGCTGATCTCGAAACAGAAGATCCCTGCAAACTTGGCTACTGTTAAAGTTTCTCGGTTAATCGATCGAACAGAGTGGTTCAGCTTAACAAGCCTGAAGAGCCTGATTATAAAACCGTTTTTCCGGAGAGTAGCTCATCGGCGGTACTCATTCTGTTTCATATTCGAAGGTTTTTTGATTGAGATTTTTACGCCGGGCTTAGCTTTACGTGAGCGATTTCAGGGTGGTGTGCTTGGCAATCAAACCAAGATTCTATCTGTACCTTTCATAGATATATTTGATATCCCTGAAATGGAAGAAGCAATGGTTGAAGGGTATGGTAAATATGTTGATGGCGACGTGACATTTGAAAACTAACAAATTGCTCAAGAGTGACGGTTAGGCTTTGATACTTTTGGTTCGGTGAAGTGCAGGGAGTACGTGGCTTTGCTCATGTTGCTCGGAGTTAGTCGCACCATAGCAAAGCGTTATAGCTCAGGAGAAAGTCATGTCTGGAGCGTCCATATATGTCACTTAAAAAATTGATGGCATTAACTGCCAAAGGAGAGTGTAGTGCATGAAGTAATAAGTAAGTTAAAACCGCTGAGTATCAAAGAAGTCTTTTTTGGTGCAAGTGGTTTTAATATTGTTGATGGATCTTCGATTAATAAACTCCAGTTAGGCTACAGTATTGACCCTGATGGTAACGACTTAACTGGTATGAACGAAGGGGATTGGCAGGATAGTTGGGTTGTTATAGGGACTGATACTGAAGTCGGAGATCCATTCTTCGTAGATATAAGTGAGTCATCGTTGCCAGTTTATACCGCAATGCATGGAAATGAATATTGGGAACCTGAGCTAGTTGCAACTTCTTTAACTTCTTTCTTAGAGTTACTTTCTTATCTGCATGGATTAAGTTGTACTAGCTCAGACTTGACCTGACAGTTACCCGTTTTTCAATCGGTGACTGTCAGCCTAGATTTGGGCTAAATTCTTTTCAACCCAGATCGATTTCCCATCTAATAATGTTTCAAGCGGCGTTCTTCCGCAGCATTTTTTACCTTGATGAGTTCGGTCATTATTGTAGTAATTTATCCACTCGTCCAGGTCCTTTTGGAGCTCTTCCAGAGAACTGTACAATTTTTTGCGAAATGTCACTTGGTAAAACTCTTGAAGTATCGTTTTGTGGAAGCGTTCGCAGATACCGTTTGTCTGCGGCGACATCGCTTTGGTTGTAGTATGGTCTATGTCGTTGATCGCTAGGTAAAGCTGGTAGTCATGGTGCTCAACCTTACCGCAGTACTCAGTTCCCCGGTCTGTGAGGATCCTTAACATGGGCAGCTCATGCTGCTCGAAGTAGGGTAAAACTCTATCATTCAGTAGATCTGCTGCTGTGATCGGTGTTTTAGTGGTGTAGAGCTTTGCAAAAGCGACTTTACAATATGTATCAACAAAAGTTTGCTGATATATACGGCCAACTCCCTTTAGGTTTCCGACATAAAAAGTGTCTTGTGAACCAAGGTATCCGGGGTGCTCAGTTTCAATTTCGCCGCAGGCTTCATCGTCCTGTTTTTTCTTCTCAAGGGCTGTTACCTGGGACTCTGTGAGAATGATACCTTCTTGCGCGACTTTAGCCTCTAGTGCTTTCAGACGTTTTTTAAAGTTTTCCAAGTCATGGCGCAACCAAATTGACCGCACACCACTGGCAGAAACAAACACGCCTTGTTTTCTCAACTCATTGCTGGCTCTGACTTGCCCGTGAGCCGGAAATTCAAGCGCGTAGGTGCAAACTGCTTTTTCAGTTTCTTCATCTACGCGATTCTTCAGGTTTGGTGCTCTACGCGATTTATCGATGAGTGCATCAATACCGCCTTCATCAACGAGCTCTTGATAACGATAAAATGTATCTCGCGAAACCCCCATCATTTTGCAGGCTTTAGATACGTTTCCAAGCTCTTCAGCCAGGTTGAGCAAACCAGCTTTGTGTTTAATGATTGGATTGTTAGTATGTAACATGAGAGTTACTCCTTAGTTGTTTTGAACAAAGATTCGACACCTTTATCAAAACGGGTAACTCTCAATTTTTCAAATCGAAATGTCAGGTCTAGTCGGAACTAATTCAATTAAGTGAACAAAACTGTCCGCAAATCGAACCTGATGAAAGTACAATCTCTGATTTTAATACGCTTTCTTCAATACAAACACGACTACAAAGCATTTCTGGAGAAGATGATTTTTGGGAAGATTTCATTGAACAGCATAAAGAATGGCTCGAAGAATAAAGCAGTTAACAAGGCCGTATAACTAAGGACACAAAACAGCAGGCTTGTGCTCCTTCGTCGTCAATTTTAGTCTGCTAATATCATTTTCGTCGGAGATAGCGACTTGAATGATGAAAATATGGTTGTAACAACTTGGCATGATGATGAGCCGCTGTCAGAAGTATTTTGGTTTGCAAAACATTTAGCATCACACCCTTACTATGAACTTAGAGATACGCTAGTTATTCATATCTCTAGCGGCGAGCCACGCAAACAAGAGTTCGGCGAACTTTTAAAAAACGCATAACAAGTTACAAAAAAGGGCGCATTCGTTCTAACCCATTCCTGTCCAAAAAAGAGATAGAGCGAATGCCCGTCGTTCGCCCACACACCTACATACTTTGAAACGATTTGTCATACTCATCTGGACCCACCTTTGCTACACTTCCTGAATCGTCGTCATCGCATATTGGAAGTTTTATGTTTTCTTTAATCAAAGGGTTATTGTTTAAGTCTCTGAAGCACCAGGCGGGCCGAAAAGTGGCTGATGCTGTTGTTGAAAAATGTGTTCAGCAGGGCATGGAGTATATGCGTGGGCGAGGTGGCTCAGCGCCGCAAAAGGCCAGCGAGCTGGACGGGTTGATTGTCGGGCTCAATAATCTGACTGCCAGGCGATTGCCTGATGGTCAATACCCGATCAGATTAGAGCATCAAACCCTGATAGTCACAATTGAAAACCATGGGATTGTGTCGATTACCGAGTTACACACCGATTAGTTAAGAGCAGGCAGAGCTTTGATTTATTTGAAGTTAAGCACAGAAATGGATTGTAATGTTCCTGTCTGGTCCATATGTAACTATCTGAAAATGTTTAAAAAGCATTAACCATCTACGAAAGTCGTTAGCCTGAGTCAGCTGTAGACTTAGTAAAAGGCTTACTTTTCCTCACCTGTGTTTAAAGCTGCGCGCTATACAAGCTGATGAACAGACTCCTGGCATCGTGTCCCACTTCGTATGCTGGCGCGCAAAGAGACTTTGGGTGTCTGCTCTGAGTTGTTCATTCATTCTGCAGGTTATCCTTTTGGATACCATTTTACTTGCCAATTCTTCCAATCCATATAAATAACACCAGGACCACGCAGAAAGCACCGATGTTTATCGGGCTCTGTAGAGTTGATTCAATTACCGCGCCTGTAATGTGAGTAGTGTGCGTTGGTAAGTCTCTCATACCGCTTCAATCGTGCAGCTTTCTCATTCTAACATGCCAACTTCGGCCAGTTTAACAGCCGGTCTTACGGCAACGTACCAGACTTCAGGCTCCACTTTTTGCACTTCACTTTGAGTATTGGTTAACAAGTGGTGGCTATGCGACCAGTTGCGAGCCAGCCTTTGTTGATGAATTTGCTACTAATTTTTTGATCTTTTGACTGCTTTTTGAGCGAAATCACAAAGGTATCTATTTTTATTCTTTTCATAAAACCGATAACTTTCTGACTTAAATGAATAAATTATGCTTAAAAGGAAAAGCTAGGTGGTATATTCAATAAAATTATATAAATTATATTGTATACACTGTGTGCGTGGTGTTAATAATATGTCACCTCTTTTGGGGTTTGGATACACATTTAAAAAAGGTTAAATTATGAAAATAAAAGCAATAATCGCTGCGCTTCCCTTGCTCTGTGCAAGTGTAGAAGCCGCGCAACAACACGTTGAACGACACTTTAAACCACTGAGCGTGGCTGATCTGCAATTAGCACATGGCGATGAGGGTCATAATCACGCCGCACAGGACAACGCGCCGACAGCAGCACGTGACACTGCGCTGCATTCACATTTGCCCGTGATGATGCAGATGGCGTCTGAGCAGGTTGACCTTGCCAGTGGTTGCGACTTAACCGCATTTGCTAACGCGAGTGCATCGACAATCGTGGCCCAGATCACGGGGCAGGGTGCAACCTGCGTTAATGATCTGTTCAGTGCGCCGTCGGCGACTCAGGTGGCGACTTTTACATCGGCCAAAATGTTGGCTGCAGCGCAGCAAGCGACGACCCTGTCAGGCAGCTATAGTGGCACCGGCAGCAGCGAGCTGGAAGCGCTGTTCTTGTTTATTAGAGCCGGTTTTTATGTTGAGTTTTACAATGACTCCGTGAGCTTTGATCCCACAGTGCAGAGTACAGTTCGAAGTGCCCTTGATGCCTTTGTGAATAATCGTCATTTCTATGACAACAATGATGCGCACGGAGAAGTGCTGAGTGAAGTCATGACGACGATGGACTCTGCTGAGTTACAGCATGTTTATCTGCCTGTGGTCAAAGCCTGGTTATCTCGCTGGAGTGAAAGCTATGCAACCAGCTGGCATATGCGTGGTGCGGTGAATGGGATCTTCACCATTTTATTTAGGGGTCAGTGGAACAGTGATTTCGTTACGCTGGTTGGCAAAGATACGGAACTGGTTAGCTTGCTGGCTAATTTCACTAAACAAAGCTGGATGGTGGGCTCGGACGCAGAATTCTTGATAATTAATGCGGGCAGAGAACTTGCCAGACTTAAAAACTATCAGGGTACGCCTATCCAGAGCGCGGTTGATACGGCCTTGAAAGCGCTATTTTCTACTTATCAGAGCTATGGCTATGGGGACGGGATCTGGCTTGGGGCCGCTGATGTTGCGACTTACTACGCGGATTGTAATGATTTTGGGATCTGTGGGTTTAAAGAGGAGCTGACCAACAAGGCCTTGTCACAGACCTATCAGTGCAGCAGCACAATCCGCATTCGTTCGCAAGATATGACCCAGGCACAACATCTGTCAGCATGTGACACCATGGCGGCGGAAGAAACTCGCTTCCATACCATGCTGGAAACCAATCAAACACCAGTTGCTGATGACAACAATACGATGCTGCAGGTCAATATTTTCAACAGCAGCAGTGACTACAAAAAGTATGCAGGACCAATTTTTGGTATTAGCACAGATAACGGCGGTATGTATCTGGAAGGCGATCCGAGTGTGATTGGCAACCAGGCTAACTTCATTGCCTATGAAGCCAGTTATGCCAAGGCTGATCATTATGTCTGGAATCTGGAGCACGAATACGTGCATTACCTGGATGGCCGTTTTGACTTGTATGGTGACTTTAACGCGCCGACTGAGGCAATTGTGTGGTGGAGCGAAGGGGTTGCAGAGTATGTGGCAAACCTGAACGATAATCAGCGCGCCATAGATACGATTAAAGACGGTAGCACCTATCAGTTAGGCGAAGTATTTGAAACCACTTATGATGGTTTTGACCAGGATCGTATCTATCGCTGGGGCTATCTGGCGGTACGCTTCATGATTGAAACACATAAAGATGAAGTTAATGCAATGCTGGGGGAGACGCGGGTTGGCAACTGGAGCGCCTATAAAACGCGTATGAATAAGTGGGCTGCACAGTACAGCAACGAGTTTACTCAGTGGACCCAGCAACTGGCCGGGGACACCAATCAGGCACCAACTGCCGTGATCAATGGGCCTTATCAGGGCACTGCTGGTTCATCGGTCAGCTTCAGCAGTCAGGGCAGTTCAGATCCTGAAGGTCAAAGCCTGAGCTATCTGTGGCAGTTTGGCGATGGCGCGCAGAGCACCCAGGCCAGCCCCGCACATACTTACGGGGATGCCGGAAATTACACGGTGACATTGAAAGTAACCGACAGTGAGGGATTGGCACATCAAGTCACCACTCAGGCCGTGATTGAAGCAGATCAGGGGATCACTGAGCTGCAAAATGGTCAGGCAGTACGAGTCGCTGGCGCTCAGGACGAACTGAAGTACTTTAAAGTCCAACTGCCGGCCGGGGCAACTGATCTGACGGTCAGCACTAGTGATGGCACGGGGGACGTTGATTTATACCTGCGCCATGGTCAGCAACCCACGCTGGACACCTACGATTGTCGACCTTATGTAGGTGGTAACGCTGAGCGATGCGATGTTGCGACACCTCAGGCCGGAGAGTATTACATAATGCTCAGAGGCTATAACGCCTACGCGGATGTGAACTTGGTTGCAAGCTATACAGCACCGGTTGCGGGTTTGCCGGATACTTGCGTGGATCAGGGCAGTGTCTCTGGTGGTCGACTATCCGCTGATCAGGCGGTTTGCTTAAGTGATCAGGATCCTATGTGGTTTAGCCTTGAGAATGTGAGTGGTCAGCAAAGCATTCGCATTGAAACCGCACATGGCAATGGTGATTTGACGCTGGAGTACAGTAACCAGGGCTGGCCTGACGGGAGCAATGTTGACGCCCGCTCTGAGCGTGCAGGCAATGGTGAATGTATCAACCTCAGCGGGCAAAGCCAGTACTGGGGATATTTGAAGGTGAGCGGTGCGCCAAGTGGTGCCACTATCCAGGTTACTTATAACGATGGCTGGTGTAACTAAGGTTAAGACTATTTAACAAACGTGCTTGAAGGTTGGAGAGACAGGCTCTAGATTTAAAGGGTCTTCTCCAGCCTTTTGTGGCAGCTATTTGTGAAATTAAACCTGTTGATTAATGGCCTTATCTTACTTTTACTCAGTGTACTATTGCCGTCGCACGCAGCAGAGCAGCTGAACATCTATGTCTACCACAATAAACCGCCTTACATCATGAATCAGGAAGAGCAGCGCGGCCTGTATTTTGACTTTGTAGCCTTACTCAATGCGTCTCAGTCCCATACACGTTATAAGCTGGTTTATCTGCCACGCAGGCGTATTGAACGGGATCTTAACGAGCAAACTCTCGATGGTGCTGTATTGGGGGTTCACCCTGTGTGGTTTAAAGACCCCGATAAATCACGTTATTTGTGGAGTACAGCCCTGATGTATGACACCGATGAGTTCGTCTCTTGTGCTGAAAACCCCTTTGAATACGATGGCGCAGCTTCTATGGCTAACAAAAAGTTTGGTGGCATTTTAGGCTATCATTATTTTCGCACGGTTAAGCCCGTAAAAGCGGGGGCGCTGGAGCGAGTTGATGCAAACAGTGAAGAAGGTCTGCTGGAGCTGGCGCTGAGAGAGCGTGTTGATTTTGCGATTGTCAGCCGTTCAACACTAAACTACTTTATCAAAAAGAATCGCTGGCAGGAGCACTTCCATCTGTCCAAACAACCTCATGAAACTTACTATCGGGCAATGCTTTTACCGAAACAACTTCAGCCCCAGTTTGAAAAGTTATCAGCCATACTCAGCGATGAAGAATTTCGCAGCAAGCTGACTCAATTATTAAGCCGTTATCAGATAGATGCAGGTCCGGGCTGAGACTTGCGCGTTTATATCGGGCTCAGATTTTGAACCCGAATTTACAATCAATGACTGTCTCTAAGACAGAACTGCTTTACCAGCTTCCGGTATTTTCCATGCTTAGCCAGGGCTCTTGTGGTGGCAGCGGCTCACCTTGTTGCAACAATTCAATTGAGATACCATCGGGGGATTTGATAAAAGCCATGTGCCCGCATCTGGGAGGGCGATTAATAGTAATGCCCGCCGCCTGAAGCTTTTCGCACAGCGCATAAATATCTTCTACGGCAAAGGCTAAATGCCCGAAGTTACGCCCGCCAGTGTATTGTTCAGTATCCCAGTTGTAAGTAAGCTCAATGGTGGGAGAAAAGTGCGTTTTAGCTTCTTCCAGCTGGCCTGGTGCCGCCAGGTAAACCAGTGTAAAACGGCCTTTTTCACTGTCCTTACGTTTTACTTCCACCAAACCCAGTAGATCACAGTAAAAATTTAATGATGCGTCGAGGTTCTCGACCCGAACCATAGTATGCAGATATTTCATAAATTTGCCCCTTTAAAGTCAGGACTGAAAGATGAGGGCATATCGAGAAAAATCAAGGAGAGCAGGGGGATTGCTCTCCTGATTGCGTCAGATTATCAATACTCTGCGGTCAATGTGACATCGCTGAAGCCTTTATAGGCTTTCACGGAGATATGCCATGTACCGGTTTGAGGTTGAGTTTGTGTGCACGTTTCGGCATTACCATCTTTGTATGGACGGCAATCGTAACTGGATGAGGTTGGCTGGGCGCCATAGCGAACATACAGATCGGCATCACCGCTGCCGCCGGAGGTACTGACGGTGAGCTTAGTGGCACTGGCTGGCACATCAAAGGTTTTATGGATCCAGTTGCCTGTTGTTGCATTCAACCCAGTCCAGACTTGTTTATTACCATCTCCCGGTGGAGTGCCCAGATCATACTGGCCGACTATGGATACGCCGGAAAACGCCTGATAACCCCGAACCACGATATAATAAGTGCCTGCTTGTGCCGGGTTGATGCTGCAACTTTCATTATTACCATCTTTATAGGGGCGGCAATCATACGTTGAGGTTGTGGGTTTTTGCGCAAAGCGTACGTAGAGATCGGCATCGCCACTGCCACCGCTCATGGTAAAGCGCAGATTGCTTGCTCCTTCTGGTACAAGCATTGTAAAGACCTTTTCACTGTCAGCGGCGCCAGAGAGGTTACCGACAGGCTGGCCGTTTTGCAGCTCATTGCCAGGGTCAACCGGGCCACTGTCTCTGTCGATGATTGACAGTGAATTGGCTGCGCGCTTGAGTGTCATGGTTTCTCCAAGCTCACTGGCATACCACCAACTGATATTGGCAGGCAGCGCCAGCGCATCGGCAGCACGTTGTTCGCGTGTGAGCGTATCAGCGCCAGCTGTGAATTGCGCGGTTTGCACTTTCAGGGTGTCGGGTGCCACACTCAGTACTTTAAACTGTTGAATGCTGGCTAAATCAATCGTCCAGCTTTTCGGATCGTTGGCAGAGCGTGCCGGGGCACCCCAGCTGCCTTCGCCTACATAGACGGTACCGCCGGTGGTGGTTTTGGTAAATCCGGATCCTGAAGGCTGCAAAGCTTCGGTCAGCTTGTTGATGTGTGTATCGGATTCCACGACCAGGTTCATGCCATTTTGATAAAACAAATCAGCCCACCAGGTATGCAAAATCGTATTGTCCGATTTGCCAGAGTAGTGGGGATACATGGGCTTATGGTATTGGGCAATACGCCACTTGGTGCTAGCGCCACTATTTTGCAAGTCTTGTTTCAGCCAATTGTTCATGGCCGTCGCATAGGCAGACCAGCCACTGTCTTTATACTGGCTGTTGAGGGTGTAAACACGCAGGAGGTTAGCAATATTAAAGGCACCATAGCTGTCTTTATTGGTGCAGGCACCATCTTTGTCAAAATCTACGCCGAATACCTGACAAAGCGTTTTAAAGTTGTCGCCTTCATGGTTACCAAATGTCGCCACAAACGGGTAGATGCGTTTATAGCTTTGTCCGTCGATCACGTCGTTTGAAAATGTCAGCTGCCAGTCTTTGAGATACTCTCGCATTTCCTGAGCAGAATTGGCATTGGTATAGTCACCACCATGCATGATAAACAGAGGACGGATCTTTGCGACCAGTTCGTTGCCTTCACGTCGAGTCGTCCAGCCTGTGCGGGTGTCTCCGCCCGCGATGGCGACGAACCCTGTGCTAGTTTGGGGTGCTGTTTTAAACCATAAGCGCTGGCCACATCCGGTGCTGTCGCAAACGCGGTAGTAAATAGCAGTATTGGCACTCAGCCCCGTTAATGTCACAAACTCGCTTTGCAGGCTCCCATCAAAAACACTCGTGGCTGTTGGTTGCACTGTCGTCCAGCTTAGTTCATTCGTTGTGGTGCCATATTTTACGTAATGGTTATTGCCGCCAGTAGGGGTATATCCCACAGTGGCCTGATGACTGGGGTTGGCGTCCCAGATCAGACGATGATAATCACTGGCGCTGTGGGCAGTGGTGGCATATAAAGCAACCGTGGTGAGGCCCGCTAAAAGCACTCTCATAGACTCGTTTCCTGTTGTTGGTTAATGGGTCACACCTTTGAGGCGTGTAGATTGAAACTCTGTGGGTAAGTCGGCCACCAGTAACACAAACGCTGCATTACGATAGGGAAGTGGGTACTGCTCCCCGGTATGAAAGTTGACAGCAGTTGCACCTTGTTTGAAGCGTTGATAATGGCCCGAAAGAGGCTGTGAATGATCCGCACTCCAGTAATCTCCATGCTTCATATGAGGGAAAAAGTCCTGGGCGATATGCACATGCCCGGGGCGTGCCGGGTTTTGCAGTAAGCTGCTTAATTCACCACTGGTAGGCAGGCGCCAATGTGTCAGACCGCACAAGGCTGTCTGTCTGGCTCGGTTAATCAAATCCTGAGTATCACATCGCGAAGACTCGAAGTAACAATCTCCCAGGTTTGCTTCGCCTCTGGCCTGGCTTTGCATGGTCTCGTCAGCTGAGAGATACCAGGAATACGTCCAGTAGCCGTCATGGATGTTTTCGCTGTCGGTTTTAACTTCCCATACCAGGTCCCGCTGGGTGTCTAACACACAAGACCAGGGACCTTGCCAGGGGGACAATGCATTACCTG
Organism: Pseudoalteromonas rubra; assembly: GCF_000238295.3. Lineage (NCBI taxonomy): Bacteria > Pseudomonadati > Pseudomonadota > Gammaproteobacteria > Alteromonadales > Pseudoalteromonadaceae > Pseudoalteromonas > Pseudoalteromonas rubra. The sequence continues at coordinate 156,478 of NZ_AHCD03000035.1, forward strand.
ATTGATCCAATTTAACAAATCTAGGGTGTGGCTGGACGACTGGGCTCAAAGGCTCTATCCACAACAATGAGATAACAATGACAGCGGTCGCCAATGACATTAATAGACGTGTGATCATAGCGGGTACCTTAAGATGGCTGGACGAATGTGGCGGGTGTGTGCCACCTGAGCATGGTCAAAAGCGGAAAACCACATGCAAGTACCACTTTCAAGTGGCACATCATGTAAAGAGCCGGTGTTGTGCTTGCGCACTAATTCAAGGGTCCAGATACCGCTGTCCCAGCTACCTCGTGCTCTGACATCGGCTCGATCTCCCTCGAACCGATTAGAGCGGTACAGAATAGATGAGAGCTTGCTTCCGGGTACAAACATATCCTTTTTCTTGTGATAAGGCGTACTGCCAAACCAGGGTAAGACGTTCAGGTGCACATTGTCTTCGTCTGGTAACCGTTTTGGGATGACGGTTTCTGGCGTGTACCACTGCCAGTTCATCACATAGGCACCACTTTCTTTGCCATCAGGCTGATACCCGGCGGTATAGCGGCGCTGCCCTTGCTGCACCAGGGCCGGTGGCCCAAAAAAATTATCATCAGCCTGATACATGTCATTGGTTCTCACCGCTTTCCAGTGCCATAAGTCTCGTATTTGTCCATCCATACTGGCGTGGAACCCCTTGCCATGCCAATTGGGTGGTTTGCCATCAAGGGGTCGATGGCCTAAATGGGTGGTATTGTCAGCTCCGCCAGAACATGAGCGGGAAAGCATCACCGCCAGTTTGTCCTCGTAGAAAGTACGCTCATCAAATTGGTAAAAGCCATTTTGTTGGATTTTCCAGCCTGCCTCGGTTTTTAATAAAGGCAGGTGGTTGGTGCTCATGCTGGGATCGGTCCAACGTATCAGGAAGTAGCTTTCATACTGATTGGCCAGTGCCTGCACGCGAATAGTGCTGCGGCCATCATCAAAGTTCGCGCCACCATGGGTTTCAATGGTGTAAACAGGTGCCCTTGTCCAGTGTGCTTCATCACCGTGCCCATCTATGTCAATGAATTCACTTGGGCTCAGCGACGCGACTTCAAGTGTGTCAGCCGAATAGCGAGTGCTGATGAATAACAGAGACCCCAGTACGAATACAGAGGCCAGAATAAACGCACCTTGTTTCTCAATGTGTGATGGGAGGAGCGCAAACAAAACGCGCTTGCCGTGTTGAATGAAGTAAATCCAGCCATGGATGAGCAGGTAAAGTAGCAATAGCCACATACTGAAAAAGTGTAGTGGCTGCATCTGCGCAACATATATACCGGCCCAGAGTAACCAGCCTGAAAACAGTAGGCTTAATATAATCAGATACCCCAGACGGTTAACCCAAAGGTGATATTGGTTTGGGTTGCTACGATAGGGTCGCCACAGTGAAAGCAACAAAAAACAGGTCGCCAGTACACTGAGGCTACTGGCACTGGCAATATGCCAAGGGTATAAGTCGCCCTCAGGCAGCAGTGGGCTAATGACCATCAGCCAATCTTGCGTTAGCAAAGAAAATCTTAAGCCGGTAAGCAGACTGCAAACCACCAATAAGATGACCAAGGCATGAAGAAGGACAAACGTGACTCTACGCATCGTAATTTTTGTTATTCGTATGTTTAAATAGTGTAAACATAAAGGGTTGCAGTTTTATGTCAAGCACTAACTCATGCGTAAATTCATGTATTCACCTGCGAATTATTCGCAACGCAATCTGATAAAACCTCGACTAAACTAAATAAGTGCCCGATGAAAGGTGAAAAAGTGAGAACCGGATGAATGAGTTTTTGTCAGAGACGACGGAAGAAGCCCTCGACAGCGGAGAAGTAATTGACAGCATGACAGACATAGTGGCCTGCTTAAATACCAGTGATTCAATCCAACGGTTTTTGTTGGACATACACTGTATTTTGCAAAAGGTGACGTATGCGGATAACTTTTATGTCGTGCTATATCGGGAAGATGGCAGTCTGACCTTCCCTTATTTTCATGATGTAAAGGATGACATTGACCCGGAAGATTTAGAGGCACTGTCTCTGGATGAAATCGCTCATTCATTAACAGCCTATGCTTTGCAGTCGCAAAATGTGTGTAACTACACCACAGAGCAATTGAATGACATGGTGGCAGAAGGGCGGTTAAATATCATCGGCACAGTGCCAAAACAATGGCTTTGTTTTCCCCTCGTCAATCGCAACAACTTTATGGGCGCATTTATCATACAATCTTATCGTCGTGAGGATGAATACTCAGGTGTGATTGTCGATGTGCTGTTTACGATTAGCCATGTGATCTCCTCAGCCCTGGATGCGTTCAATAACCAGCAAGCTTTAGTAGAAGCCAACACGGTTTTGCAAAACTACCAGGGTGAATTAGAAATCAAAGTCGCGGAACGCACCCAAGAGCTCGAATCGAGTCTGACTGAGTTGCAAAAAGAAATTGGTATTCGGGAGGCATTGCAACAGCGGTTGGAGCATGAAGCGTTACACGACACACTGACGGGCCTGACGAACCGAAAATTTCTATTCCGGGAGCTGAATAATCTCGCAGAGCGGTCAAAGCGAGGTTTGGTTACCGTGCATATTTTGTATCTGGACTTAGACGATTTTAAACCCATCAATGATAACTATGGCCATCACAGTGGTGATATCGTGTTGCAGGAAGTTGCCAAGAGAATACAGGGTGAGCTGCGTGTTTACGATGTGCTGTGTCGTCTGGGTGGGGATGAGTTTGTGGTGGTGCTGTCTGATCCACTCGAAAAATCAGTGCTAATGCAGATCTGTTCGCGCCTTATTGCTTGTATCTCTTCGCCTATTCAACTGGAAGGCGGTCAACAGGTACAGTGTGGGTGCAGTATCGGCGTTGCTAATAACACTGGGGTGTTCAGTGCTGAGGCCCTGCTTAAATGTGCTGACAGTGCACTCTATTCATCGAAAGAGCTGGGCAAAAACCAGGCATTTTTTTATGAACAAGCGTCGCTTTGACGATAAATTCCGCAACCCGGTATCAGCTAATTAAAATCTCTCTGCACTGGCTTTTGCTTTGCAGCGTCGATTGCATTAGGATCGGGTTTTCTCCTTAACTTTTTGGTTGTTATGGCACTGAGATTCTTTTTACTGGGTTTGTTTGGCTGGTGTATGGCTGCAAGCGCGGTTGAGGTAACAGACCTATACGAAGCCACCTTACAGGTGGACAACAAAACGCGTGCAAAGCGCGTGGTAGCCAGTCAGCAAGCGCTGGACCGTGTGATCCAAAAGTTGACAGGCCGCACGGAGCATTTAAATCACCCACTTATCCGGCAAAGTAAGAAACGTATTTCTGATTATATGCTCAAATATGAGTATATCGAGTCTGCGGATGGTGATATCAAAATACGCGTAAGGTTTGAGGCAGACAAAGTCGAGCAGCTTGTCAGAGACAGCAATTTACCCTTATGGGGAAATCGTCGTCCCATGATTGCAATCTGGCTGGTGATAGAAGACAACCTGAGACGAGAATTTGTTACCCAGGAAAGTTACCCCCAATTGGAGCGGTTAATTTATGACACGGCGGCAGAGTGGGGGATCCCCGTTGTTGTACCTTTGATGGACCTGACTGATCGAGCGCAGGTCGGCATTGCTGAAGTGTGGGGAAATTTTTCGGAGCCGGTTGAAGCCGCTTCGATGCGCTATAACGCAGAGCGGGTGATCACCGGCCGTTTGTTTAAACAACCGAATAGCAGCAGTTGGCAACTCGATTGGCGCTACACAGATACGGATCAGTTTGAATCGACCCAACAAGTGGGTGACAAACAGCAATTACTTATCGCCATGATTAACGATATGTCAACGGCACTGGCCGCTGAGTATGTGATAGACCCTAATCGTTCATATGCGACCAGCAGCACTGTTTTGACCGTGGATAAGCTGACTTCATTTAGTAAAATTGAACTGGCCAGAAGACAGTTGCTAAGTATTAGCACAGTGCAGGATGTAGATGTCATTTATCGTCAGGGAGATTTGGTCAAGTTTGAAGTTGAACATGGCTCATCCGTCGTTGACCTACAAAAATCACTCAAATTAGAGCGCGCATTTAGTGTTTATGTTGACCCTCGCGCGTTTTATCAGGTTGCTAGTGCCAATAACCTCAGATATAGCTGGGTAGGGCAATGATATGATGCAGCCAATGCAAATGGCGTTGCCCGTTACTTTACCTGATGATGAAACTTTCAGTGCCTATTTTGGTGGTGAGGGGTCGCTTGAAGTGACGCATCTGAAAAGCGCGCTCGAATCGAGCCAGCAGGATTTTCAGTTCACTTATTTGTGTGGCCTGGGTGACTCAGGTAAGTCGCATTTACTTTATGCTACCTGTATCCACGCGCAAGAGCAGGGCCTGTCGACCATACTGCTGTCGCTCAGAGAAGTGATTAACTTTGGTCCTGCAGTGCTCGATGGTCTGGAAAATCTGGATGTTGTGTGCATTGACGATGTGCATTTGGTGGCAGGTGATGAGCCCTGGGAAAAAGCCCTGTTTAATTTTTTTAACCGCTTCAACGAACCCGGCAAGTGCCTGGTTGTGACCGCGGATCTGTTGCCGAACATGCTCAATTTGAGTTTGCCTGATCTGGAATCACGGTTTACCTGGGGAACCACCTTTCAGATCCGTTCAATGAGCGATGACGATAAGGCCGAAGCACTGGTAAAACGCGCGAAAATGCGGGGCCTTGAACTCAGCGATGAATGCGCGCGATTTTTACTGACCCGGCTTAGCCGCGATATGCGTGCTTTGCTGGATGTGCTTGATAAACTGGATCATGCTTCAATGGCAGCCCAGCGAAAATTAACAATCCCATTCATTAAGACGACTTTGAATTTGTGAACCTCACTTGTGGAATTTTTGACCGTCGACGTCACAAATTCCACAAGAAACGCTAAACCAGCCCAAAATCAACCAACAACCAGCAAATTGTCCATGAAAAGCCCCTAATTTGGGCTAGAATCTGCCCCGTTGTTTCAGTTATTATAATCGATTCAATGAAAGGCAAATGACCTCAACAAGATCAGGTATAGAATGAACTTAGAGAATATTTTAGCGCAAGCGCTAGACGCCGTTGCTAACGCGAGCGAAGTTGCGCAACTTGAGGAAGTCAGAGTTAACTACCTTGGTAAAAAAGGTGAGATCACTGGACTACTAAAAACCCTGGGTAAACTGGCACCAGAAGAACGTAAAGAAGCGGGTCAGGTGATTAACCAGGCAAAAAATCAGGTTCAGACCGCGATCAATGAAAAGCGTGAAGCGCTGGAGCAGGCTGCACTTGCTCAAAAACTGGCGGCAGAAACCATTGATGTAACGCTGCCTGGCCGTACGGCACCGCAGGGCGGTTTACACCCGGTAACACGGACCATTGAGCGTATCGAGCAGTTTTTTGGAGAACTGGGCTTTGCGGTTAAATCAGGCCCGGAAGTAGAAGATGATTTCCATAACTTTGACGCGCTGAATATTCCAGAGCATCACCCGGCTCGTGCTGATCATGACACCTTTTACTTTAACCCTAAGCTGGTTCTGAGAACGCAAACCAGTGGTGTTCAGATCCGTACAATGGAAGCTGAGCAGCCGCCTTTGCGTATTATTTCTCCGGGTCGAGTGTATCGTAACGATTACGATCAAACACACACGCCAATGTTCCACCAGGTTGAAGGTCTGATGGTCGATACGGATGTGAGCTTCACTGAATTGAAAGGTATTTTGCACGACTTTTTACGTAACTTTTTCGAAGAAGACATGGAGATCCGCTTCCGTCCTTCTTACTTCCCGTTCACTGAGCCGTCAGCGGAAGTGGATGTGAAAGGTAAAAATGGTAAGTGGTTAGAAGTGTTAGGCTGCGGAATGGTGCATCCGAACGTATTGCGCTCTGTAGGCATTGACCCTGAGAAGTACACTGGATTTGCATTTGGTATGGGCGTAGAACGTCTGACCATGCTGCGCTACGGCGTAAACGACTTACGTGCTTTCTTCGAAAACGATTTAAAATTCCTAAACCAATTCAGATAAGAGCGATACAACAATGAAATTTAGTGAAAAGTGGTTAAGAGAATGGGTTAATCCTGCGATTGATACCGAGGCTCTATCTGAACAGCTTTCAATGGCCGGACTGGAAGTCGATGGTGTCGACCCGGTTGCGGGTGACTTCGAAGGCGTGGTAATTGGTGAAGTGGTTGAGTGTGGCCAACACCCGGACGCAGACAAATTACGTGTAACCAAAGTCAATGTTGGTGAAGACGAGTTGCTGGATATCGTGTGTGGTGCTGCGAATTGCCGCACTGGTTTAAAAGTCGCAGTGGCGAAAGTGGGTGCTGTACTACCAGGTGGCTTTAAGATCAAAAAAGCAAAGCTACGTGGTCAGCCGTCGCATGGCATGCTATGTGCGTTTGAAGAGCTGGGCATGGCAGAAAGCTCTGACGGTATTTTAGAGTTACCAGCAGATGCGCAAATTGGTCAGAACATCCGCGAATACTTTAACCTTGACGATGTCACCATCGACGTTGACCTGACCGCAAACCGCAGTGACTGTCTGGGTATTAAAGGCCTTGCGCGCGAAGTCGGCGTATTAAATGGCATTGACGTCAATGAGCTGGCCATCCCAGCTGTTGAGCCAACCATTGATGACAAAATTGAGATTGAGCTGGTAAACAGTCAGGCTTGTCCTCGTTACCTGGGTCGTGTGGTTAAAGGTATCAATCTGGACGCAATCACACCTCTTTGGATGGTTGAAAAGCTGCGTCGCTCTGGTATTCGCTCAATCGATCCGGTTGTCGACATCACTAACTACGTATTACTTGAGCTGGGTCATCCTATGCATGCGTTTGACTTAAATGCCATTGAAGGTGGTATCAAAGTACGTAGTGCTGCTGAAAACGAAGAGCTGGTATTGCTTGATGGCAATACGGCCAAGCTGAAGCCAAGCACGTTGGTCATTGCCGATCACAACAAAGCGCTGGCGATGGCCGGTATCTTCGGTGGTGAAAACTCAGGTGTTAAAGAAGGCACGACAGACATCTTGCTTGAAAGTGCATTCTTCAGTCCTTTAGCAATTGCCGGTCAGGCACGTGGCTATGGCCTGCATACTGATGCATCACACCGTTATGAGCGCGGTGTGGATTATCAGTTACAGCATGATGCAATGGAGCGAGCTACAGCCTTGCTACTTGAAATTGCTGGCGGTCAGGCCGGTCCGGTTGTAGAAGCGGTGTCTGAAGCTGATTTGCCTGAGGCAAAATCTGTGACACTGCGCCGTGCACGTCTTGATCGTGTTATTGGTTATCATATTGCTGATGAAAAAGTGACTGATATCCTGACGCGCCTTGGTCTGGATGTGGCGTTTGCTAACGATAGCTGGACTGCAACTGTACCAAGTTATCGCTTCGATATTAGTATTGAAGAAGATCTTATTGAAGAAGTTGCACGGGTGTTTGGATATAACAATATCCCAAATGTAGCACCGACTGCGGCATTAAAAATGACAGATCACCAGGAAGCGCGTTTGCCGGTTTCTCGCCTGCGTAATGAACTGGTTGCACGTGGTTATCAGGAAGCAATTACCTACAGCTTTGTTGATCCTAAGAAACAGCAACTGCTGCACCCTGAAAGCGACGCTCTGGTACTGCCACATCCTATTTCGGTAGAGATGTCTGCGATGCGCGTAAGCCTGATGCCTGGGTTACTTAATGCCGTGGCCTACAACCAAAACCGTCAGCAAACTCGTATTCGTTTGTTTGAACACGGTCTGAAGTTCGTTAAAGACGAAGCAGCAGAAAACGGCGTACGTCAAACTCCTGTGATTGGTGGTGTGGTTTATGGCAACACGCACAATGAACATTGGGGTATTGAAAGCCGTAAGACCGATTTCTTTGACGTGAAAGGTGATGTAGAGGCATTGCTGGCTTTATGTAATGACAAAGCACGTTTTAGTTTCAAAGCGCAAGCAAGTGATGGTCTGCACCCGGGTCAATCTGCTGCCATTTATGCCAATGGTGAGAAAGTGGGTTATATCGGCGCGGTTCATCCGCAGCTGCAAAAATCATTGGATCTTAATGAAACTGCGTATGTTTTTGAAGTTGAAACAGCAGCGATCGCTGAGCGTAAGCTTCCAGAAGCCGTTAGTATCTCGAAATTCCCGTCAAATCGCCGTGATATTGCTATTTTAGTTGCAGATGATGTAAAAATAGGCGATATTTTAGAAAGCATTGAGAAAGTTGGCGGAAATCAATTAGTTGACCTAAACTTATTCGATGTGTATAAGGGCAAAGGTATTGAGCCTGGTTATAAGAGTTTAGCCATTGCTCTAACACTGCAAGCCGTTGATAGAACGCTCGAAGAGAAAGACATCAACGACACTGTAGAAATCGTGGTGGCCGAATTGGCCAAACAATTTAATGCATCGTTGAGGGACTAGATATGGCGCTTACTAAAGCCGACATAGCTGAACACCTATTTGAGAAATTGGGGATAAATAAAAAGGATGCCAAAGACTTAGTTGAAGCGTTTTTTGAAGAAATCCGCTCAGCGCTGGAAAGTGGAGAGCAGGTAAAGCTGTCCGGTTTTGGTAATTTCGACCTGCGTGATAAAAAAGAACGCCCTGGTCGTAACCCTAAAACTGGTGAAGACATTCCCATCTCGGCACGCCGTGTTGTAACTTTCAGACCTGGTCAGAAGTTAAAAACACGTGTAGAAGTGGGAACCAGCAAAAACCTGTGATCACACAGACGTCTTTGGGTTTTATCGCAGGCATGTACTGCTGCGTTACCTTCAGCTAGATATCTGTATGATAGTTAAGAAACCCCGGCATCAACCGGGGTTTCTTGTCATAAAAATTTAATTTACCTGTTTTACCATCTGGCCTTTGTATTTGTTTGGAGTGCGAAGTTGATCCAGGGTAATCACTCCTTGACTAATCGTATAAAAAATATCAGTGTTGCGTGGTTGATAAGTTCTCTGCTATTTGGCTCTTTGGCGATTTTTGTCTATGTGCAACAGAAAGAAGCCGCAAAGCAATCCGTTCAGGCCGCCTCCGAATTGATCCGCCAGGAGCTCGATTCGCAGCTTCATAATATTGATGTCTTTTTAAAACATGCAGAGCGCCTCGATGAAACATGTGACGCGCATACTATCTCTTTGATGCGAGAGCAGGTGTTCATTAATCCGGCATTGAGTGAGATTGGCATCGTCGATGAATATGGCCGATTGCTGTGTAACTCATTTGGCCGTCTGACGCCCCCCGTACAAACCACAGAGCCCATAAAACAACCCGGCTTGAGGTATCATGGCCCAATCATTACTGACTTTTTGCAAGTCCCTGCGTTTGTGCTGGCGCGCACACGCAATGATGGATTTGAAGTTAATGCCTTACTACCAACCAGCTGGTTAAGTGATACGTTAGACATTACCCGGCATAAAAACCTGGTTTTCATTGCTTTGCTCGATGGTGAGTCCGGCGTGCCCATATTTTTGCGTGGCAAATACACTTTGCCTTTAGGCGAGACGATATTTCCCGTTACGGAAGTATTGGAGTTTGAAGGGCGTTTTGACGATGGTACGCAGAAATACATCTTTGCACGGCCGCTTGCTGCTTTGCCACAACTGACCATTATGGTGGCCAGCGATGCGAAGCGACTGTCTACCATCCAGCCTGTGTGGTTGTTAACCCTGTTGCTTTTATATTGTGGCTCATTGGTGGGACTCACTATGTTACTTAACCACTATGATAGCCGGGTATTGAGCAGCCGGGCACTGTTGCTTGGGGCTATCAATAAGCAGGAACTATTTAATGTTTATCAGCCTCTGGTAGATGCAACGACTCGGGAAGTTGTTGGGGTTGAAGTGCTGATCCGCTGGCAACACCCAGTTGAGGGGGAGCTTAGCCCGGCGTATTTCATTCCCGAAGCAGAGCGCGATGGCAGTATTCTTGATCTGTCGATTTATCAGATAGAAAGAGCGCTGACTGAGTTGCGTGCGATTTTACAAAGCAAACCTCACTTCAAGGTCTCATTTAACGTGAACGGGTATTTGTTGACTTGCGCAGACTACCTTGAAGTGTTGCACAAAGCGAACCAGATTATCCCGAAACTCACCATAGAGCTGACAGAGCGGGACGTGTTATCTCAGGCACAAATACACTCCGTTCTTCAGTCATTGGTAAACTCCGGGGTCGAGATCGCGATAGACGACTTTGGTACTGGATACAGTGGTTTGCATTATCTGCAGAGTTTTCCAATTGATCTGTTGAAGATTGATCAAACTTTTGTTGCCTCTATTGGGATGGATAACCTACAGTCCCCGGTACTGAATGCGATGATAGAGATGGCAGCTAAGCTTGATAAAAAGCTGATTGCAGAAGGCGTAGAAACGGCCCATCAGGCAGAGTATTTATCCCGTCAGGGCGTGTGTGTGCATCAGGGCTGGTACTACTATAAAGCGATGCCAATACATAAACTCAAACAGGTTTGCTAAGTCCAGCCAGTGAATAGAAAAAGCCCCAAAAACGGGGCTTTTAGGTCAAGGGGTTACAATGAGGCAAAGTAACAGCCATATCCGGGCAGGGACAGCTGGCCTTGTTCATAGCGACCATTATGATGAACTAACTCGAGGTGTTGCGCATGGTGGCTAATGTTCAATGCGAGTTGCGCGGGCTGCTCGCTCAGGTTGAACGCACATAGCACGGATTTTCCCTGATAGCGCCGATAAAATGCCAGCACAGGTTCCGGGCTATCTATGAACTCGATATCACCAACCTGTAACTCGGGCATTGTATTACGCCATGCCATAAATGCCTGATAGCGCGTCAAAATAGAATCGGCTAAGTCGCTTTGCTGGGATACCGCTTGAGGCAGATGTGCCGGTGATACAGGCAACCAGGGCTTTCCTTCGCTGAAGCCTGCGTGCTCAAGCTCGGTATGCCAGGGCATTGGTGTGCGACAGCCATCACGGCCTTTAAAGTTCGGCCAGAACGTAATGCCGTAAGGATCCTGCAAATCTTCAAATGCAACATCGGCTTCACCCAGTCCCAGCTCTTCGCCCTGATACATACATACGCTGCCACGCAATGACCCCAACAACGCAGTGAGCATGCTGGCCTGGCGTGCGTCAACCGTTTTACCGTCTTTAGACCAGCGGCTTGCAACGCGTTCTACGTCGTGGTTACTGAATGCCCAACATGGCCAGCCTTCGGTCATGACCGCTTCAAGGCGAGATACGGTTTCACGGATATAGCTTGCACTGTAGTCTTTGGTCAGTAACTCAAAGCTGTAACCCATGTGCAGTTTGTCACCGCCAGAGGTATATTCAGCCATTGTTTGAAGAGAATCCTCGGATGAAATCTCTCCCAGGCTGACTGTGCCTGGGTAGCGGTCGAGCAGGGCGCGGATCTCAGCCATAAACGCGAGGTTTTCCGGCTGGGTATTGTTGTAATAGTGGTACTGAAATGCATAAGGGTTGTCTTCGCTAAAGCCACGACCCTGACGTAATTCCTTTGGCTTTGCAGGGTTGTCACGCAATTGTTGGTCATGGAAGCAAAAGTTAATGGCGTCCAGGCGAAAACCGTCAACACCTTTTTTCAACCAGAATTCGACATTATCCAGAACCGCCTGACGTACTTCAGGATTGTGGAAGTTCAAATCCGGTTGCTCAGTCAGAAAGTTATGGAGATAGTACTGACAACGGCGGGAATCCCACTGCCATGCAACACCACCGAAGATAGACAGCCAGTTGTTTGGCGGGCTGCCATCAGGCTTGGCATCCGCCCAAACGTACCAGTCAGCTTTGGCGTTTGTTTTGCTGGCACGGCTTTCGCTAAACCAGGCGTGTTCATCTGAAGTGTGGCTAAGTACCTGATCAATGATGATCTTGATATTTCGTTGATGTGCCTTATCGATTAATTCATCAAAGTCATCAAGGTTACCAAACATCGGGTCAATATCACGGTAGTCGCTGATATCATAGCCAAAGTCTTTCATAGGAGACTTGAAAAATGGCGAGATCCAGATGGCATCTACGCCGAGTGACTTAATGTAATCGAGCTTGCTAATGATCCCCTGAAGATCGCCAATTCCATCATTATTGGTATCACAAAAGCTGCGGGGGTATACCTGATAGATAACCGCGCCTTTCCACCATTCATTATGAGCCATGCACTTTCTCCTGCGCCGTGCAGCTGAGCTGTCGTATCCGTATCTGCCTCTGAGGCCATCTCGCAACTCAATGTATTGAGGGGCTTAATAACTGTAGTCAATTCAGACAAGGTGAGGTCAGATTATGATGTAAGCAGGGTACGACAACACTAAATATTAACAATGGCCAAGAGCATACGACATGCGTTGATATGAGTAAAAAGCCTGCATACGTATGCAGCATAATTAGTTGTCATTAGATTAATATAAAAGCAAGGTTTCAAACTTATTAAAGCTCTTTACCAATATGTGCTTCTGCCTCAGGTTACCTTCTTTTATCTGTGTTACAGTTTAATTAATTGGTAATACCAATTTTCATGTTGATTTCGGAGCAGAAAAGTTCAGCAAATTTGATGGCACAATCGTTGGCAGTTATTTGATTTTCGTTAAAACTTAGTAAATTCAGCGAAAGCATAACATGCAAGGTTCACCAACAGATTGTTGCGATAATATTTATAAAGGTAACAGGGGGTTAGTGCTTCTAGGAGTGAATGTTCTGTGAACAAAATGAAATGAAGGCTGCATTGAATACGTATGCATAAAGTTGTTTGGACGTTGAAGGCAGCGCTACTATTGCCGCTGACAACAAAATTACCGCCTTTAAAATCGTTGTAGCGCTTCACGGTTCACCGTGTGACGGAAAAATAAACAACTAGGCGTCATAAAAATGGTTAATTGGGATAAAACACTATGTCTATGTTCAAACCAAGCATGCTAACGCTGGCATTTGTTGCAGCGGGTATTAACACGAGCGCATTTGCTGAAGACACGCAGGCGCAAGCCGACACTGCGAAAAAGAAAGTGGAAGTTATTGAGGTTAAAGGATTTCGGGCAAGCGTTGTAAAATCTATCAATACTAAACGTTTCTCTCCTGAAGTCGTTGAGTCTATTTCAGCAGAAGACATCGGTAAGTTACCAGACTCATCGATTGCGGAGTCTATTGCTCGACTTCCTGGTTTGACTTCTCAGCGCCTTGATGGTCGCTCCAGTAAAGTGTCTATTCGTGGCTTTGGTGAGAATGAAGGCGCGACAACATTCAACGGTCGTGAGCAAGTGTCTATTGGTGACAATCGGGGGGTCGAGTTTGATCTTTACCCTTCTGAAATCATGAGTGGCGTAACTGTTTATAAGACGCCCAGCGCAAACCTTGAAGCAGAGGGGATTGCGGGCGTTATAGATATGCAAACTGTCAAACCTCTGAGTATGGACGAGCGCGTTTTTCAGGTAAACACCGCGTACGAACAAACCGGTTTTGATAAACTTAACCCAGATGGCAATGACAAAGGCTATCGCGGTACCTTTTCGTACATTGACCAGTTTGCCGATGACACCATAGGTGTGGCATTTGCGCTAACGACCATGTCTTCACCAAATCAGGAAAAACGCTGGAATGCCTGGGGTTATCCTGAATTTGAAGCAAATGGTAAAAATTACTCAATACTCGGTGGGGCTAAGCCATTTGTACGTTCGTCGACGCTTGAACGTGATTCTGCGATGTTTGTTTTTGAAGCCGCGCCTAATGATCGACTGTCTATGGTGTTTGATGCACTGTACGTTGATTTCAAAGACGAAAAAATTCTACGCGGTATCGAGATCCCGTTCGCCTGGGGTCAAGGTACAATTTTACCCGGGTCAGCAACTGTTGATGATGCATCTGGCTTCATCACCAGCGCAACCATTTCAGAGCAGCGCCCGGTAGTCAGAAACGACTACGAAGATCGCGACGCAGAAATGACGTCATTTGGTTTTAATACTAAGTATGAGTTGACTGACACTTTGCAGCTTGAGTTAGATGCCAGTCATTCAAGTGTAGAAAGAAAAATTTGGAGCCTGGAAAGCTACTCTGGCACAGGCCGTGGTGACAGTCGCGGTGTGGCAGACAACATCGGCTATGCGTTTAATGGTGGAAACACCGGTGCTCAATTTACGCATGAGCTAGATTACAGTGATTATGACTTGATCAAGCTGGGAGGCCCGTTGTCTTGGGGTGGCAGTGCGGCATTGAATGAAAAGTACAATGTAACTGGCACAGACTACGAAAACACACTTCAGGACGGCTTCATTAACGCTCCCGTGTTAGAAGACGAGATTAACTCATTGAAACTGGCGGCCAAACAAGCACTCGAGAGTGACCTGTTTAGCTCAGTAGAAGGTGGGATATCTTATCGTGAGCGTGAAAAAACCAAGCAGTCAGAAGGTTACTTCATGACGGTTTCCGATGCGTCTTACCCGGACAACCTGGCACTACAGGCGATCCCAGAGCAATACAGACTGGGCACCGCTAATCTGGACTTCATTGGCATGGGCAACATGGTTGCTTATGACTCTCGCGCTATGGTGAGAGACGGTAAGTTTGATTTGCTGGCAGAAAGCCTGACTAACACCAGCCATGCGTCCAAATCATGGGGTGTTAAAGAAGAAGTGATGGCAGCGTATGTTCAGGCAAACATTGATACAGAATTTGCCAGCCTGCCAATAAAAGGCAACCTGGGTCTGCGTTACGTGAAGACCGACATCAGCACGCAAGGCACCGAAGCTGGTATTGACGGCAATGGAAAAGTAGTACTGGAAAACAGCAATGTTGATCATAGCTACAACCATTTACTACCAAGCCTGAACTTGTCATTGGCGATTGATGATGAGCAAACAGTCCGATTTGGCTATGCAAAGACTATTTCACGTCCGCGTATGGATGAAATGAATTCATCGGTAACGCGTAATTACAGAGAAACGCCGGACAATGAAGGGAATAACTGGGAAGTGAAGGGCGGTAACCCTTATCTGGAGCCAAAAGAAGCTGACGGTTACGACATTACCTATGAAAACTATTTCCATTCAGAAGGCTACTTCTCGGTTGCTGCTTTCTATAAAGATCTGAACAACTGGATTTTTGATGCTTCTGTCATTGAAGATTTATCGGGTGTTGTAAACCCGGCAACCGGCCTGGTGCCAGAAAATCCAACTGCAACGCGTCATCTGAAAGTCAATGGCGGAGGTGGTGACCTGTGGGGTTATGAACTGTCGGTGACTTTACCATTTAGCATGTTCCACGATAGCCTTGAAGGGTTTGGTTTGATCGCCAGCCATACGGGTGTTGAATCAGATGTTAATGACCACAATGGTAATGAGTACAAGCTGCCAGGTCTGTCTGACAAAGTACAAAGCCTGACTGTCTATTATGAGAATCATGGCCTGCAATTCAGAACAAGCATGCGTAAGCGCAGTGAGTTTAAAGGGGATATCTACGGGACTGGTTTTAACACAGTGCAGGTTGATATTCTTGGGGAAACTATCTGGGATGCGCAGCTGGGCTACGACTTTGGAGACGCAGGGTTTAAGGATCTAGATGGGTTGGCTGTGAATATCCAGGTGCAAAATATCACTGAAGAGCCTTTCACCGCGTTATCTGGTGATAATGCATTGCAGGTTCGCGACTATCAGGATTATGGTCGTACCCTATTGTTAGGGCTCAGCTATAAGTTTTAATATGGCGACTAGTGCAATATTAACTAGCTAACAATCAGCCTCTGATGCGTTTTGCATCAGAGGCTTTTTTTGGAGTGAAGCATGCAAAAAAAGGGCGTCAGAGAACTAATTATTCTGGGAGGTGGTACCGCTGGCTGGATGACTGCGGCAATGCTTTCCCGGATTTTCAGAGATAAGCTTTCAATTACTCTGGTGGAGTCAGATGAGATTGCGACGATTGGTGTTGGCGAAGCCAGTATTCCACCTTTGGTTGATTTTAACCGGGGACTGGGATTGGATGAGCGCGAATTTATAACTCGAACACAAGCGACCATAAAGCTTGGGATCGAGTTTACCGGATGGGGGGATAGTAACTCACAGTATATGCATGCGTTTGGTAATATTGGCAAACGCTTTCCATTTTGTGACTTTCACCATGTCTGGCAGCATGCGCAGCAGCTGGCACAACAGCACGGTACAGCCAAAAGCGCGTTGTGGGACTATTCGCTTAACTATAGAGCTGCCAAAGCGGGACGCTTCGCGCATTTGCCTGTGATACCAAACACGCGTTTACCAGGACTTGAATATGCCTATCATTTTGACGCTGGTTTGTATGCAAAACTATTAAAAGAGGTTGCTCAAAAGCAAGGGGTTATCCGCAAAGAAGGCAAGGTCACGGAGGTAAAGCTTAGCCAGCAAACTGGAGAAGTGTCTGAGTTGGTTTTGCATGATGGTGCTCGATTAAGTGCTGACATGTTTATTGACTGTAGTGGCCTGAATGCCTTATTGATAGACAAAACACTCAATGTTGGCTTTGATGACTGGAGCCATTGGCTGGCATGCGATAGTGCGTTTGCCATACCCACTGAGCACGGCGATGGGCCTCTGCTTCCCTATACCCAATCAATAGCACATGGAGCTGGCTGGCAATGGCGGATCCCACTTCAGCACCGAGTTGGCAATGGACTTGTATTTTCAAGTCGATTTTGGGATGAGGCGCAGGCGCGTAAGGCTTTGTTGTCAAATCTTGAAGGTGCGCCTTTGGATGAGCCAAGATTAATCCGGTTTAAAACGGGCATGAGGCGTAAGCAGTGGCATAAAAATGTCTTTGCAATTGGGCTATCCAGTGGATTCTTAGAACCATTAGAGTCCACCAGTATACACTTAATACAAAGTGCCATTTTGCGGCTCATCCGTCACTTTCCAGCGTCAAATCAGGCAGACACACAGCGTGCAGCATGTAATTCTGAATTTAGTCATGAGATGAGGCAAGTCCGAGATTTTATCATTTTACACTACAAGGCAATCAAGCGTAACGACACAGCGTTCTGGCGTTGGTGTAAAGATATGGAGGTGCCGGAATCACTCGAGCAGACACTAGCATTGTTTAAAGACTCGGGTGCAGTACTACGCGATGAAGGTAACTTGTTTAGTGATCTTGCCTGGCAACAGGTTATGATGGGGCAAGGTATTGAACCTGACGCACCGCACCCACTGGCAGCGCAGTTTAGCCATGAACAAGCAAAGGGCCTGTTAGAAAGCCTGAACACGCTGCTTCAGCATACGGTTGATCAATTACCGACGCACCAGGCTTTCCTGAAGAACATGACGCAAGCATGAATACCCGCTCTGAATACGTATGCAAGCGGTTCACCCTTGATTACCAAGTCAGTAGACTCATTGAAAATACTAAAAATGACAACATTATGATGACAATAAAACCCTTGGTGGTCGCGCTTGGGATGATCACTGGTTCTGTGGTACTGAGCGCTTGTAATAGTATCAATGACAACAAGACTTCATTAGAGACAGCCAGCAACGCCGCAGCAGCGACACAACAGACAGAGGCAAAGCCGGTCGTTTATCAGGTATTTACTCGCCTGTTCGGTAACACCAATAGCAACAATATTCCCTGGGGAACGAAGGCGCAAAATGGGGTGGGAAAATTTGCCGATTTTACGCCCAAAGCGCTGGCTGAAATTAAAGCCATGGGCGTGAGTCATGTCTGGTATACCGGTGTATTGCATCATGCCTTAGTAGGCGACTATACCCAATATGGGATATCAGCGGACGACCCGGATGTAGTCAAAGGCCGCGCAGGGTCCCCTTATGCGGTTAAAGACTATTACAACGTTAATCCGGATCTGGCCGTCGACCCTGCCAACAGATTGGCAGAATTCGAAGCCCTTATTGACCGCACCCACGATGCGGATATGAAAGTGGTGATTGACATAGTCCCCAATCATGTCGCTCGTAATTATCAATCGCTCAGCGCGCCACAAGGCTCAAGCGACTTCGGTGCGAACGATGACACGTCAAAGACCTATGCACGTGATAACAACTTTTACTACGTAACTGGCCAGGACTTTCGCGTCCCGAGCTCAGATGATTATCAGGTGCTTGGGGGCGAGCGACACCCACTTGCCGATGGTCAGTTCGTTGAAAGCCCGGCCAAATGGACCGGCAACGGTGCACGCAAAGCGCAGCCTCATATTCATGACTGGTATGAAACCGTTAAGGTTAATTACGGTGTAAAACCCGATGGCAGTTATGATTTTGCCACCTTGCCGGCACACTATGCCACGCTTGATTACCGCGCCCACTATGCTTTTTGGGAGCATAAACAGCTGCCAGACAGCTGGTATAAGTTCCGCGACATCACCTATTACTGGCTGGACAAAGGCGTAGATGGCTTTCGTTATGATATGGCCGAAATGGTGCCCGTTGAGTTCTGGAGTTTCCTCAATGCTTCAATCAAGATGAAAAACCCCGACGCCTTCTTGCTTGCAGAAGTATACAACCCAACGCTTTATCGTGCTTATATCGCGCAGGGCAAAATGGATTATCTGTACGACAAAGTGGGCTTTTATGATTCCCTGAAAGCCCTGATGCAGGGCAAAGGCACGGCGCAGCAAGTGCTGGATGTGCATGCCAGTGTTAAGGATATTGCACCGCACATGCTGCACTTTTTAGAAAACCACGATGAGCAACGTATTGCCAGTCCCGAGTTTGCGGGTGATGCCAATAAAGGTAAGCCGGCTATGGTGGTCAGCCATTTGATCAGTAAGGCGCCAACTCTGCTGTACTTTGGCCAGAGTGTAGGTGAAGACGGATCAGAGATGGCCGGATTTGGCAAACCCAGTCGCACCAGCATCTTTGACTACATTGGCGTTCCTGCCCATCAGGCCTGGATGAATCATGGCAAGTTTGATGGTGCTCTACTGAGCGAAGAACAAAAGGCGCTGCGTGCCTATTATCAAAAATTGATGAACATGGCCTCATTCAGTGCGATAGCGCAGGGAGATCTGATATCTACGACGGTGAAAAAGATAAACGGAGACGCAGCAAACAAGGTAATGGGGTTTGCGCGCCAAAGCGAATCTCAGCGCCTGGTTGTGGTCAGTAACTTCGATGCAAGCCACCCGCAAAGTGTCTCAGTAACTTTACCTGAGGGTTGGCAAGGTAAAGCGGTTGACAGACTTGAGCAACATGGACAGGTTGCGCTTCATAATAATCAGCTGACAGTCACTCTGGCCCCGCTGGCCAGTGCGGTCTTTGAATTAGAGAATTAATATGCAAAAACAAAAACCACAACTCAGTTTCTGGCAGATCTGGAACATGTGCTTTGGCTTTCTGGGGATCCAGTTTGGCTTTGCACTGCAAAACGGTAATGTCAGCCGGATCTTTCAGACGCTGGGCGCCAAAGTCGATGATATTCCAATCCTTTGGGTTGCCGCGCCACTCACAGGTCTGATTGTACAGCCAATTATTGGTTACTGGAGTGACCGGACCTGGGGGAAACTTGGCCGCAGAAGACCCTTCTTTCTTTATGGTGCCATTCTGACGACCTTGTCGTTATTCTTTATGCCTAATTCTCCCACGCTCTGGATAGCAGCGGGCATGCTGTGGATCATGGATGCCTCTATTAACGTGACCATGGAGCCATTCAGGGCACTGGTAGGTGACAACCTCAACGAAAAACAACGTGCCAATGGTTATGCCATGCAGAGCTTCTTTATTGGAGTCGGTGCTGTTGTGGCATCGGCTCTGCCCTGGATGATGACCAACTGGTTTGGGATCAGCAATACCGCAGAGCCGGGTCAGATCCCTGAGTCTGTGAAGTATGCTTTCTACTTCGGTGGTGTGGTGTTATTTCTGGCGGTGGGCTGGACCATTCTGAACACCAAAGAATATAGCCCGCAACAGCTTGCTGAATTTGCTGGTGAAGCGGTTGAAACGCAAACCAAGCAAAGCTATCAGGTGATCAATTATGCCCGTGCTGCACTTATTTCTGGTGTGATTGGTGGGGGGATTCTGGCTGCTGTGATTGGGCTGCAGCTGGAAAAAGAGCTGTATCTGCTGAGCGGGCTGTTCTTATCCTTCACGCTGGTCCTGTTAATTGCTGGTTACCTTCAGCAGCGCGGTAGCACCTCTGGTGGCTTTTATAACGTTATCTACGATGTATTTACTATGCCCGGCACCATGCGCCAGTTGGCAGTCGTGCAATTCTTTAGCTGGTTTGCCTTATTTGCAATGTGGATTTACACCACCTCGGCGGTCACCAGTTTTCACTATGGTACGACAGAAGTAACCAGTAAAGCCTATAACGACGGTGCCGACTGGGTGGGCGTGTTGTTTGCCGCTTACAATGGTTTTGCCGCACTGGCTGCGGTGTGTATCCCGGTGATGGTGAATCGTCTTGGTATGCGTGGCGCACACTGTATCAACCTGCTGTTGGGAGCCGGTGCGCTATTGAGTTTTAAAATGATAGCCGATCCTAGCCTGTTATGGCTGCCTATGGTTGGCATTGGCTTTGCCTGGGCGTCTATCCTGTCACTGCCTTACGCCATGCTGAGTAACTCATTGCCAGCGCATAAAATGGGCGTATTTATGGGGATATTTAATTTCTTCATCGTGATCCCGCAGTTGATGGCGGCCAGCGTACTTGGCCTGATCCTGAGAAACCTATTTGATAATCAACCGATTTTTGCATTAGTGGTTGGTGGTGTGTCGTTCCTGCTTGCAGCAGTTGCTGTAATGCGGGTGAAAATCGAACAACAATAACACCACCGCAAGGAGACTTTATGAAAAAACTTTCTAGTTTAACTCTGGCATTGGTTGCCGCCGGACTTGTTGGTTGCGGCAGCGCGAATAACGCGGTTGAGTCACAACAGGCTGCGCCGGGCGCACCGGGTGACAAGCCATACTGGGCCTATTCAGGCAAAACCGGGATTGGTACCTCTTATGAGGCCTACAAGCAAGGGCAGTATTCTGATGAGGCAAGTACAGAAACCGTTTCCAAAGTGTGGTTTTCTATTGCCAAAGGCATGATCACAGAAACTATGTTTGGCCTGATCCATCAGGCTCAGATCAAGGACATGCAGTTTATTGTTACTGGCCCCGATTTCACGGTGAGTGAGCAAGACGAGCTGGACGTCAGTATTGATTACCTGGACAAAGACGCACAAGGTCGTCCGCTGTCTTTAGCATACAAAGTGATCAGCAAAGACAAGCAGGGCCGTTTTACGCTTGAGAAACATATTTTCACCGACCCTGACGGGCAAACCTTGTTCATTCGCGCGAAAGTGGAAACTGAACTGGATGGTGTGAAGTTGTTCGTTAACGTAAACCCGTACGTAAATAATAACGGGTTGAATGACTTTGCTAAGGTAACGGACGCGGGTCTGGTTGCCTGGGAAGGAGACAACTACCTGACATTGCAAAGCAGCAGTGGTTTTAAACAGGCTAGTGTTGGCTTTACTGGTCAAAGCGATGGTCTGGCGCAGCTTAAGGCAAGTCAGTCAATGGCACAACGCTACACCAGCACCGGCGCACAAAGCGGCAACGTTAATTGGCTGGCCGAGTTGGGTGACGTTGACCAGCAGGCGACATTTGACCTGGCACTGAGTTTTGGCAAATCGCAAACCGCGAGTTTCCAGCAAGGTGCTCAGTCACTTCAACGTGGCTATCAGCAGGTGCTGGCTCACTACAACGGTAAGGGCGATGCGATTGGCTGGCGCGACTACCTCAGTAGCCTTGAGCCTATGCAGAAGCTCAGTGGTTATACGGCCGATCAGGGCAAACTACTTTATACCAGTGCTTTGGTGTTAAAGGCGCAGGAAGATAAAACCCATGCCGGAGCGCTCATTGCGTCTTTGTCTAACCCCTGGGGTGACACGGTTGCGGCCGAGCAAGGTCATACCGGTTATAAAGCGGTATGGGTGCGCGACTTCTATCAGGTGGCGATGGCATTTTTGGCCATGGGTGACCCACAAACGGCATTGACTGCGTTTGAATATCTGGAAAAAGTACAAGTTACGGATAAGACGCCTGGCAATCAGGGTGACACGGGCTGGTTCTTACAGAAAACCCATGTTGACGGTGAGCTGGAGTGGGTTGGTGTGCAACTGGATCAGACTGCCATGCCAGTTATGCTGGCGTGGAAACTCTGGCAGGCCGGTGTGCTGAGCGATGAGAAGCTTGTCTATTGGTACAAGCGCATGTTGCAACCCGCAGCTGAGTTCTTAGTCGAAGGTGGTCTGGCCAAAATCCTCTGGAACGATACCCAGATCACACCACCAGCCACACAACAAGAGCGCTGGGAAGAGCAGGATGGTTTCTCTCCGTCGACTACTGCGGCCATTATTGCCGGGCTGGTTGCCGCCAGTGACATTGCGAAACTAGCCGGTGATAAGGCAGGCAGTGATCGTTACATGGCAACCGCTAAGCGATACGACAGCAAAGTGGAGTCGACCATGTTTACAACTGAAGGCAATCTTGCGTCTAAGCAAAGTGACGGTAAATACTTCTTCAGGATTGGCAAAGACGCTAACCCGAATACAGATACCAAGCTGAGTGACAACAATGGCCGTGCGGGTATGGACAAGAAGCAGATCATTGATGGTGGCTTCCTTGAGTTAGTACGCTATGGCGTAAGAGCCGCTGATGCCAGTAGCATCACTAATACGTTGCCAGAATATGAAGATGAAAATCTGCCTGAGAATCTGCGCGTAAAATATAGCTTTAACTTTGCCGGCGACCCGAATAGTTATCCGGGCTACCGTCGTTATGGCAACGACGGTTACGGTGAAGACGAAATACGCGGCACGAACTATGCTGAGCAGGGTCAGAACACGGCCGGTCAGCGTGGTCGGGTTTGGCCTTTCTTTACCGGTGAACGCGGCCACTACGAGATTGCGGCGGCCAGCCAGGCTAATGCATTGAATGATACAGCGGTACAACGTATCAAGTACACTTACATCAAAGGCATGGAACATTTTGCCAACGAAGGCCTGATGCTCCCTGAGCAGGTCTGGGATGGCGTGGGCGTAAATCCGTTTGGCTATACGCTGGGTGAGGGCACTAACTCTGCCACACCACTGGCATGGACACATGCTGAGTATGTGAAGCTGGTTCGCTCTTTGGCAGACAAGCAAGTCTGGGATCATTACCCAATTGTTGAGCAGGCGCTTAAGTAAGCGTGCAGGTAAGCTAAAAAACGCGGTGCACCTTGTCGGTCACCGCGTTTTTTATTGCGCCTATGTCCTTTTAGTTGCGGATAGGGTAGCTGACTTTGTTTTGTCAAAAATATTGTCTAGTCTGTTAAGAGGTAAGCGTTCATAGTGCGTTGAGTGCTTTTAATCTTTACGCCTTTAGTGCGTGAATTATGGAAAATTCATAAGGAGAAGGGATCGTGTTAGAAATTTATCTATCTGTTTTCAAAAACTGTTTCGAATTTAAAGGACGGGCAAGGCGCAAAGAATATTGGGTGTTTGTACTATTCACTATCCTGGTCTCTGTGGTACTTGGCCTGATTGACATTGCGCTTGGTCTTTATTCAGAGGAAGCGGGTCTTGGTCTTTTAAGCGGCCTGTATGCCCTGATTGTAATCATTCCCAGTATTGCCCTGAGCATTCGCCGTTTGCACGATACCGGGCGCAGAGGTTGGTGGCTTTTGATCTCATTTATCCCACTGATAGGACCGATCGTGTTGATTGTGTTTTATGTCATGGACAGTCAACCGGGTGAGAACGATTATGGCCCTAACCCGAAGGAACAAGTCCATAATACCGTTTCGTAGTATATGTCAGTGACTGGGTGATTAACGTTCACCCAGTATCTCAAAATCATCACTGTGCAAGCGGGCTTTACCGTCTTGCTCAACGACCCAATGTTCACCATGAATTTTGCCAAACGCTTTGTTCATGGTCCAGTTGGCACTCAGTAAGTAGCCAGCTTCCGGGTGCTTCTCCCAGGCTACATCGGTATAGGTAACATCACAAAAACCCTGCTCGATGATACCGCGCCAGAAGGTTTCTATGTCCTCTCGAGAGTTAAACTCGCCAATTGGCCGCGCCAGCATAGTGCAGGTTGTGGCGTATTGTTCAGCACAACCACGTGCATCCTGATTATTAAATGCATTCTGCCACGCAGCTATACCCGCTTTGCAAAGGTCAAGTTCTTGTTGTGGTGTCATTAGAAGATCCCGCTCGTTTTGTTTTCAGTAAGAGAAGTGTAGAGGTTTTAATTGTCATGAAAAACAGCAATAATAAAAAACACTGTTTAATTAAATTACACAATAAGAATGCGCCAACTTGGAAAAATGTCGCTGTTTGCCCATGTTGTAGAGGCCGGTTCGGTGTCCGGTGCGGCAGATAAATTAGGTTTATCAAAATCTGTGGTCAGTCAGCATTTGAAAACGCTAGAGCAAGACCTCGGGGTCGTGCTTATCAAGCGAACAACTCGTCGGCAGTTTCTGACAGAGCCTGGCAAACGCTTTTATGAGTCCTGCAAGGCACTCAATCAGATTGCAGCAGATGCCTGGGATAATGTTCAGGCTCAACAGAGTGAGCCGGAGGGTAAGGTTCATATCACTGCACCCAATGCACTGGTAGAAACATTGCTTGCGCCTGTTGTTTCAAATCTGATGCAGCAATACCCGGGTGTCATTATTAAGTTAACCTGTGAAGACCAGCAATTGGATTTAATGGCACATGATATAGACATCGCCATTCGAATTGGCGCTTCAAAAGACAGTACGCTGAGGCAAAAACGTTTGGGGACATTTCGTGATGTATTGTGCGGACATCCACGTTTTAAAGAGGCTTCACTGGAGCTGTTGCCCTACGTCGCAAATGCTTGGGAAGGCGAGTCTATCGCGTATCGGTTTTTTTCTGATAATGGCGAATCTAAGGCGTTCAGACCCAAAGTGAGTTGCATCACAAACGCATTTCATAGCACTGTCGCGTTGATCCGTTGCGGAGCGGGAGTAGGTTTGATCCCGGATTTTTATTTACGCAAAGGTCTGCCTGAAATCACCGCATTGTTACCCGATGAAAGTTTGCCCGAAAATTCGGTGTATTTACTTACCCCTTTTTCAAAGCATGTTCCCATGGCCGTGAAAGTTTGCATGGATGCACTTAGTGATTACATCCAGGCGCAATTAGTACGCAGTCCTTTGCCATCGGGCGAGCTATGAAACGAGTCATGATTTAGTTAAATATATCAGTCGAACAGCGACTTTGACACAAACACAGCCCCTGAAAAGTATTGCCCTGTCTTGATATGCCCAGGTTCGAAGATTTTGCTGCCTTGGCCGTCCAGCTGTTTAAGTCGCAGGATTAGGTTTATGTCAATATTGAAAACCTAACGCTGCGCTCTGAGACGCCAGAGCAGCATAATTGCTGTTCAAGGTGCTGGCTGAATAAGCGGCGCATTCATCCTTTGCCGGGAATTTCGACATAATCTGAAAGTGTAGGGGTGACACCCCCGCATTACAGGGGCTTTTAAACTATGCAAAGGCGAATTGACGAAGAAGATGGTTTAAGGGCATGATGGTAAAAAAAACAATAACAAAGGAGCGTGATAAGAATGAACAAGTATGTGAAATTGCTGTGTGTCTCTGTGTTACCAGCTATGCTACTCGGGGCTTGCGGGGGAAGCGGTGGAGCCAGTGACACTGCAGCGGCTGCGGTTTCTGAGGACGCCAATTCAGATGTTGCGAGATTAGTAGAGCGCCATATAAAACCTGCATCTCTGTCAATTAACTCAGATGCTGAACACTATCAAATCGCCCTCATCGGAAACAGTCATGTCAGTGGCCTTGCTCCTGTTTTAAAACAAACAATTGAAGCTATGGCACCGGACAAAACGGTTTCGATAGAGGTACTGGGTTTTGGCTTCACAGACGGTTTGATATCAGATGGTGGTATTGTAACGCGTTTTACTCAACCACAAACCGCCTGGACGCATTTGATAATCCAGGGTCAGAAATATTCTCAATCAATGTCAAAGAGGTATTCCACTGAGGCAACACAACAATGGATAGCTATGGCTAAAACACACGGCGCTACGCCAATTTTGTTTCCCGAGCACCCACAGCGTGGTAATACAGAAGAGGGGGATTATGTTTTAGGTATTCACAAGACGATTGCGAATATTGAACCAAGCTGTCTGGCACCTATTCCGGTTGCCTGGGAGCTGACAATGGACAACAGACCCGGGGTATCACTCCATGCAGCAGATGGCAATCACGCCAGTACCCAGGGCTTTCTTTTAAGTGCACTCGTATTTACACAGATCATTACCGGGCAATCAGTAGATACAGGCGCTGTAAACATTCAGGCTGACGTCGAGCCTCAATTGCAAGCTGAGTTGGCACAACATGCGGCTCAGGCAATTATCGAACATCCAGCTTGTCCAGAGGTTTAGAGTCAACATATATTGGCACCAACACATGGTGCCAATACACTATGGCGGTATTGTGCCGAGGCTGGTTATCGATAATTTTCGTCTCTGAGCCCATACTTTTCAGCAATGCTCGCCAGGCGGCCATCCAATTGCAGTCTGAGAACACCGAGGTCGAGTGCCAAAGTTAATTGTTCGCTATTTTCCAGACGCGGAGAAAAAGCAATGTAAGCAGGTTCAAGCGGGCTGACCGAACCAACCGATTTTATTTTGTCACTGATCCCGAGCTGTTTGGCCTGGTACCAAACAACGGGGCCCGCATCGACATAAGCATCTATTCGCTTACTGGTTAATAACCTGAGGCTGCGTGCCACAACATCGTCACCAGATATCAGTGTAATGTACTTATTGGGAGAACTACGATGTGATTTTATGTATGCATTCAGCAAATGGCCATAGTCATATCCCTGTACAGCGCCGAGGCGAACTTTATTCAACGAGTGTTGGTTTTTGTATGTCCATGTGTTGTCGGACAAAGTAAACAAAGTGTTTGGACTTAGCCTTAGTATTGGCACTTTTGGAAAGAGAAAATCCGGTGCATCGTCTTTGAAGGCACCGACAATGGCGTGTATTTTCCCTTCCCTTGCCTGATGGATGGCCCTGAGCCAGGGCATTTCAATATAACGGACTTCATACCCTGAGATGGCGAGCGCCTCTGTGGCAACATCAATCATGAACCCCTTATTCTTGTCGGTGTCGCGACAATTTACCGGGCACCAGTTGTCGCCTGCGATCAGCACTAGCTTGTCGTTACTTGGAAATACTTCAATCGAGAACACAGATAGGCAAAAAAGTATGATGCGTAGCATATCGGGGTAAATTGGTGGCGATACTGGGAGTCTAGTCAATAAATAGCGGTCCGGCAATGTCATCAATAACCGCGTGGTTTATCTGAGCATGGAGCCAAGCTCTCAGGATGCCAAGACCAGAGTGTATTAGCGTGTGAGTGCATGTGGCTCTATGGGTAGGCTAAGTAGGATCCTTTAATATAACAGATGTTGGCATGAGCATAAGAAGGCTGAATGGGTGATGGGCTCATCTAAAATTGATTTTTACAACTATATGATTTTACTGTTTATATCTCGGGTTGAAGATAAAGTCATTGAGAAGTCATGGGTAAATCAGGTGTTATGAGAGGAAATTAACTAGCTTAACCTTCTGTAGATAACAGGAGGGTTAACATGACCAAATATATATTCGCTACACATTTTATTGCTGCCGCCATATTAGGCAGCGTGAGCTGCATTGCTGCGGCAAACTGTACCAAACCAGCAGAAGCCAGCGCAGCAGAGCTGCAAGGCGGCTATCGGGATGTTGCTGAACTCAGTCGGGCTTTTATCGATACAGCACCTGAACGCAGAGGCGACGGAGTGACTGTTGGTGCGTTAAATAACAAAAGTCGCAAAGACATGTTGGTGAAGCTCGCTAAAGAGATAGAAAATAACGCACATGGGCATTTCGACAGCTTACTGATCGCACATAAGGGGCAGCTGGTTTTCGAGTCTTATTTTTCTCGTGGCCGTATCAACTTGCCGCATTATCAGGCATCTGCGACTAAGGTATACACCGGTCTTGCACTTGGTCGGGCGATCCAACTGGGTTATCTGAGCATGGCCGATTTGGACAAGCCTTTGGTGAGTTTTTTAAAGGACCTGGATCATAGCAAACTTACCGAGGGGAGCGATAAAATTACGCTTAATATGGCACTCACTATGCGCTCCGGGATCCGCCTTAATGACAGCCAAAAAGAGGCGCTGGAAAAAATCTCTAAACAACTTAAAGGGCAGCAGCATGCACAGGCATTATTGGAGCGCAGTGCGCCAATCGGTGCTGATTCACTGACGTTCAAATATCAGGATGACCCTATGTTAGTGATGCATGTGATCGATGCTGTGGTGCCGGGCTCCGCTGAAGCTTTTATTAAAAAAGAACTACTAGATAAACTTGATATTAAAGCATATCACTGGCAAACCGCCGATAATGGTTTGCCTGAAGCTGGCTGGCGGGTCAATATGACGTCACGAGATATGCTTAAATGGGGCACTCTGGCACAAAACAAAGGCATGTGGCAGGGAGAGCAACTCATTCCTCAAGAATACATTGCAAGGGCCGTTAGCCCGCAGCTCTATACTGGCGATGATGACATGTTTGGTGGTGGCAAGGATGTGTCAAAACAAGGCTATGGCTATTACTGGTGGAACGCTGAGTTGAAAAATGGTGACAGACAGTTTTACAGTGCATCGGCTCAGGGGGGCGGAGGTCAGTACATTATTTTGATTGAGGAACTTGACCTTGTCGCGGTTGTTACAGCGAGTCGCAGGGAAAACAGCACGCTGCAATTAATGGCTGAGCGCGTAATCCCTGCCTTTATGTAGTTAACAGTTCAGACAACGCCTAACGATGTGGCGTTGTCTGTTGAAGTGGCTCAATAACCGCTGTAAAGTCCGCAACTGCTCTTTGTGCAATAGTCAAATAAGGTTGAAATAATGAAAGTGCTGGTAACGGGCTCTGCGGGCAGAGTTGGACGCGCTATCTACATTAAGCTCATGGCACAGCATCAGGTGGTTGGGATTGATAAAACACCTTGTTCAACTGCGGATTTTGTCGGGGATATCAGAGACAGTCAGTTGCTTAATCAGGCGCTGCGTGGCGTAGAAGTCATCATACATACTGCGGCTTTACATGCACCGCATGTCGGGCGTGTTGAAGACAGTGAGTTTCAGAGCATTAATGTTGATGCAACAGCGCAGTTGGCATTAGCTGGTATAAATGCAGGGATAAAGCACTTTGTATTTACCAGCACTACCGCACTGTATGGTTATGCATCAACTCCCGGGGGCATTGCAGGTTGGGTAACAGAAGAGACTCAGCCACAGCCCAAATCAGTTTATCACTACAGTAAAATACAGGCAGAACAACAATTAGCCGAAATGGCACAGTGCTTTAACTTACCTGTTACTGTGCTACAAATGTCCCGGTGCTTCCCCGAGCCCGCAGATTTGATGGCAGTTTACCGGTTAACACGCGGAATTGATGTCCGGGATGTGGCCAGCGCGCATCTGTGTGCCATAGAAAAACGCTTGCCAGGCTTTCAACGTTTTATTGTGTCTGGTGCAACACCTTTTAGCCCTGCTGACTGCAAACGCTTATACCTGGATGCCGCTGAGGTGATTTCCCAAAGGTGTCCGGGGCTGCGTGCGGCATTTGAACAACGTGGCTGGGCTTTACCCAAATCTCTGGACAGAGTATATGACTCGTCCGCAGCGCAGCATCTGCTTGGCTGGCGCTCTGCGCATGGGTTTGAGCAGGTTCTGGAGATGTTAGATGCAGAATTCGCCGAGGTATTGCCTGTCATAAAACGAAACAGAGATACCCAGGCCAACTAAACACATTTGCCGACAATTATTGCTCAATATTTGCTCTCTCTTGCCGATATCAAACCACATGGATGGGAGCGGAGGAGCTATGAAAATTGAAAATGCACAAGTTAACATAAGTAATAAGCATGAAAGCCAGAGTCATGTTTACGAAAAGCGTACAGACGTTACTGAGCTGTCCAGGCCTGAGAACGCCAATTTGGCACAGCCGGGTAATGGTGAACAAGGGAGAGCGGGCGAGGTGGCTGACGTAGACAATACAGCCACTGATCTGGATATGCAAACCAGTGCCAGAATGTACATCTTAAAGTTACTGGTAGAAAAACTCGCGGGCAGTGACGTGCAATGGTATGACGCTGTGGTCGGAAAAGACATCTCGCATGCCGAAATGTCACAGATTATGTCTGCGTCAGAGCAAGCACCCGCCACAGAAGTGATTGTAGAGCGATTATCGCACGAGAGTCAGGCCAACGCCTTCAAGGCGGATGGACAAATTCAGCTGGAAAATGGTCAGACAATTAGTTTTGCCTTTAAATCTGTATTTGCCCAATCTCACACCAGCTATGAGCGAACCATAGAAAATGTTGATATGAAGGATCCGTTGATCATCAGCTTTACCAATCGCGCTGTTGAGCTGGATACTGAACGTATGGACTTTGATATTGATGCAGATGGCAATAAAGACAATTTTGCCCAGCTGAAGAAGGGTTACGGTTACCTGGCATTGGATCTAAACCAGAACAACCAGATAGATGATGGTAAAGAGCTGTTTGGCGCGCTCAGCGGCAATGGGTTTGCCGATCTGGCTCAGTATGACGATGACGGTAATGGCTTCATTGATGAAAATGACGATATTTTTGATAGCCTTAAAGTCTGGGTCAAAAACAAAGAGCAGGACGAGTTAATGTCACTCCATGACGCCAATATAGGCGCCATCGCACTACATAATGCTGATACGCCTCTGAATATCAGAACGGATGGGGCGTTACAGGGCGCGATCCGCAAGTCTGGTTTTTATCTCGATGAAAATGGTAAACCTGGGCTGGTTCAACAGGTTGATTATGTGGTGTAGGAGTCGAGTTTTATACCAGCACGATCAATAAGTTCACTAATTCTGGGTACACGTGTAGGATAAAGGAACGGCTTTGTAGGGAAAATGACAAGGTCGTTTACTGTGAACAGAAGGAGCGACCTATGGACCATTTATCTTTCAAAGATTTTTTAAAGCCCAGATCTGCACCTACAGGCATAGATGTGCTGTGTAAGCTTCAGCATTTTGCGATCATTACGTATGCTGTTGATGTTAGCAAATTTGCCGGGCTATTCCCGGCGCGCTTCAAGCTTGATACCGTGACGATAGACGGCGAAGAAAAGGGGTTGGTTTCTGTCGTGCCTTTTATCGATGTAGACTTTACTTCTGCTGTATATCCTTTTCCTAAGTACACGATGGGGCAAACTAACTATCGTATCTATATTATAGACAAGGATACTGGTGAGCGGTGTGTCTGGTTTCTTGGTACCACACTTGATTCGTGGACGCGCATTGTGCCCAGCATGCTCTGGAAGCTTCCCTGGTATAGCGGCAAAGTGGTTTTTGATTGTGATTATGACCAATCACAGGGGGTATATCGTCGTTATAAGATGCATACCGAGGCACGTTGGGCACCCGCCAGCGTTGAATTGATACAGCATAAAGATGCGCTTATTGAGTTACCCGGATTTCCTGATACAGAAACAGGGCTCGTTTACCTGACTCACCCTTTAACTGGTTTTTACTACCGGCGTGATGGTCGTCTGGGTACTTACAGCGTATGGCACAAAGAACTCAAGGTTTCGTCTGCGATTTTGAAATCTGCGAACTTTGGTTTACTCTCTCGTCTGGGTCTGGTCTCTGATGCGGAGCAGCAAAAGCCACACAGTGTGTTAGTTGAGCCAATCAATGAGTTTACGATTTACCTGCCCCCGAAAGTACTGAAAGCCAGCCCGGTGCAAGCATGATCTGCAATAGGATTGCGTCGGGAAACACCAGAGTGAGAAAACAATGCAATTTATCTATGTAATGGACCCCATGTGTGGCTGGTGCTACGGATTTCAACCAGAATTAGAGCGGTTTTTAACCTCTTATCCCGATGCTCAGGTGAGCTGGGTAATGGGGGGACTGGCACCAGATTCGACGCAGCCCATGGCGCAGAGTTTGAGAGATACGATTGCTTCGTATTGGCTTGAAATAGAGCGCAAAACGTCGGTTGCATTTAATCATGACTTCTGGCACCTCAATACCCCTGTGCGTGCAACTTATCAAGCTTGTCGAGCAGTCATTACTGCGCAAAGCCTGAGGGAGCAAGATTCACAAGAGCATGGTGCAATGGACATGGCAAAGGCCATTCAGACCGCCTATTACCAGCAAGCTAAAAACCCTTCGTTGGATGCCACTTTGGTTGGATGTGCAAGAGCCATTGGGCTGGACGACGTGCAGTTTGAATCGGTGTTGCATGCTGCTGAAACTGAAGCACAATTTCAACAGCATCTGGATGTAGCGCGACGGCTTCAGGTAACAGGCTTTCCGGCACTGTTTTACATTAATGAAAACGGCTACGCGTATCCGTTGACTCTGGGGTTTTGCTACGCTGATGAGCTGGCGCAGCGATTGGCGTACTGCATCGAGTCTTGAAGTACTGAACGTTACCGGTTAAAGCCGGTTTAGTGCAGACTGGCAACTTTTCAGGCGAGTATTTGCTGGAGTTTTTGCAAGTAAAGCGCGCTATCCATGGCATTGCCAAAAGAGATCACCCGTTTCGATTGTGTATCAACGAAAAGCGGCTTTGCTTTTTCGCCACGATCGACAATGATATTCAATGACATAGACAATTCGTCTGGCGGACTTTGTGAATGCAGGTCCCGCGACTTATCCATATAAAGCACACACCCTTCGTCTAAAACGAAGTCTCCATTAAAGTGAATGTCGATTTCTTCACCTTCTTTATAGGGACTGCCTTTGTGCTGATATTCATACATATGCGTGGTGTAGCCAGTGCCACAAAGCCCGAGTGTTAGCAGCTCAAAATTATGGTCGTGGCATAAGCCGTAGGCAAACAGGTTCTCATCTTCCTGCGAGTATTGATGGTCTACTCTTGGCTCCCACACGACAGCTCGTAACATGAGCGTGTCATCCTGATATAGAACGAATGAATTTTTGCCATAGGAATTGGGCGCTGATTGCTCTAACGAGCGGGTAATATGATCAAGTACATCAGAAATATTGTGTCTGAGCCCCATTAACTGCTCTACTAACCCTGGAGTGTCACACAGTCTTTGGCCTTCAGCCATGTTATTTTTAATAAATGTCAGTAACCCTTCAATGGAAGTGGCTGCAACGGCTTTTGGGGGATAAAATTCCATAGAACTAACACGCCTTTTCAAATTCAGTTAATTGGGTGAGAGTGGCATTGGCTTGCGCCCTGACTATGTGGCAAGGGTCCTCTAAAAACTCGATTAAAATGGCCTTAGCCTGTTGGTGTTCGACTTTAAATAACTCGACCAGGGCTTGCCAGCGTATGGCGTTGACTTTGTGCTTGGTTAGCTTAACGAGGTAGGGGACCGCTGTTGTGCCAAGTTGAGGCAAAAAACCAGTCAGAACCTTATATCTTTCAAGGTTGTGTGTGCCTGAGTAAGTTGCGATCTTTCTTCCTGTGGCTGTGTCGTAATAAGGGCAAACCTCCCGGGCTACTGACTTATTGTGCAGTGCAACCACCACCTTTTCTTGCGAGCACTGAAATACATAGGCATGGTTATTTGGACAGATTTTCAGTTGCCTGGTATAAGTCGTGAGCGTGTCTGGAGAGAGTATGAGTGAATCATCGCGTTCTGAGTAGATACTGACAACATAGTGATGATCGGAAATAACGCTGTATAAAGATTCGGAGGAAAATGTCGTTGCGACGTCGCTTGGTGTTGTATAAGTATCCACCGTGATAAGCAAAGACCAGGTATCGTCTTCATACAGTGTTATGCCTTTACGGCTAATCTTACCAAGCTCAGTGTGCTCAGCAATATTTAAAACTTGCGCCTTAAAGTCTTGCCTTTCAACAAAATCATGGAATGCGCTTTCAACACATTCAACTGAGTTGCTGACAGACAACATACGGATAAAACTATCAGCTATCATGTATTTTCCTTACCTGTAGGGTGATATTGAAGCCTGAAATGGAAATAAAAGAAGTAACGACAGAGCAGCCGCTACTTCTTTTGTGTCATCGCGTATTGCGCTTATTTGATGCCGATGAACTCAGGCGGAATAGAGGTGCCGGTACCGCCAGCGATATCTTTCAGGCTTAGTGCATCAATTGTTACTGGCGTAAATGTTTTAGATTTGCTCATTTTATTTTTCCTTAATTATTAGAATTTAATGTTGTCGATAGGGTCTTTGTAGCCGATAAAAATTGGCCGATCGATACCGCCACCTGCAACATCTTTTAGGTGTAGTGCTTCAATTGTTTTTGGTTTAAATGTTTTGGATTTACCCATAACTTTTAACTCCTAAACGTATTTTTTATTTGTATTAGTAACCTTCAGGAAAATTAGGTGTAGTTTGGAGGTCCTTTGCGACCTGAAACAACATCTAAACTGTCAACGGATTGCGTCTTCATAGATTATTACCTTTTTCCTTCTTGTTCTGGTGTCGATAATCAGAGTTTTCGTAGCGCTTTCTCTGATCCCGACAACCCACAGAATGAATAACAAAAGTGCTAAATGCAAAATATTGAATAAATACATATATCTATAAATTACAATTAGTTAGAGGTTTTTGTTATAGACCGATAACAACTAGGTTGGTCTGTTATATGACTTGGTTAAATAATGGCTTGTCGAGTGCCAGTTAAAAATGAAGATGCTTACGCTTGTTTGGCTCAATTCCGTTTTGCTTGGGTCTATTTATATAGTGTGGCGGACGGACTTTGTGCTGTTGTCATCAACGTAAGCAGGATGGATGAATACTGTGGGGCATACTGCAGAGAAGTGCCCGTTTGTTTATATGCCTGGTGAAAAACAGCGGACACATGTTTTACATTAGTTTACACGGCGCGCTGCACCAAACCTGATACATTGCCCTTAAATGTTTGCAGAACTTAAGGACAAAACCATGAAAATCAAACAATCTATTTTGCATTTTCTATTCGTTGCCAGTGCGATGGTTGCTGATGTTAGTGCCGCAGAGTCAACCCAAATCAGTGATACATTATGGTTGGGTCAAAAACCGCCAGGCATTCAGCCAAAGCAGTTTGCCCCTGAACTGGTATCCCTTAAAGGTCGATATGAGTTTGGGGTGTCGTTTTCTCCGGATCTGCGAGAAATGTACTTTACCGCTTTAGAAGTGACTGATGGAGCAGATACCTACCCACAGATTTACCATACAAAGCTGGCAGGAGGACGCTGGACAAAACCTGAAAAAGCGAATTTCACCCAGGGCAAAATGGCTTATGAGTTGGTCCCCTATGTGAGTTTGAATGAAGATCGGGTGTATTTTACCGCACGTCAACCTGACTCAGGAGACTCTGGTATCTGGTATGTACCTCGTAACAACCGCAGCCATAAAGCTAAAAGGTGGGAGTTATCGCTCAATACTGGCCGCCTGTCTGATTTCAACCAGGCAAGAAATGGCGATTTGATCTTTACCAACATGAAAGAGCGAAAGATGTATATTGCCGAAAATAATGCCGGGCACATCTCGCCACCCAGGCCGATGGATATCGCGTTTGGGATCCATGGCTTTATGTCACCAGCTAATGATTACTTGCTGGTAAATGCAAGACACAGAAAGGACGCCAGCAGAAAAGACAGCGATCTATTTGTGTATTTCAGAAAGGAAAACGGCGGGTGGTCTGAACCGGTAAATTTGGGCACCCTCATTAATACACCCCATTCCGAAACCGTACCGCGTGTCACCCCAGATGGCAAATACCTCTTTTTTGGTCGATATAATGAGCCTGGCGGTATTTCAAACATTTATTGGGTCAGCACGAGTGTGATAGATAAACTAAAAACGGCCTATTTTGAAGGGCTACATTCTGAACGGTTGTGATCATAGCACAAGGCGTTGATTTTAACTTGGCATAGAGTGCTTTGCCGGATCCGGTGGTTCGATCTAACTTGCAATTATGATCGTTTGAATTATTGGATTATATGTTCAAAAAGCGCCTTGTGAATTCGATGGTGTCAGAAGGTCGTTTAAGAGAAAGCCAACTCAGTTAAAGCTGCTAATGGCTTTCTTGTACATTGTGTGAGGGGTGGTAAGGCACTGATATTCATTGTGCCTTAGCCAAAAACAGCCAAACCCGTTAGCCTGTTTTTCTAGTTGTCACAATGTGTGTCCGGTAGCGTGATATCGACCCATATCAGACGGTGGTCAGAAGAGGATGCTCTGTCGGCTACAAGCTCTGCGCCAGCCTGGTTATTTGCAGGCCAAAATACTCCACTGTCACTGACGGTCAGGTTGGAAGACGGTAACACATAGTCTGCGCGCATGCCCCAGTGTGCGGTATGTGAGGCAGCATGTTTGTTATCCGGCTTATTGAGTCGTCCACCTTCAGAGGTAGGAGCCGGGTAATGATTCACACGCGGATGTTTCAGTAACTGATCAATCGCACCAGGGTATGCGTCGCCATCGACAGAGCTGGCATTTAAATCACCTAAAATGACAAATGACTGAGCGGCAAATCCACCGCGTCGACCCATATCGTCATATATGTAGGCGTTACCGGTTGAGCTAATGTAATCCTTCCACAGCCTGAGTTCGTCGTGATTACGCTTACCGTTTCTGTCCTCGGGTCCGTCAAAAACGGGGGGCGTTGGGTGACTGGCTAATACGTTGATCTGCTGATTGCACACTTGTACCGGAATATCCCAATGCGACTTGGATGATAAGCGCATGGCCGAGACTTCTTCTTTTGAGTACCAGCTGCTGCCATCTGCCTGAGTTGGCATCAGGTTGTTTGGCATATCTTTCCACAAAAAGTGTTGAAAAGTTCTGATCTGATCCTGCTGAATTGGATATCTGGATAACAACACCATGGCATATTGGCCAGGGTATTTGCCAAAGCCATAATGTGTCAGACGGGCATCTTTGTTACCAGCAAACGGCGTCTTTACACCTGTGTTGACAGGTGCCAGATACACGTAGGGATATTTAATCGGATCAAAACCGTTCTGGGGTACTTCGAGATAATCACGCTGGAACAGATGAATGCCTTGCTGGGGATCTGCAATGTAGTCGAACTCGTTCAGCAGAATAATATCAGGTCGGGTACGCTGGATGATCTCAGCGATATTGTTGATTTGACTGAAATCGCCACTTTTTAATGCTACGGTTAACGCATTATCCGATTGCATTGTGTGGTTTGTCATATCGTAATTGGTTGCTTCCATACTGACGTTAAACGTCGCTACTCGTAGCGTTTGATTATCTTCCGACATTTTTTCAGAGGCCGTATTGGTTGATGTGCTCTGGCAGCCTGCGCTCAACATAGCCGTTGCCAGCACGACAGGTAAAAAATTTGCTTTCATTGTTTGCCTGGTCAAATTAAAACTGGCTTAACTATAGCGTTTTTCGACAACAAGATGTGTTAATATTTCGTTGGATGTTTGATTCTAAGTCTAGGTTATATAAGGAGCTTGCCGGTATGGGCCGTCAATATGGTGTCGCTTTGTTATTGTTTGCTGCGCTGAGCGCCTGGCTGGTCGCTGGCGCGCATTTATCCTGTATTTACTTCGGTCCACAGTGCTATTCCGCACAAATGGCACCGCCTTTTGTTGTAGAATCAGCGCAGGCAGGCACTATGCTGGCGCCCATAGCTACCATCGCGGCGTCTGCAATTTTTATTGTGCTGGGCTGCTATGCTCTATCTGCAACCGGACGCATTCGGCGATTACCCTTGCTTAACGTCGGGATATATAGCATCGCTTTGGTGTGCATCATTCGTGGTTTGTTGCCAATTCAGTTGTTTGTCCGCCATCCTGAGAAAATCAGCAATGCGGTATTGTGGGTTGGTGTTGCCTGGTTGCTTGTTGGATTGTGCTACTGGCTGGGCTATCGGGCGGTGAAAAAACATCGCGCAAACTAGCTTTTGTTCACTCCGGGCCGGCACAAAGGGCAGGGCACTGGAGAGTGCCCTGTGCGAGGTCATCAAACTCAGAGCCTGGCTTTTGCTACCATGGCCTCTATGTGTTTTATCGCAATCCAGGGGTCTGATTCATCAAATAGGTGCGAAGCGTATTTCATCGTGACTGCCTCGGTATTTTGATTCAGTGTAGCCAGTTTCTTTTGGGTGTCATTCCAGGTTTGCGTGTAAACGTCTATATCCGGGTAACTCATTTTGGTTTGTCTGATTGTCACGTGCGGGATACCACGAGAAAGCACGGTAACAGGTAAGTCTGCTTTTATTGTATAGAGCGCAGAGTGGCTTGAGGCTTCCTCAAAATCCTCG
Organism: Pseudoalteromonas rubra; assembly: GCF_000238295.3. Classification (NCBI taxonomy): domain Bacteria; kingdom Pseudomonadati; phylum Pseudomonadota; class Gammaproteobacteria; order Alteromonadales; family Pseudoalteromonadaceae; genus Pseudoalteromonas; species Pseudoalteromonas rubra. Next base: position 194,764 of record NZ_AHCD03000035.1, read on the forward strand.
AACGAATTATGCTCGCGTTCCCAATTGATAATCATCTTCATCGTGTTCCAGCCTGGTTTTGACATCTGCGCTTTCATCGCGTCGTACCAGGACTCATGTGCTGTGTCTATCAGGACCAGGCCTTTCACTTTATCCGGATATTTGCTGGCATAGGCACGTGCAACAAACCCGCCGAAAGAATGGGGCACCAGGACCAGTGACTCTACCTTCAGGTGCTCAACCAGCCCGGCCAGCTCATCTCGCAGTTCGGTCATGGTTCTGACTTTGGGGTTGTCATATTGACTCTCTCCATACCCTGCGCGGTCGTAAAAACACAGCCGGTAGCCTTTGGGGTTGGCATTATGGTAGGTGTTTTTATAAGTTGTGTGCGCATCCAGGCCCATACCGGATACCAATAGGGCAGTGACTTTGCCTTCGCCCTGACACGCATAGGCGATTTTCTTCCCGGCAATCTCTGTATAGTGATATTCGTGTTGGTGCTGGGCGGCATGACCCGAAAATGTTGCGCCAATAAGCACGACGGCGGCGAGTTTGTTCATAGTGCAAGTTCCTGTTGTTGATTATTATTTAGTCCGCTGATGAGTAGCATAGCGCAGAGTTTACTGAACTTTCAATAAATAATGAAAGTTCGTTGTTGAACTTTTTCCCTGCGCAGTCCGTAAGACAAGGCATGCTAATAATCCGACAGGGCTGCGCGTGAAAAAAACGCTTTATTGGTTTACTCAAGACCTCAGGCTGGACGACAATCTGGCACTCGATTTTGCCACTCAAAACAGTGACCACATACTGTTTGTTTATGTGATAAACCCAAGGTATCGCATCCAGACAAACTATCATTGCAAGTTGCTCGGCGACAGGCAGGCAACTTTTATTGCTGATTCACTATTAACACTCAGCAGCCAACTAGATAGTTGTGGCCATAGTTTGTTGGTTGTTGAAGGTGAGCCACATCAGGTTTTGCCACACCTGGTATCAAAATACGAGATAGATCAGGTGATTTGCGCCGAACAGGTAGGGCTTTATGAACGCAAGTCCGTGCAAAAAATACGCAAGGAGTTGGGGGCTGTCCCGTTGCACAGCTTCTGGCAGCATACTTTGTTTGAACACACCCAGATACAAACTGTAAGTCGCGATTTAGGTAACTTTACTCAGTTCAGAAAACGCGTAGAAAAAGCGCCTCTGTCGGTAGTAACGTTGTGTCGCTTCGACCCATCGCGATTACCTGCCCCCCTTATCACAGTAAGCAGTGCCAACGAGCTGGGCATATTGCATCAGTGGCACGCACAGCGTCAGGATCGGTTGACTGAAACCAGAGTGCCACTGGACTTTCCCGCCGGGGAAGAAGCCGCGCAAGCTCATCTGAGGGATTATTTCGACAGTGGTGTTGTCCGTAGATACAAAGAAACCCGCAACGCGCTGGATGGCTGGCTCAACTCAACCAAAATGAGTCCCTATCTGGCGCTGGGCAATCTGTCGCCGCGTCAGGTTTGGTGGGCAACCGAAGCGTTTGAGAAACAGGTTGTGGCGAACGAGTCGACCTATTGGATCAAGTTTGAACTGCTGTGGCGTGAATATTTTCAGTGGCTTTGCCTCAAGCTTGGGCCGCAACTTTTTCGCTTTCAGGGACTGGCTAAATCTAAACCTTTAACTACTTTTATGCCTGAACGTTTTACTCGCTGGTGCCAGGGTAATACACCTGTGCCTTTAGTGAATGCGCTCATGAACCAGCTTAATGAAACCGGTTACATGTCAAACCGGGGCCGGCAAATCGCAGCCAGTTATTTTGTGAATGAACTGGGTCTGGACTGGCGCTATGGTGCGGCCTACTTCCAGCAGCAATTACTCGATCATGATGTCGCATCAAATTGGGGGAATTGGCAGTACATAGCAGGTGTGGGCGTCGATCCGCGCGGTGGACGCCATTTTAATATTGAAAAACAGGCTCAATTATACGACGAGCGGGGTCTGTTCGTGCAAAAGTGGCGCGGTGAGCAGGGCGTTGCATCTGTGGACAGTGTGGATGCGGCTGACTGGCCAACCTATGCTGAGGAAGACGTATGAGTGTGGCAATCGTCTGGCTCAAGCGTGATTTAAGGTTATCCGACCACGCGCCTTTGTGTCAGGCCATTCAAAGCGGCCATCCCGTACTGCTCTTATATTGCTTTGAACCCATGCTACTGGACGACCCGCATTATTCGGCTCGCCATTGGCAATTTGTTCTGCAGTCATTACAGGACATCAATGGGCGGGTTCCGCACGGATCTTTGTGGGTATCGGACAAACCTGCATTAGACGTTTTACAGCAGGTTCACGAGACCTACCAAATCGCCGGGCTGTATTCTCATCAGGAAATCGGTCTGGCGAACACTTTTGAACGGGACAAGGCAGTCGCAACCTGGTGTGCGGCAATGGAGATTACCTGGGTTGAATCTCGTTGTGGCGCAGTATTAAGAGGGCTTAGTCAGCGGCAAAATTGGGATAAGCAATGGCAAAAAACCATGCGTGAACGCTGTGCTGATCCTGAATTGTCACAAGTAAACTGGTTTTCACCAGACACGAGATGTGCCCAACTGAGCGATATTCAACAACGCTTTAATGCACCGCCGGGAACTTTTCAGCCAGGTGGTGAAACTCAGGCACACCGTATTTTAGCCGAGTTCTACCAGGGACGAGGTAAAGGGTATGCCTATAGTTTATCCAGCCCGTTACTCAGCCAGCAGGCGTGTTCACGTATGTCTGCTTATCTGGCCTGGGGTAATATCAGTTTGCGTCAGGTGTACCAGAGTGTGCTAGCTCACTGGCAAATGGTGGGCTGGCGTCGCACTCTGGTGGCCTTTTCTTCCAGGCTGCACTGGCATTGTCATTTCATTCAGAAGTTCGAAAGCGAATGTGATATGGAGTTTCGGCACATTAATCGGGGTTATGATCTATTGCCTCGCTGTACCGGAGAGGAAGCGCAACAAAGGCTAGTTGCCTGGGAAACGGGTAATACTGGTATTCCTATGGTGGACGCCTGTATGCGGTGCCTGATTGCCACGGGCTACATCAACTTCCGTATGCGGGCTATGCTAGTGAGTTTTCTATGCCATCACCTCGAACTTGACTGGCGTTTGGGGGTTGCCCATCTTGCCCGGGTGTTTTTAGATTTCGAACCGGGTATTCACTATAGCCAGTTTCAGATGCAGGCCGGTGTGACAGGCATCAACACCATTCGCATTTATAGCCCGGTTAAGCAAGGCGAAGAAAAAGACCCGCAAGGAGAATTTGTCAAAACCTGGTTACCGGCACTCAAAGATGTGCCAGCACCTTTGGTTCATAAACCCTGGGAGCTGTCGCAGATGGAACAGCTGATGTATGGCATTGTGCTTGGCGAGGATTATCCTGAGCCCATTGTCGACTTAAAGCTAAGCTATAAAGCTGCGCAGGAGTTACTGTGGCAATGGCGCAAAAGGCCTCAAGTGAAAAAAGAAGCTCAGCGGATCCTGAAACGACACGTGCGTCCGAGCTAAGGTATGAAGAAATCCCAGTTACCAGAAAAAACGTGCCCGGTTTGCCTGCGTCCTTTTTCCTGGCGCAAAAAATGGCAACGCGACTGGCCCAATGTGAAATATTGCTCCAAACGGTGTGCGGGCAACAGGCAAACCAACAGAGAAACACATGAGTAAACAACTTAGATTGATCCTGGGCGATCAGCTTAATGCAGGCCATAGCTGGTATACAGAAAAGTCCGATGAGGTGCTTTATGTTATTGCCGAACTGCATCAGGAGACCAATTATACTCGGCACCATGTCCAGAAAATATGCGCGTTTTTTGCTGCAATGAAAGCATTCGCACAGGCACTTGAGTCGGCTGGGCACCATGTATTGCACCTGACACTGGACGATACTCAGGACTTTGCATCGTTACCTGAGCTACTGACCCACCTGATCAGGGAGCACAATATCGGTCACTTTGCCTATCAGTTGCCGGATGAATATCGGTTGCGCACTCAGCTGTCACAATTCAGTGACACACTGTCAGTTACTTCAAGTGTCTATGATACTGAACATTTCTATCTGGCTAATGACCAGCTTAGCAGTTACTTTAAGCCCGATAAACGGCATCGTCTGGAGCATTTCTACCGCAAGATGCGAGGTGAGTTTAATGTGCTTATGGTTGATGGAGCACCGCTTGGCGGACAATGGAATTTCGACAGTGACAACCGCAACAAGCTAAAAGCGGCCGATATTGCTGAGATACCTGAGCCGCTGGTGTTTGCTAACGATGTCGGTGATATTTTGGCGCGGCTCAAACGACATCAGATCAAAACCATGGGGCAGGCAGATGAGCATCTGCTGTGGCCCGTTAACCGTGTGCAGGCAAAGTCCCTGCTGACGTTCTTTTGCCTGCATTGTTTACCGTCATTCGGGCGTTTTCAGGATGCCATGACGGGCAAACTAATTGAGCTGGGTGAGGATCGGGGCTGGAGCTTGTATCATTCTCGCTTGTCATTTGCCATCAACGCCAAAATTCTCAGCCCCAAAGTGGTGGTAGATGCTGCGATTGCGGCATTTCAGCAGTCTCAGGGCGCCATCAGTCTGGCACAGATAGAGGGATTTGTGCGCCAGATCATTGGCTGGCGCGAGTTTGTCAGAGGCATTTATTGGGCCAATATGCCAAAGTATGCTGAGCTCAATCATTTGCAGGCCACACGCAGTTTGCCTGCTTGGTTCTGGACGGGCGAGACCAAAATGCGCTGTCTCAGTCACGCTATCACACAATCTTTGACCTTTGCTTATGCCCATCATATTCAGCGCCTGATGGTCACCGGTAACTTCTGTCTGGTGGCTGGCATAGACCCAGATCAGGTGGACGCCTGGTATCTGGGGATTTACATCGACGCCATAGAGTGGGTGGAAATGCCAAACACCCGGGGTATGAGCCAGTTTGCCGATGGTGGCATTGTTGGCTCCAAGGCTTATGCGGCCAGCGGAAACTATATTAAAAAAATGAGTGACTACTGCGGCGACTGTGCTTACAAAGTGACAGAAACGGTCTCTGAGTCAGCCTGTCCGTTAAACGCCTTGTATTGGCACTTTATGCAGCAACACCATACGCAATTTGCCAGTAACCCGCGTACAAAAATGGTGTATAGCAACTGGCTGAAGAAGTCTGAAGAAGATAAGCAGGCCGTGCTCACACGCGCACAATACTTGCTCGACCATATCGAACAGCTTTAACTCTGCCGTCCAAAAACGTAACAATACACAGAAACAGTGAAAAATGAGGAATTTATACAGATGATCAAACAGCTCAGCCGGGAAGACATAGCCAATATGCAAGAGCGGGAAAGGGCACGACTGATAAACAGCTTGTCTGGATTTAAAAGTGCCAACCTGGTCGGTACCCAGGATACACAGGGTAACCCCAATCTGGCCATTGTCAGCTCGGTCTTTCATATCGGCGCCAACCCGCCACTGATAGGCATGATCATCCGCCCTGATACGGTGCCCAGAGACACACTGAGCAACCTCCAGGCCACAGGTCATTACACGTTAAACCATGTTAACTCGACTATCTGGCAGCAAGCCCATCAAACCTCGGCGCGTTATGCACCGGGTGTATCTGAGTTCTCTGAGGTTGGACTGGACACTCAGCAGGCTGATGGCATCGAAGCACCTTATGTAGCACAGAGTCAGTTGAAATTCGCTCTGGCATTACGTGAAGTACAAAAACTGGAGATCAATGGCACCCTCTTAGTGATCGGAGAGGTCATTGATATTCAACTGCCGCATGACAGCATTAAAGCGGATGGCTACATCGACATTGAGTCTTTGAATACTGTGGCCATTTCCGGATTGGATAGTTATCATGAAACACGAAGGCTTGGCCGACTGAGTTACGCCAAACCTGAGCACCTACCCAGGCAACTCAACCTAAATGGGGAGCAAATCACTGAGCGTGAATAAGGAATTTGATGATCAAAGAGGCACTGACATTAAAAAAGATGGCACATGTGATGGCCGTTGTTCAGTTGCTGTCGTTCAATAGTCCGGTACTGGCTGGGCCAAAAATAGCGGTAACCGATACCCGGGAAACAGGTGTTTATATTGTGTCAGTGTCCGGCTCTGAACAAAGCACCGCTTTGTTGTTGGCGCGCTGGCAAAATAAAGCAAGTGCCTTGTGTAAAGGGGGAGGTTACCGGGTTGAACCCAATGGTCAGCCTGTGGTGCATGACAAGCGATGTAGTGATGCAGTGGTGTCTGGTCCTGATGGCCTGCGCTGCCTTGAAGTTGATGCCAGCGTATTTGGTAAAGTAGTATGTGAGCAGGCCCCGCCTTCAGTTTCACGCTAAAAGCAGGGCCCGACAATTATTTGGCTTGAAGTCTTACTGCGAGGTGCGCTATTTCTCTTAGGACACTCTGGCGATTCATTTCCATAAAAATCCAAAGTTTGGTGGCGACCTGCACAAGCAATCCGGTGATAAACCATACAGCCCAGAACACCTGATCCATGACTGCGGTGGCGATATAAAACCGATAACCGCTGTACACAAAGCCGATGGTGATCAGCAGGGCGCTGATTGAAGCCAGGATCACCCAGAAACGGGTATTGCCCTGATACACGTTACCCAGCATAGTGAACAGGCCTTTTTCCTGAGCAAGAATGGGGTCTATCTGATGTTGTTCTTGCTGTAATGCTTTACTTATCTCTTTGTCTAAATTCATGCTGTTTGCTCCTCGTTAACCATGGCACGCAATTGTGCCCGTGCGCGGTTTAATCTTGATTTAACGGTGCCCTGGGGGACATCCAATATATTGGCAATGTCTCTGAGTGACATCTGCTCTAAGTAAAATAAGTACACACAGTGGCGCTCTTCTTCGGCCAGCCGGTTTATCAGCGTCAGGATACTCAACGAGGTATCCAGATCCGGTGTCTCGAATGCCTGCGTCGGCTGGGCCTCTTCGAAACGATGTTCTGCCTGTTTAAGGTCGACAAAGCGACGGTAAATGGCGCGGAACACCCAGGCACGAAATGCACTGGGCTCTTTAAGCTGATTGAGCTTTTTGGCGATGTTAGTCCAGACATCCTGGCAGATATCATCGGCACTGGCACTTTGGCCACTGAGCTTCATCGCAAACCGCCAGCTTGGCTGATAAAACGCTTCGCATAAGGTTTCGAACGCACGCCGATTGCCCTGTTGGGCAGACAATACCAGTAATGCGGCCTTTGATGGTTCCATGCTATTCCTTTGGGCTTTTCTTACAAGACGGCGCAGCATGTAAAAAGGTTCACGCGCAGCAAATTATTTTTCCCAATAGGGAATTTCACCAAAGTAGCTGACCAGGTAATCGATAAAAACGCGCACTTTGGGCGCCAATAATCGGGAGCTGGGGTACACCAGCCAGATAGCAGTATTAGATTCGAGCGGATAGTCAGGCAATACCTCAACAAGATGACCCGAGCGCAATGCTTCATACGCACTCCAGCGGGAATTAATGGTGATCCCGAGCCCCAGTTGACAGGCCTCTCTGATGGCGTCTCCGTTATCAGCACGTAGCTGACCTTGCACTTTAATGGTTTGATGACCTTGAGGCGTCTGAAAGGACCAATGTTCCAACCCGGCCAGGGTAATACAGGCATGTTCCAACAGATCTCTTGGGTGTTCCGGATGCCCATTTTTGGCAAGATAATCCGGTGAGGCGCAGAGTAATCGGGTGTCTGTGGTCAGTTTTTTGGCAACCAGCGTAGAGTCTTTGAGTGCGCTATTTCGTATTGCGAGATCAAAGCCGCCCTCGACCAAATCGGAAATGGTGTCGGATAGCTTGAGGTCGAGTTTAATTTCCGGATACCGGGCAAAAAAGCCGGGCAGGGCCGGCAAGATATGCATTCTGCCAAAGGATGCTGGCATGGTTAACCTCAGCGTTCCACTGGGCTTTGTACTGCCGGCGCCAATGGCGGCTCGCGCGGCCTCGACCCCATTCAACACATCTTCGGCATGGGGCAAAAACGCCAGCCCTTCTTCTGTTAAAGACACTTTGCGTGTTGTGCGATGTAGCAGTCTGACCCCGAGGTCGGTTTCGAGCTTACTAATATGGCTGCTTGCGACAGCGGCTGACAACCCCAGATCCAGGCCTGCCTGGCTAATGTTACAGGTGGCAGCGATGCGCACAAACAACTTGAGATGCTCAATGTTCATTATTAACAAAATCTATAAAGTGATTATTAAATTCAGTCTATTATCAATAAATAAAAAGGCAAGTATAGTTTTAGTCATCAATACAGGAGAGCATAATTATGAAAGCAATGGTGTTAAATCAATACGGTGAAGAGGCTGCGTTTACCTTAACTGAGGTAGTTAAACCTCAAGTGACGGCAGGTCACGTTCTGGTGCAAGTAGCGGCAAGCAGCGTCAACACGGTTGATACGATGATCCGCACTATGGGCGAAGCCTTACCTTTGTCACCGGCCTTACCAGCCGTACTCGGGATGGACTTTGCGGGTACCGTGGTTGAAGTTGGAGAGGGTGTAACGGACTTTGCCGTAGGAGACGAAGTCTACGGGTGTGCCGGTGGTCTGGCTGACCTACAAGGCGCACTGGCGGAATTTATGTTGGCCGATGCCCGACTCATTGCGCGTAAACCCGGTAATCTGAGCATGCGAGAAGCGGCTGCTTTGCCTTTAGTAGGGATCACGGCTTATGAAGGGCTGCAACGGGCCGGGATAGGGGCTGGCCAGCAAGTGCTGGTACATGGCGGCTCTGGCGGTGTTGGACACGTTGCTGTGCAATTAGCTAAGCACTTTGGTGCACGAGTATATTCGACCGGCGGCGGCGATGCCCAACTTGAGCTGATCAGTCGCCTGGGCGCGGTACCGATTAACTATAAAACCGAACAAGTTGCAGACTATGTGACTACCCATACCGAGGGCAGAGGATTCGATGTGGTCTTTGACTCAGTAGGCGGCGCCAATATGGCCAACTCGTTCGAAGCCGCAGCATTGAATGGTCATGTCGCCTCAACTGTGGCTATGGTGGATCTTGACTTGTCAGTGGCGCACTTTAAAGGACTGTCTTTGCATGTGGTCTTTATGCTGATCCCTATGCTGCATAACCATAAGCGTGAAGATCATCAGCAGATCCTGAATGCCCTGACAACGATAGTTGAAGCCGGGGCACTGGTACCTGTACTGGATGAACAAGGTTTTGAGTTGTCGCAAGCTGGTCTTGCGCATGCGCGACTGCAAAGTGGTCAGGCGATGGGCAAAGTGGTGATTGATGTTTAATACGCGTTTAGCGCTTCATTTCTAAATGACCTCAGGGCTGAGTGTGATTTATCGCACTCAGCCTGTACTTAAAACAGTTAATTTAATTGCCCCCACACGATTGTTTTCTTTTTGTCATTTCACGCTCAAATTTTTGTCATATTGATTGAATTACGACTAACTTATAGAAGTTTTGTCTGCTGGCACAGGTTTTGAAGTTATCTTTGAGCTAACGTGCACAGGCATAATAGTAACCTTATGAATATTATTAATTTTTTATTTCATTCTCTTAGTTGAAAACAGAACAAGAATAACCAAACTGGTGCAATGCTCAGCAAAACAAAGGCGCTCTGCACCAAAAGGGGGCAACATGAACTATTACGAAGTAAATTTTGATGGCCTGGTCGGCCCAACACACAATTATGCGGGATTGTCTTATGGCAATGTAGCATCCAAATCTAATGCCAACAAAGTTTCCAACCCTAAACAGGCGGCATTACAGGGGCTCGAAAAAATGTGGCACCTGGTTCAGCTTGGTTTACACCAGGGCGTCATAGCGCCTAATGCTCGTCCGGATCTGCGTACCCTCAGGGTATGTGGGTTTAGTGGTACGGACGCAGAGGTGATCAGCCAGGCCGCAAAAACGCAGCCTCAGTTGCTTAAAGCCTGTTACTCAGCGTCTTCGATGTGGACTGCGAATGCGGCGACGGTATCACCCAGTTGCGATAGCGCGGATGGCAAATTGCATCTTACGCCTGCAAACTTAAATAATAAATTGCACCGAGCTATCGAAGCACCTCAGACCAGCCAGATTTTAAAAAGTATTTTTAACCACAATGACTATTTCAGCCATCATGACGCATTGCCTCAGCATCCGATGTTTGGAGATGAAGGTGCAGCTAATTATACACGACTGGCTGACAGCTACGGACATCAGGGGCTGGCGTTATTTGTTTACGGTGAAGATGCTCAGACTCAGGTCAAGCCGCAGCTGTTCCCCGCGCGGCAGACTCGCCAGGCGTCTGAAGCGGTTGCGCGAAGTCACCAGCTCGACCCACAGAGCACCTTATTTATTCAACAGAATCCTGAAGTGATCGATCAGGGCGTGTTTCATAACGATGTCATAGCCATAGGCAATGAGAATGTTTTTCTGTTTCATGAGCAGGCCTTTTATCAGCAGCAAAAGGTGATTGAACAGATAAACTCGGCATATCGGGGTGACAGGCCACTTCACCTTATTGAGGTAAAAAATGCCGATATCAGCGTTGAAGAAGCGGTAAAAAGCTACATCTTTAACAGCCAGCTGGTCAGCTTACCTTCAGGCGGTATGGCCATCATAGCGCCGGGGGAATGTCAGACCGTGGGGAAAGTTGAGCAATACTTGTCGGCGTTGTGTCAGGCCAGCAACCCGATCAGCGAAGTAATATATATGGATCTCAAGCAAAGTATGCAAAACGGTGGTGGACCGGCGTGCTTGCGATTGAGAGTGACTTTATCGGAGCAGGAACTCAATGCGGTGAATCAGGCATGCTTGCTGGATGAACACACCTATCAGCGCTTAAGAGACTGGATAAACAAACATTACCGCGACAGGCTGAGTGAGGCCGACCTGGCTGATCCCAATTTGTTAACTGAGAGTCAGCAGGCGCTGGATGAACTAACGCAGCTGCTGAAGCTGGGCGCCATTTACCCGTTTCAACAAAAATAAGCCCAAGGGCCCTAATCTAATGCAATGATGGGGGCTTCATTAAATACGTCGGTATTGAGCGGATGCATAACCAGAGTGACCTGAAAATCAGGTTGCTCACTGTGCCGCGCAAAGTCCTGCTCTGCTATGTGGGCGTATTTGCTGACGCTATCTTGTAATTCCTGCCACATTTTATCCCTTAGTTTGGGCGGTATCTTCATTGGCTTAATTAAAACATGATGCTCTGGTGTACTGGTCGGGGCCATAACAGCGTCCAGTGTTTGCGTCATGTGTTTACAAACGGACTGCTTTATTACGAGACTGTCAGGAGCAAACCCCAATGGCGGGCGTACTAAAAATTTGAATTGGTTATTGGGGTGTAATGTCAAAAGCTCAATATCCTCAAGCGCCCGTAAATATCGGTAATTGGAAAGCGCGCTTAAATTAAACTCGGTGGCAATATGCTCTACTGTTTGCTGGTGATAAAACAGTCGGGAAAAATAGCTTAACAAATGTGGATGTTTTGCAAAGGCCTGATCCTGGCGCGCCGTAAAGTAGGTGTGTGCAGGTGTATCTTTTACACTCTTATCCAGTAGTTCTGCGGCGTCCAAGTCGCATAGTTCTGCCAGGGTTAACAGCCGGTTCAGGCTGATGTCATCCTGGTTCAGCATTCTCTTAACGGTATTTTCTGACACGTCAAACAACCCGGCAACGTCCAGGTAGGTTAACTCCCTGGCTTTTAGTTGTGATTTAATTTTATCAAGACAGCGCCTCACGACGTGCTTGTTCAGCTCCTTGGTCATTCATGTTACTCCGGGGTAATAAGCATCAAGGTATCACAATATAAAAATTTAAGTATCAAAATATGGTTCTTTATAACTTGTTAGTGTTGAACCATTGTGCCGGCTAGCATGGATGGCTAGAGTGTCAGCCAGGCAGTAAGCAGTTTATTGAATATCAGGCAAAGGAGTAAAGAGTATGGCCAAAGAGTTAGCATCGAGCCGGCATAAGGCGTTTGCATTTACCTGGCTGATCCCCATGGTGATGGCAGTATGCGTAACTATCGGTGTGCAGCTGCTCTGTCAATGGGCCTGGCTGTTCCGTTTGTCGGTTACAGCCAAGTTGGGCTTGTACTTTTTTGTTCATTTTGCCAGTGCCTGGCTAATCAAAAGGTATATTACGACTCAGTTTGGTGAAGAGTGTGAGCGACACCCTGGATTGAACTGGCCTCGTCCAGGCGTTCACCGATATCTTGGTCGTTATGGTATGGTGTTGACGGCGCTTCCCTCTATGGCGCTGACGCTTTTGAATCCCATACTGCTATTTCAACAGGTTAAACTGCTTGTTTGTCAGCTGTCGGTTGGAAAAAGAGTATCGACACGGGCAACAGACATTGCCGGATATAAAAATAAGGTGGGGTATCGTTTGCCGTTTGAAGGTCGCTGGCTGGTTTACAACGGCGGCAACTCACCTGCAACCTCTCACTCCTGGGATGTGCTCTCGCAAAGATATGCACTGGACTTTGTGATGGTCGATCACACTTATTCACGCCATAGAGATAACGGCCTTAATGTGCGGGATTATTATTGCTTTAACCAGCCAATTGTTGCGGCAGCAGCGGGGGAAGTGATTTCGGTGTTTGATAGAGTCGCTCAGGCGCCACTGCCAGGGTTTGGGTTAATAGACTTTCTTTGTTGTCACTTTGCTGGCAATCATGTTGTGATCAGGCATGCACCCGGTGAATATGGTTTTTATGCCCATCTGAAAAAAGGGTCAATTTCGGTCAAACCCGGTGACCGTGTTGGCCAAGGGGAGCTGCTGGGTGTATGTGGTTTTAACGGTTTTACCAGTGAGCCTCATTTACACTTTCACCTCCAGGATCGTCCAGAAATTTATGAGGCAATGGGATTACCTATTAAGTTCACAGGGGTTGAGTGTGAAGGCGTGCGTTCTGACGCTGTACACCTTAGCCGTGGCATGCAGGTGATCCAGAGGAGCTAACAGGCCTGCACACTTTTCAATTAAGTGCTTGCCTTAGTGTTGGGGTCAAAGGTTTAATGGAGCGATAACAGATACTATTCACGTCACCATTTTTAGGGAGTATAAAATGCCGGCCTATACAATTAGTTGCGATCCTAACCGACTCAACTTTGATCTCATTCACGATTTTATTTCAGATTCCTACTGGGCAAAGGAAATCCCCCGCGATGTGATGAAACAGGCCATTGAGCATTCCTTGTGTTTTGGTGTCTATACCGATACGGCAGAGCAGGTAGGGTTTGCCCGAATGATCACGGATAAGGCAACGTTTGCGTATTTGGCGGATGTATTTATCGTGGAGGCACATCGCGGTAAAGGGCTGAGTAAGCAGCTGGTCGAAGCCATAATGCAACACCCGGACCTTCAGGGCTTACGCAGAGTCATGCTGGCGACCAAGGATGCGCATGGTTTATATGCACAATTTGGTTTCGAGACGCCGGAAGACCCAAGTATTTTGATGCAGATCTGTCGCCCTGATATTTACACCAAGCGTGGAGAATAATGGCCTGTTTTAGGTGACTCAGAAGTAAAAGCGCAATCTGGGACACTTTTTTATCGCTTTGATCTGTAACACTGGCCACAAGTTTTGTAGTACTTGTGGAGCCAGTTGTGAAACTCCTGAATAAAATTTCTTTTGCTGCGATTATTCGCACCAGTCCTTTCAAGATCTTTGTCACCTGGAGCATGGTGATCTTAGAGAACATTCTGCTGATCTTACTTCCCTTGTTTATTGGCTATGCCATCGATGGGGTGCTTGGCCAGTCTCTCACGCCTTTGTCCTGGTTTGCCTTAGTGCTGGTGGCATTGGTAGTAATAAGCGTGATCCGTCGTTTCTATGATACCCGTGTATTTGGTGATATTCGGGTCAGACTGGCCGAGATGCTGGCGTTTAAATTACGCACCGCGCCCGTATCGGTCAAGGACGCCAGGCTAACTATGTCACGTGAACTCGTCGATTTTCTGGAAAATGATTTACCAGGCGTATTCACGGCGGTGATACAGCTTGTCGCGACTGTGGTTATCCTGGCTTCTTTTCATCTCTATCTAGCATACAGCGTGATACTTGCCTCGGCGTTAATGTGTCTCATCTATGCTTTGTTTCACGATCGTTTCAGTATTTTGAATAGCAAGCTCAATGATCAGCTGGAACAGCAAGTCTGGGTGTTGAGTCACCGACCACTTGGTGCGATCAGTGCGCATTTTGAGCGACTCAAACGATGTGAAATTCGCCTGTCAGATACAGAAGCCTGGGTGTATGGATTGATCTTTCTAGTGTTGTTTACGGCTGTACTGGGTAATTTATGGATGGTGCAGTTGATCCCTGATATTAGTGTCGGTCAGGTGTTTTCTATTGTGACTTACTCCCTTGAATTCGTAGACACGGCAATTATGCTGCCTGTCACACTACAAACCCTGTCAAGACTGAGCGAGATCAGTAAACGTCTTAATCAGCCGATTGACTCAGTGACCCAGATGGAGGTGATCCATGACGTTTAAAACCCGTTTTCCGGCCATTGTAGCCGCGAGCACATTAACGCTGGCCCTGTTAGTTGTTGTGCTTCTGACACCAGAAGAGCCGCAACCACACAAGGATGAAGTGCACTTACCCATGGTATCTGTACTTGAGATAGAACGCTCTGTTGTCACCCCAGGCTTAACAGTACAAGCAAGTACTCAGGCGCGCTGGCCACTACAGCTAAGAGCGACCAGCCGTGCTCGTGTGGATTATCTGGATCTTGAAATGGAGCCTGGCCAGTTAGTGCGAAAAGGCAAAGTACTGGCTCAGCTTGATACCCATTTACTTAAGTCTCAATTATATGATGCTCAGAGCACACTTAAACAGGCGGAGCTTAATTTACAGCGACACTTACATGAACAGTCGGTTGCTAAGACGATGCGAACTGCTGCAAACAGCAGCGCATTTGCCACAATGGAACCCCACATAGCGGCAGCCAGAGCTGAGCTAAAACGTGCCCAACAAAGCGTGCACAGCGCGCAGCGACTGCTTGACGATGCTGTTATTGTGGCGCCGTATGATGGCTTGATCACGCAGCGACTGGTGAGTCCGGGAGAGTGGGTGGAAGCAGGACAGGCTTTGTTTGAGCTGGTGGCCAGTGATAGCCTGGATGTTCACGTGCCTTTGTCGCAGCGAGACTGGAACAGGGTCTTGGATAGCCTCGAAGATGGGCGCATAACCGTGCGTGGTTATACCGGGGGGACGTGGCCGGCATCTGTTCGCTATCTGTCTCCGCTTATTAATGAAACTACGCGTCAGCGTACACTGGTGCTGTCTATACCGGATCCTTATCGACAGGTGGTTCAGCTAAGACCTAATCAACAGGTTACCGTGCGCTTTGAGCTAAAAGCTGAAGACGGTTTATATGAATTGCCACTGAGCGCAGTCGATCCCGATGGCGCAATTTGGATTGTGACGGAGCAGCAAACGTTACGGCGGATAACGGTGACCACGGTAGAAGTCAGAGCAGACACCATGATTGTATCGCTTAACGAAGCGCTGCCAAATGCCTTTCAACTGGTACGTTATACACTGCCCTCAATGGTGGCAGGTAAACGTGTAGAACCACATAACGAGACAGTGCAGATTGCTGACAAACTGGAGGCGCTATGAGCTGGCTAAGTAAGTGGTTTATCAATAACCCGGTAGCGGCCAATTTGCTGATGGCAATGGTGATCGCCGGCGGTCTGCTGGCATTCGGTCAGCTCAGGGTGGAGTCGTTTCCACAGATTGCGCCGTCCAGCATTAGTATTCAGGTCGCTTATCCGGGTGGCACTGCCAGGCAAATTGATGAAAGTATCACACAGCGTGTTGAGGAGTCAGTCAGTGCTATTGCAGGCATTAAACAAATAACCAGTCAATCACAGGCCGGGTTATCAACTGTGACGGTGCGTAAGAAGCCTGATGCGGATTATGACAAGTTGCTGGAAGACATACGTAATCAGGTTAATACGATCAGTCACTTTCCTGTGCAGGCAGAAAAACCCATAGTAACACGCGATGAATTTACCAATCTTGCTGCGTTTGTCATTGTCTCTGCTCCACGCAGTGACGAAGCATTGCAGCAGGTGGCAAGGCAGGTAGAGCTGGCACTAAAAAAGCATCCGGATATTTCCAGCGTCAGCAACTGGGGCGCACGCGAGCCCAGGTTATTTATCGAGCCTGAACCTGATACTTTGTTACGGTATGGCATGACGATAGAACAACTTGCCAGCACGATAACACAAGCGTCACTTGAAACACGTAGTGGACAACTTAAACACGAGGGAAGTCGTATTACCCTGCGTGGTGATGGCTATATCAGTGCGCTGGGTGAACTAAGAAAATTGCCAGTGATCAACGGCTCTTCTGGTGAAATTACCCTGGGTGAAATTGCCACTGTGCGCCGTGGCTATGAGCAAAGCGATGCTATCGTGCGTAACAATGGTATGCCAGGTATCGCGTTGATGGTCAGCACCAGTCAGAGCGACAATTTACTGGATGTGAGCGAAGCGATCAGTGACACCCTTGCTGAACTTAAGCCTCAGCTTGCAGAAGACATCATCATCACGACCATGGCTGATATGGCCCCTTACATAGAAGAGCAGCTGGAAAGGCTCGGCACGAGTGCCTGGCAGGGGTTACTCATTGTGATCATATTATTGGGCATATTTCTTAATCTCAGGCTGGCGTTCTGGGTGGCGGCTGGGATCCCAGTTGCAGTTTGTGGCACCTTATATGGCATGCAGCTGCTTGACTACAGCCTGAATGATATTACTTTGTTTGGATTCATTCTCGTATTGGGTATTTTGGTAGACGATGCAGTTGTTGTAGGTGAAGCGATTGATGAACACCAAAATCGCAATTCGAATTACAAGCAAGCGGCATACACAGGTGTTGAATCTGTCACAGTGGCAACCGTATTTGGTGTGCTGACAAGTATTGCGGCATTTTCACCTATGCTGTGGATCAACAATGATCTGGCGAAGCTGTTCGCTGGCTTTTCAGCGGTTGTGATTCTGGCGCTATGCTTTTCATTGGTTGAGAGTAAATTTATTCTGCCATCTCACCTGGCCGCGATGTCTCGTCAGGGCACCCGCAGCGGAGTCATCGCAAATATTCAGAACAAGACACGCTGGGCGCTGAGTCAGTTTATACATCATATCTACACACCCGCATTGCGCATAAGCCTAGGGCACAAAAGGTCAACCCTGGTGGTTTTTCTATCCGCTTTTATACTGGCTTATGGTTTATGGCTGGGTGGTGCGATACGCAGTACTTTGTTTCCTGAAATTCCGGGTCGATATGTGACCGCCAAAGTAACATTGGAAGAGGGGGCGCCTCTGGGTTTACAGATCCGAGGATTGAGTCAGCTTGAATTGAGTGCACAGGCGACCGGTCAGGCATTGCAAGCCGAGCATGGCCTGAGTACCAACCCGATGAAGAACATTCTGGCCTGGTCCAATGGTTATGGCGACCTTGAAGTCACTGCTGAACTGACATCGGAAGCATTAAATGCGCTACCAGCAAACACTTTGAGCAATACCTGGCGCAAGCAAGCTGGCAAAATAGAGGGGAGTTATGCGCAGCACTTCAGTGCAGCGGAGCCACCAGCGGGTGGGACTTTTTTGGCTATTTCATCGCCTGATGGACGCTTAGCTAAGCAGATCAGTGATCAACTCCGTGACAGGCTAACTGCATTACCCGGCGTAAAAGATGCCCGAGATGATTTTCAGGCTGAACAACGGCAAATTCGGGTCAGGCTGAATGCATTTGGTCGACAGCTGGGGCTGACGCAGTCACACATAGCTGAAGTGGTAGCCAATGCTCTGGGTGAGCGCGAAGTACACCGGCTACTCTATCAGTCGCAGGAGTTAAAGGTTGTGCTGCGTTTTCCAAAGCATGCTGTTCGAACTGAACATGAGTTACTGGATATGCACGTGATGCTCGATGATGGTCAGAGTGTTGCACTGGGAGATGTTGCTGAACTCAATTATCAGCATGAGCCTCAGCTGTTGCAGCGTCGTGATCGTGAACGGGTGATCAATCTATACTGGTCTCAGGATCGGGCTGTAGGATCGCCGGAGCAAACATTGGATCTGTTACAAAGTGACATTGATAAACTCATCAGCCAGTTTCCACAAGTGACCATTAAGCCTGCGGGCGAGTATGAGGAAATAGAAGAGGTCAACAAGGGCTTTAAGGCTGCGCTTATACTGACCTTAATGCTCATTTACGTGTTACTGGCAATCCCGCTGAAGTCCTATTGGCAGCCCTTAATTATTATGGCTGTGATCCCATTTGGATTTGCCGGTGCTATCTTTGGCCACGCCATCATGGACTTGCCAGTTAGCTTGCTGTCTTTGTTTGGCATGATGGCCATGACAGGTATTGTGGTGAATGATGCTTTGGTACTGATAACGCGCTTTAACACTGAATACCGTCAAGGTATAGCGCCAGCCCAGGCATTGATCAACGCTGGCACCGGTCGTTTTCGGGCGATTTTTTTGACCACGATAACCACAGTGTGCGGCCTGTTACCTTTGTTGTTTGGCACGTCTGAGCAGGTACAGTACTTAAAACCTGCGGCGGTATCTCTGGTGTTTGGAGAACTATTTGCTACCTTAATCACCTTATTTTTAATCCCGGTATTGTTAGGCATGTTTCATCGCAAACCTTTGCCAGCAGCGCAATCTGCACATGAGGCAGCCACGCTAAGTTGACTTGGGGCACGGCCTGGGCGATAGTGGTCGCCCCGGAAAAACCTGTGAGCCTGTATGTCAGCAGACAAAGATCCCGCGTTTAATCTGGTGCCAGAAATTGCTTTGCTGGCGCCGCTACCTGAACATATGCGAAAGCGATTCGAGCAGGCGTTATTGTTGATGCATGAGCAGTTAGAAGAGGGCTTTAGCTGGCAGCAAATAGCCAAAAAGAGTGCTATTTCATCTTTTCATTTTCATCGTCAGTTTAGCAAACTCTTCAACGAAACACCGGGCCGATACCTGAGTCGGATCCGGCTGCAATATGCGGTTTACTATTTGCTTTATCACGATGCACTGTCTATTACTGACATTGCGCAGTTGTGTGGTTTTGCGTCTTCGCAGGCATTGGCTAAAGCGCTCAAGCGCGAGCTGGGGACCACCGCAAAAGCGATTCGCCTGATGGCACAGCAGGCAACGCCTCAACAAACTAAGGTTTTGATGGATAAACTGGCACATCCAGGAGATTCCGGGTCGCTGGAAAAGCAGCTGGCAGAAGCGCTGCCATGTACGCTCGAGTACTGTGAAGCGCGTTACTTCAAAGCCGTTCCCAGTGATACCTCTGACTGGGATCAGATCCTGGATCATTATGAGGAGCAGTCAGTAGGCTTGCTGGGTATTACAAAAATGACCGAGCTGGAGAAAAGCTGGTCGGCCATAGAGACTCAGATTGCAAAATCAGTCGAGCCAGGTGAACCCCATGATGCGGTGATTGAAAGCGGTCATTACTTTTGTTGCCGGGCATATCTGTTGTCGGATGTAGCTTATAGTCAGGTACTTCATACTTTGTTTGAGAAAGCACAGCAGGAAGGATATAACATTGATCCTGAGGGTTCTTTTATCGAGTGGATCGAGGGAGTGGATCTGGAGCAATATGGTGGGATCACGATGCAGTTTCAGATCCCCGTTATCGCCTAATTAGATAGTGCAGGAGCAGAAAATGGCGTGTTTATTTGTCTACGGAACATTAGCACCCGGTCGTCCAAACGAGCATATTCTCGCTGGGCTCAAAGGCCAGTGGCAACCTGGCTTTGTCAAAGGCCATTTGCAAAATCAGGGTTGGGGGGCTGAGTTAGGTTATCCGGGCCTGATTTTAGACACGGGCGCGGGGGAAGTATCAGGTTTGGTGTTTAGCTCATCAGAGCTTGATGCTCATTGGCAGAGGCTCGATGAGTTTGAAGGCGAGCACTATAAACGCGTAATAGCGCAAGTGCGGTTAGACAATGGTGAAATAATATCTGCTTACGTCTATACCTTAGCGTGATGACCGGGTAGCCAAATCTGATCAGACAAGCATGTCAATAATTGACACTTTTCGAAAATTCAGTCTACGTTTAATTAACCGCAGTTTAATGCCTGTGTGATTCCGACACAGAACATTATGCTTGCGAGCGCGTGCTTTCACCTTTGCTCAGAGGTTAATTGATGATCCAGTCACTCTTCTTTAATAAGTCGGATAACACTCAGGCTATCCTAGATCAGGCTATTGACGCCGTGATCAGTATCAACACCAAAAACAATGTTACGTACATGAACGAAGCCGCTGAAAAGCTGTTTGGCTACAGTAAAACGGAGGTGATTGGGAAAAACGTGAAAATGCTCGTCCCGCGCGAATTTTCAACCAATCACGATCAATACGTCAATGCCAATCGCAATGGCGGCCCGGACAAAATTGTTGGCACGGCTCGTGACATTCAAATAGAAACCCGCAGTGGTGACACGAAGTGGTGTAGCCTGTCTTTATCTAAAGTACGTCAGTCTGACGGTATTCATTACACAGCCTTTATAAAAGACATTACGGTGCAAAAAGAGGCTCAGGAGCGCATTGATCAGACGCTTGAGCAGTGTATTGATGCCGTTGTGTCGATTGACCACAACAATATCGTGACTTTTTTTAACCCGGCTGCAGAGCGCTTGTGGGGTTATCAGCGTGACGAAGTTATTGGCCATAATGTGAAAATGCTGGTGCCCAGAGCGATACAGGGTAACCATGACGAAATGGTCAATCGTAATCGCCGCACCGGTGAAGATAAAATCGTTGGTACTTCCCGGGATGTTGAGATTGAACGTAGCGATGGTCAGGTGCTTTGGGCTAATTTGTCGTTATCAAAAGTCAATGTGGCCGGCAAAATTGCCTACACGGCATTTGTTAAGGATATTACCGAAGAAAAAGCACAGCGTGATCAGATAGCGTTGCTTTCTTTGGTTGCGAATGAAACCGATAACTCGGTGATCATAACCGATGCAAACGGATTAATTGAATATGTGAACCCCGGCTTTACTAAGCTGTCTGGCTACGACCAACACGAGGTTCTGGGTAAGAAACCTGGCCATGTTTTACAGGGCAAACATACCTCACCCGATACTAAAAAGCGTATCAAAAAGAATCTGGAACAACGTACCCCGTTTTATGAAGAGATCCTGAATTACACCAAAGAGGGTGAACCTTATTGGATCAGCTTAGCCATTAACCCAGTATTTGATGAACAGGGCAGCTTGATACGCTTTGTGTCAATTCAGGCGAATGTTGATAGCACTAAACGCGTTGCATTAGAAAATGATGTGCGCCTGAAAGCAATTGGTGAGGCAAATATTGTACTGGAGTTTGATCCTCAGGGAGAGCTGACGTTGATCAATCCTATGGGACTCAGTGCACTGGGCGCCACGGATCAGCGAGCAGTACAACAACTGCTTAAAACGCTGTCAAGCTATCTCAGTGATGAACAATGGCAGTCGATACGCACAGGCCAGTTCGTGAAAACACAACTTGCTTTGCCTACTGGCCTAAGCGAAGTACAAATAGACGCTGCAATTTCTCCGGTGTTGGATGAAGATGGCAAGCTCAATAAAATTCTGCTCTATGGTACGGATGTTTCAGAGCGCAACGCGG
Source organism: Pseudoalteromonas rubra (assembly GCF_000238295.3). Lineage (NCBI taxonomy): Bacteria > Pseudomonadati > Pseudomonadota > Gammaproteobacteria > Alteromonadales > Pseudoalteromonadaceae > Pseudoalteromonas > Pseudoalteromonas rubra. The sequence goes on from NZ_AHCD03000035.1 coordinate 216,379, forward strand.
TCCTGACAGAAACGCACCATGCGATGGCACAGGTATTGTCTAAGATTAGCACCATCATTAATACCATCAATAGCATCTCAGATCAGACTAACTTACTTGCACTGAATGCGGCGATCGAATCGGCTCGGGCCGGTGATGCTGGCAGAGGCTTTGCCGTGGTTGCTGATGAAGTAAGGAGTCTCGCAATGCGAACCACAGAGTCCGCAGGAGAGATTGGTGGCCTGATCGACGAAACACGTCAGCACGTTGATCAACTAAGCAGCTATATTCAGGCTAAGTGAGTTAAGTGATTTGAGTTATTGTGGACTTTTATGTAGCGGTAAATGGCATAGCTGCACCGGTGCATTTGCCGCTTTTTAGATGTGTTAAGCACTTTTTTACTGGGAGATTCATCCTATAGGTTTTTTCTGTCGTATATATGCTTATACAGGCGGGTCGTTTTTTATAGAGTTGGATAAACATGCAGGCTCTTTACTCTTTTAGTTTGGTTTTACTCTTGCTGTGGCCTTTGACGTTAGTGAGTCAGGGGACATCATCTGACTATTTGGACCAGCTCAGGGTAGTTACTGAAGAGCTACCGCCTTACCAGATGTCCGGTAAAAATGGCCAAATTGAAGGAGTTGCAGCCGAAAAAGTAAATAGAGTACTAGCTACCTTAGAAATCACATCGAACATTGAAGTAATGCCCTGGGCGAGGGCATATAAAACTGCGATCAATGAGCCTGGCACGCTCATTTTCTCAATCGTACGTACGCCAGCCAGAGAGAATCTTTTTCACTGGTTGGGTGTGCTGATGAGCACTAAAACTTACCTTATTTCATTACGAGAGCGAACCGATATTGAAGTCGAGACGTTGTCGGATCTCCTAGACTACAAAGTAGGGGTTAAACGTGACGATGTTGTTTATCAGTTTCTGGCTAGCAAGAATATGTTAGACACTATAGTCGTTTTACCTGAGACCTTTGTGACTGTGAAAATGTTGCTGCGGGGCAGGGCCGACATAATTGCAGCGTCTCCGATACACCTTGACTACATGTGTGAGCAAATTGGATGTACACGAGATGATTTTAATTTTTTGTTCGAACTGGATGAACTTAGTAATGACTTTTATCTTGCCGCCAATAAGTTAACTCCTCCTGACATTATTCTCTTGTTAAAGCAAAAGCTTTCAGAATTAGAGTGAGTAATAAGGTCAGGGCAACAAATAAAAGTCACGTTCCACTTCTCATCCACTCGCCAATTCACGTTATTTTTGGCTGCCCGCTATTCGGTCACTGCATTTGGGAAAATTATGGTGATGTGTTTTTCAGAAAAGGGCCTTCGGTATTGCGAGCGCTACACCAATTGAGTGAAGAGTCTGTTCATCTAATAAGCCTATTGCACACAACCATTGATGCGTAATGGGTACCAAGTGAGGTTACAAATTAAGGATCATGTTGCTGCACTGGTGCAATGTAGTGAATAAACATGAGGTATCGATATCAATGCGTTCAGATCTTAAATATGACGCTTACATTAAATATTTCTGCATTTGATATTTGTGATTGCTTTTTGAACAAAATAGCAACACACTGATTGTTACCAATATTGGTGCAATCATGTAAAGGAGAATAACAATGACATTGGTACTCAACAAGAAGAAGGTAAAAAACCTGTCTGAGCAGGCGGCCCTGGCAAACGGTAAAACACGTCAGATCGGTGGCGGAATATCTGCCATGGGATGTGGCCCTATCTCAGACCCAAACTACTCTTGCCCTGTCTCTATTAACGGCTACTCGTGCTAATTAAGGGCAATTCTAAGGGGTAGGTCTTATGGCCTGGCCCTTTACTAATACCTATTTCATTAAATACCTGTTCAATTTGAAGGGGCAAGTGTGACACTAACGGTGTTATAAGGTATGAGTTCGAAAAATTTCGCCTCGCCTAAACAGATGTAAGAGTCTCAGCGATAGCAAGACGTGAGATCGGTATTATCGATTCTATTTTCTCGCCTCAAAATAGAACACTAAATTAAGCGAATTGGTATAACACTTCTTCGAGGCGCGTATAATTTCAAGAAAACAATATAGAAAAGTAGTTCGGTAGAATCCTGTACGGAAGAAAGAACAATGGACTATAAACATACCCAAATCGGTACCGCTATATTGGCCGTTATGGGCACATCTGCCTTGGTGCTTGCATACAGCGCTATTGTTAAACCCGCAGACAACGCGAATTTTGCCTTTCTGGTTGTTGGCGTTGTCGCCATTTTGTTTAGTTCGCTGACTATTAAAATAGGTGAAGGGCAGATCCGTTGGTTTTTCGGCCCTGGCTTTTGGCGTAAATCTCTCGATTACACACAAATAGACTCGGCAATAATTATAAAAACTAAATGGTATAATGGCCTGGGTATTTGCCTGCTATCTACCGGCTGGCTGTATAATGTTTCCGGTCTGGACGCCGTAGAACTCAAACTAAAAGATGGGACCACTGTCAGCTTAGGCACTAACGAACCCGAAAAATTGCTCGAAACGATTAAAAAAGCGCTTGAGAGTTGATGGCATGTTGAGGATGGGCCAAGCCTAGTATTATTTAAGGATTTAACCTTATTGTGATTATAATTGACGCAGGCATCGATTTTTCAAGGAAATGGCAGTGTATATAGGTGAAGTGGCAAAGAAAACCGGTTTATCCGTCAAAGCAATCCGATTTTATGAAGAGAAAGATCTGATCATAGCACCGAAGAGACAAGGGGTGTATCGGGTTTATACCCCAGAACATATTGAGGTGTTGAAACTGATCTCAGAAGCTAAGGGCCTGGGGGTGACCTTAGCAGAGCTGAAGGGGGTCATTAAATATCACAATGGCAGCGCAAATTGGACTGAGATTAACGCTTTTCTTGTGGTGATAAAGCAAAGACTTGAAAACGAGTTGCAGGCCATTTCTGAAAAATTAGCCAAGTTAGATATCTGCATAGGCTCAATCAATTCTTGTCAAAAAACAGCTTGACTCTTCCCTTAACGGGAGACTCTAAGATGTTCATTGTTTACCTAAATTGAAGAGGAAAATAATGAAAAAAGTCTTACTGTTAAATGGCAACCCAAAACAAAGTAGTTTTACTCATCATCTGAGCTCTGAGTATCAACACCAAGCTGAGAAGTCAGCACTGGTTCGTCGCTTTAATATATCAGAGATGAATTTTGATCCAAATTTGGCATCGGGCTACGATGAAGTTCAGGAGCTGGAAGCTTGCCTGAGTGATTTTGTTGAAGCCCTTATTTGGGCCGAACATATCGTAATTGTTACACCTATCTGGTGGGGCGGGTTGCCTGCAAAACTCAAAGGGTTATTCGATAGGGCGCTCTTACCCGGAATGGCGTTTTCTTTTAAAGATGACAGTGCCAGCGTTGTGCAACTGCTGATTGGTAAAACGGCAAGAGTCATATTAACTATGGATGCTCCACAAGAGTTTGCTGAACAGCAATCCGGGCCGGTCTTGGAGCAGTTGAGTCTTTATACGCTTGAATTTTGCGGCATTAACAAAGCCGAGGTTACTTTATTTGGCTCAGTTATTCTATCGGATGAGAGTCAGCGGAATACGTGGATAAAAGAGGTACATTTTCTGGGGGCTAGTATAAGTTAACAATAAGCCGTCTGTCGCAGCAATGCCTGTCAGTTAAACTGATTGGCATATTTATAGGGTATCTCATTGGCTTTCTACTGGCTGGTTGGGTTAGATACTGGGCTCCGGCGTGTGCCAAAAAAAGTGCTACTAAATAACGCACACAACATAAATTTTGAGATAGTCATGGCCTGGCTCCTTGTGTGGATGGCTGTCAGGGATAACAGCCTTGAAAGTTTAGGTGCCGACGCTACAAATACTATTACACTGCCCTACATGGCTAAATATGTATAGAACATGAATTCAGGTCGACTACGCGTTTTAGCTTTGTAAATAAAAAGGGGTGTTTGTGGGGTCTGGTAATTGATTGTAAGCAAATGTCATTTAGACTTTTTAACATTTCAAAAAATGTTAGTGTGCACATGTTTTCGGATAACAACTCATAACTAAAAAGGAATATCAGTATGAAAAACAAATTAAATGCACTACTAAAAGTATCATCATTTATCGTGTGTAGCTCCGCAGCCACAGCCTATGCACAGGATAGCTCAACTATGTCTTGCTATTGGCAAGTAGAGAAACAAAACGAGGTCGGTACTTGGGAAAACCAGGTATGTGAAAACCCAGTAGATGCGAATTTACCGGATGTATTAGTCGCTAACAGAGTAAATATTCCTAGCTACGGCATTTGCAGCATAAATTGGCTAGATGGGTATCGGACTGAGCTTAAAGGCACAGTGAAAGTTCAAGGAAATAAGGCCAATTGTGGAGGACACGCTGTATCTTTTGAGCCAGCGCCAGATACACGCATCGTCGATGGACTGGAAGAAAAGCGCCTGGATTGTCGCTGGATTAATGAGAGCGGTAACGCTCATAAACTAATGTGTGATGACATTGAAGGGCGCACATTAAATATGCCCATTGCGACTAAAAACCAAGCTGCCGGTTCTTCAGCGTGTATAATGGGCTTTAACGACTTTACACTCAACTATTTCGCTGGTGGAGTTGCTGTTGTCGATGATAAGCCCACTCAGAACGCCTGTGACGTTGGTCCTGTTTATTTTAGAGCTTACCCCGCTAAACGTATGGTAGACGGATTTGAAGAAACCTTATTGCAATGCACGTGGCGAGATGCAGACGCTGGTGCTCGCATTAAGTCTTGTTCTAACGTGGGTGCATCAAATAAAGAGGTGACTGTTGCGATTGAAGTAAACGGCAAACAGCATTCTTTAATTGATGCGGTAAATAATCAATTATCAGATGGGGAAATCGTCGAAGACAACACCCTTAACCCGATTTATCCGGCACTTTACTTTAGAAAATATTAAAGCGAAATGAATAATGTGACTCGAATAGCCAAAGATGACGTTCTGGAGATTGAAATCGGGTTGTTTAAGTCACTCGACAATACGCTTACTTAAGAGCCCGGAGCTTTCTCTGGGCTCTATATCCATATAACCCCTCCGAACACGCGTTCTGACATGCCACTTTCAACATACTTTATATCAGCTGGATGTATTGCTCTGCAGATTACATTTTCTTTAAATGATAATGTACTGCGTTTCTACCTTTGCTTTGGTTTAATTTTCCCAGCTCGTCCGGCTAATGGCGATGAAAGTAACATTAGCTAGATTGCATAAAAATCGTGCTTTTCGATAGTGGTTAGCTTCCATGCATTTAGTTTTTCTTGCGTTGGTTTTCTGAAAACTTCCTTTAAACACAACAGGGTGGGAAGCCGTGATAAAAATGGAATGATTTAAATGTGTAATGTTATATAATAACACTTCCGTTGTGTGTTAAATGTACGAAATGTATTTATATGACAGTGGTAAGGCAGTTATGTGACTGCTGAGAACGATTTAAATAACGAGTGCCTGACGATGATGCATACTCTCTTAAGAACAACCCTTGTTACATCTGTAATATTTGCGACTTCCTGTGCTAATCACACCGAGTCTGATCCTAAAACGACAAAAAACGCAGCTCCCAAAAATATCATTTTAATGATATCTGATGGTAACGGATTCAATGGCTGGCTGGCCGCTGACTATTATCAGGGCCTGGCTGGTAAGCAAACTTATCAGGTGACGCGCCCGGATGGCACTGCGCCATTGGTCTTTGGGCTTGCTCACAATGCGCTTAACCTGGTTGATGAGCAGGGGCGACCATTGCCAAAGGGGACAGACGTTGCAAAAGCCGCAGGGGCTGTTGCGCAGGGGTATGACCCGACAACTCGCTGGACGCGTTTTGAAAATGCCATGATCAATGATTATACCGCCTCCGGTAGCTATACCTCCTATACTGACAGTGCCGCTGCGGGTACGGCACTGATGAGTGGCCGAAAAACCTCTGTTGGCCGCATCAATATGGACTGGAGCAACAGCGAGCGATTCGAAACCATAGCTCAACTAGCCATGAAAGAAGGCCTGGCCGCAGGGACGGTAACCTCCGTAATGATATCTCATGCGACGCCCGCAGCCGCGATAGCGCACAATAGCTCGCGCAACAATTACGCCGATATATTCAATGAAATGCTGGCATCTGAACTGTCTGTCATTATGGGCGCCGGTCATCCGTTGTACGGTGCGAGCGGGGATCTGGCAGCATCCGCTGAAGAGAAAGAGTATAAATATGTTGGTGGGGAGCAAACATATAAGTCACTTGGTAACAAAAATGGTCGCGACGGGGTGTCCTATATCGATTCAGTCGCCGATTTCAAGGCGCTGGCTCAGGGGAATAATGTCCCTCGACGTGTGATTGGCATTGCTCAGTCGGGTTCTACATTGCAGGCAGGAAGGGCTGCGTTACCTGATGACAATACGCCATCAGGGATGGCTTACAACACCAATGTGCCAGATTTAGCGACCATGAGTCTGGGAGCACTTAATGTACTTGAGCAAGATCCTGATGGCTTTTTTGTCATGATTGAAGGCGGGGCAGTAGACTGGATGGGTCACGCCAACAATATGCCCAGATTCATAGAAGAGCAGATTGACTTTAATAAGGCGGTCGATGCCGTTATTCACTGGGTAGAAACACACTCAAGCTGGGACGAAACGCTGCTGATTATTACTTCAGATCATGAGTGTGGCGGGATCTGGGGAGAAGGAACCTGGACAAATAGTGCAGGTGGCTTTGTCGCAGAAGACAGAAGTAAAGCATCACTGGAAATAGCACGTTTTCACCCTGAAGAAGATACGTTTAATGCATTTCTCGCTGTTCAGAATCGCGGGAAAGGCAAAATTCCTGGGTATCAGTGGGCTTCACGCAATCACACCAATGAATTGGTACCTTTATGGGCGATAGGCGCTGGCAGCCAGCGTTTTAATGAGTTTACACGCACCGATTTAAAAGCAGCGGAACTGTGGGGTGAACACTATAAGTGGGACGGCAACTACGTTGATAACACAGTCGTGTTTGAAGTGATGGAAGCTGCATTATTACGCAAACCATAATTGTATATTAGAGTGTCAAAGAGGAAGCCGACACCTGTCGGTTTCCTCTTAGAAACAACGACTCAATTAGGTGTCATTTCTATCGTTTTTTTACACGTTCCCGCATCAGTTTCCATAAACGTCTTGGTAGATAGATTCAGTATCGGTCTTGTTTTTAGTTATAGCTAGCATGCTCAAGCCCTTGGAGCTATTGCACATTAACGTCATGTCTCGTTATGGTCAGGCCTCATATACCGTTAAGTCGAATACGAGTACTCATTAAGATGCTAGGCATGAATTTTGGGCAGTTTTTTCAGAGCATATCCTGTAGGATGGTATTTTCACGTATGGTATTATTACCTAGCCGTTTTTACCTAAATGTATATAAAGCAAAGGCTTAACGATAGTTTGTGTTGGTTGAAATATAAATATCTGAGGGCTGCTGATGTGGCTGTATGGTTACATGGTTTTTCAGAACTTAAAGTTAGCTATGAAGTATAGGAAGTTAGATTGAATCAAAGTAGTTCGAAGTATGGTATTCAAGTCGCTCTGAATGGAACTAAAAAAAGCCAAGAGTTTTTAGAAAAAAATATAAGGGTTAACCAGCAGGAGATTTATCAGTTAGCTGCTGCTTATTTTGGTATAACTAATGAAGAGTGTTGTGGTAAAAACGCAAGTGTAAATAATAGCATTTCCAGACAACTACAAAACACATGCCACCACTTAGATGAATTGGAAAGGTGTGTGAAACCTGACATAGAAAACCGTTTTCGTTTACCGTCTAAGAAGCACTTTATGCGTTGTTATCAATGCCATAAGTTAGTCAGAAATCCTCACCCTACCTACTTATTCTGTTGCCATAAATGTGGTGAGCTGAATCAGAAGTTTAGACATTATGGCCGTTCTTTAGCAGGCTTAAACGCTTTAGTGACAGGAGGCAGAACGAAATTAGGTCACCAAATTGCGCTGAAGCTTCTTCGAGCGAATTGTAAAAATGTAGTTGTGACAACGAGAAATATTGAATCAGCAAAGGAAATTTTTTCAGGCTATGAAGATTATTTTCATTGGAAAGATAATTTGAAGTTAGTTGAGCTTGATCTCGATTCGTTAAATCTGGACGAAAGGCTAAATAATCTGGTTAATGAACTAGTGTCACTTCAGTCTTTGGATATTTTAGTTAATTGTGCTGCTCAAACAATTAGAGCGAGAGATAAGTCTCATCTCTATGGTGAGGTCAGTTCTGTTGAACAAACAAACCGCTACGGTGATCCAAAGTTCGTTGATCATAGTTTTACCAATAGTTGGCATGTTAGATTAGCTGATTTTCTTCAGCAAGAAGCAGAAGAGTGTTATCGAATTAATGCTGTTGCACCTACATTACTGATCCAAAAAATGTTGCCTTTACTTAGTAAGTCTCTGGTTTCACCTTATATAATAAATGTGCATGCGAGAGAAGGGCTTTTTAAAACCAAGAAAGAGGACTTACATTTACAAACCAATATGGCAAAGTCAGCATTGCATATGCTAACCAAATGTCTGGCGAGAAAATCCGATCTAGTCACTGAGTCTGGTGTCCGATTTTCCGTGCATGGTTGTGATCCCGGCTGGTTTTCTGTCGATGAATATTATGAAAGTGAAAGTCCCTGGGTTGTGGCTCCTCTAGATGAGATTGATGGGGCAGCGAGAATTTTGTTTCCTTTATTTGCTGAGTTACCAGGTTGTAGTCCGACACGCCGTCATTTTTATCAATTAACATATTAGTATTTGTCTTCAACTGGAAGAGTTAAAGGAGTGTATCAAACAGCACATTTTAAAATGACGTACGGTTTTTTCAATTATGGCTCTTAAAATAGTTTAAGTCACTGTTAGTGGCCTTTGTGTTTAATAGATGTGAATTTCAATACTCGCTATGAAAAAAATAATTTTATTTTCTTTTTTATTGTTGCCTTTACTTTCTTATTCAAAAGACGGCGTCGTGGGTTTTTTAGAAGGCCACTGGGAGTGTACTGCAAAGACTGAAATCGGTGAAGGCTCGATTATGGAGTACCGAACCAATGATCATTACTCGGTAGAACAATCAACTGCCAGGTCTAAGGTTACATATAAAATATATGATGAATCACAGCCGAATGTGGCATCTGTTATTTATATCGAAACTTCAGCCCGTTTTGAGATTAATGGGGATGTTGTTAAAAGCTTTGCGTACAAAAAACTTTTAACAAGACTGGAAAAAGATGAGTTGGGCATATTTACACCAGAATCAGTGGCGTCTTTTGTAAACCACAACCCAGATAGTGTTTATTATGGAAAGATCATGAAAATTGACGACAACCATTTCAAAACCTATGACCTGTCTAATGAAGCGCTCGTGGTTCCATGCACTCGCATCAATCCGTTACAACAATAAGGCGCGTGCAAGGCCGATTTTTGAGCTTGAAAAGTAACGACTGATAAAAACAACTCAATAAGTGCTTCTGTTACTAATAAAATTTTTTTAAGGAGGTTCGATATGAAAACCTTAGTCGTAGATAGCAGCGCTGTTATGCGTAGAATTGTTACACAGATGCTTGCTCAAATGGGTTATCAGAACACAATACAGGTGGACACCTGTAGCGCTGCATTCGAGGAGCTCAACAAGGGAGAGGTAGACCTTATAATCGCAGACAGGCAAATGACTGACATGTGTTGCCTTGAGTTTGCAAAGGCAGTTCGACAGGGGCCTTATAAAGATGTTAATTTGTTGATGATGACGCTCGACGGCTCATTGGCTGAGGTAAATGAAGCACGCAGGGCCGGGATAGATAAGTGTGTTGTTAAGCCTTTCAATTTTGAAGGCCTGAAAGCAGGTGTTGAGTTTTTTACTGTAAAACTACAAGGCTAATCTTTATCAGGGTTTGCCCAGTTCAGATAAGTATTGGGGTATTTGGCGCTATGCAAAGAGAGGGCAATTTAAGAAAGACTCATCAGACACAAAAAAGCCGACTTTCGCCGGCTTTTTCAGTGAATTGAGTAAGCTCAGTTACCGTTTTCATCACCGTAATTTTTACACGCTTCTTCATCGTTACACTCGCCGTACAAATACAGAGAGTGGTTGGTCAGTTTGATGCCATTTTCTTTGGCAATTTCTTCCTGACGTCTTTCGATAAGTTCGTCTTCAAACTCAATTACTTTACCACACTTAAGACAAACCAGGTGGTCATGGTGTGTACTGCCTGACAATTCAAATACAGACTTACCACCTTCAAAGTGGTGACGGGTCACAATGCCAGCGTCATCAAACTGGTTTAATACGCGGTAAACGGTAGCAAGACCAATTTCTTCGCCTTTGTCCAGTAGGATTTTGTATACGTCTTCGGCACTGATATGCTGGTTATCAGGACACTGCAAGATCTCTAAGATCTTAATGCGTGGCAGGGTAACCTTTAAACCCGCTTTTTTTAGCTCTAAGTTGTGATCAGTCATTAATCTGTCTCAATTTGTCTAATTTCAGTTACTACATAAGTCTAGCACGACACAGACTTAAAAATAGTGCGCTTGGGATACTTACCCGGCGTAGAGTGGAATTAGTCTTCCAGTTCGCTTAGGCACATTTCTTCGTATACCTGAGCAGACCACTTCTTCACGCGTTCTTCAGTTAGCTCAGGTTGACGATCTTCGTCAATACCCAGACCAACAAAGTGACTATCGTCTACCAGGCCTTTTGAGGCTTCAAAGTCATAGCCTTCAGTAGACCAGTTACCAATGACGATTGCACCGCGCTCAGTTACAATGTCGTTAACCATACCCATTGCATCTAAGAAGTACTCGGCATAGTCTTCCTGGTCGCCACAACCAAAGATGGCTACAAGTTTACCTTCAAAGCTAATTTCTTCCAGTTCCGGGAAAAAGTCATCCCAGTCACACTGAGCTTCACCGTAGTACCAAGTAGGGATACCAAAAAGAAGTAAATCGAATTCTTCGATATCTGCTTTGCTACTCTTGGCAATGTCTTTCACATCGACTAATTTTTTGCCCAATTCTTTTTGGATCATTTTTGCAACGTGTTCGGTGTTACCCGTGTCACTGCCGAAAAAAATACCTACGCTTGCCATTAACTACTTACCTTTTATCTATTAATCGCTAATTTTTCTTGCAAAATGGTTTCTATCAGCGCGCTACGACTGATGTTTTGCTCTTCTGCCATATCGCTTAACGCCTGATATAGCTCAGAGGAAATTTTAAACTCAACGCGCTTTAACCCTCTTGCCCTGTCTCTTTTAATCTGATTGCGCTTGTTGATCTTTAGCTGCATCTCTCTGGGAAGAGGATTTGTCTTAGGCCGACCAGGGCGCTTTTCATTTTCAAACAAGTCGATAGTGGTTCTATCTAATTCAGACTTGGCCATTAACCAACACCCGCACCTTGCCAAAATACCTGTATCAGGCCCTTGGCGATAAAGCCTGAGCACCCTAAAAATAGCACTAACCAGACTATGTATCGACCAAACTTGGGCACGTCTCCTTTCTTTAGGACGTCCTGAATGGCCATACCTATAAAAAAGAAAATCCCGGCGAGAGCAAAGTAAAGACCAAGGGTTTCAAACTCATTCATAAATTCGTTGATCATCTTTGCACTACTCAAAACATAAACGGCGGCTACTATACCATACCTATAACCGATAAATTAAGTTTGCAGCGAAAAAACTGCGGTAATTATTGAATAAAATCAATAATTGAACGATTGACTGCTTGTGGTTTTTCTGCGTGCAGCCAATGTCCGGCACCCTGAATAATTTTTGCTCTGGCATTGCTAAAGGACTGCATAATGGCGTCTCTGTGCTGGGCCTCAATATAATCTGAGTTGTTTCCTTTCAGGAACAGCGTATCACACAAACAAGAATGAGTTGTATTAATATTTGAAATGATCTTATTGTAATTGGCTTCTATGACGCCGAGGTTAAAGCGCCACTCAAGTTGGCCTTGCTCATTTTTAGCCAAGCTCTTAAGCAAAAAGCCACGCACGCCTTGTTCTTCTATATAGGTTTGCATTATGGCATCGGCTTCGGCGCGACTGGCAACCTGAGCCGTTGCAACCGCATTTAAGGCTCGGATAATCGTGTCATGGCGAGGGTGGTAATCTACAGGGGCAATGTCCAGGACAACCAATTTGTTGATTTTACTCTCGTCCAGCATCGCAACTTGCATAGCCACTTTACCACCCATGGAATGACCGACCAGGTGTGCTTGATTAATTTTCAGGTGTTCGAGCAAGTTAAGGACGTCCTGAGCCATACTGGTGTAATCCATCACATCGCTCTTAAACGACTGACCATGATTGCGCAAGTCCAGGTTTATTACAGTGAACGATTCACTGAGTGCGCGGGCTATAATATTCAGGTTCTCCAGCGAGCCGAACAGGCCGTGAAGTAACAAAACAGGCTCGGCACTGCCCAGTGGCTGTCCCGATAATTTGTAGTTAAGCAACATAATACCTCCGGATACGGCGCATAGTGTGCCAGTGTTGAAAGCAAAATCATAGCCGTAGAGGAATAAGTTAAATTTAGATATAATCCCGTGGAGATGCAGTAGATGTATAAAATGACAGGACAAGCATGAAAAAAATAGAAATAGATGACGAGCTATATCAGTACATTGCCAGTAACACGCAAAGTATTGGTGAAAGCGCTTCCCAGATCCTGCGTCGTTTATTAAACCTGAACTCAGTAGCACAGCCGGCTGAGGAGCCCGTACAAGCAGCAGAACCCGCTGCGCAACCAGAAGTTGAGCCGCAGCAAACCGTGGTTTCAAATGAAACTTCAGGTAACGTATTTGATATTCTCAATAAAGAAGAGCTGGCTATGCAAAAAGGCGTAGTAGGGCGCTTCTTGTTTATTCTGGCGGCGTTTCATCGTAGCCACAAAGCAGATTTCCACAAAGTGTTGGAGATCAAAGGGCGAGATCGCATTTATTTTTCGACCAGCAAAGCTGCGCTGCTCGAAAGCGGTAGTAGTACAAACCCGAAAAACATCGCGGACAGTCAGTATTGGGTCATGACAAACTCAAATACGACGCGTAAGAAAATGATGTTGCACGAAGTTGCGCTCATACTTGGTTATTCGGCGCAACAAGCAGAAACTATCCGAGACTACCTATAAGGAAATGTGATGGCAAATCACCCCAATGCAGGCAAACCAGCACCGTTAAGTCAGCTGGCGAATATTCCCAAACTGGTATCAGCTTACTATTTGAATGAGCCTGACCTTGAGCAAAATCCTGAGCAGTGTGTTGCTTTTGGTACGTCAGGTCACCGCGGTTGTTCGTACAATGTGAAATTCAATGAGTCTCACATTCTGGCCATTACTCAGGCTATATGTGATTACAGAAAAGCGAACAACATTTTTGGGCCATTATTTCTGGGCAAAGATACGCATGCTTTATCGGAAGCTGCGTTCAACTCTGCTATTGAAGTGCTGGTTGCTAATGAGGTCCATGTGGTGACACAGGAAAATGACGATTTCACGCCAACGCCTGTGATCAGTCACGCCATTATATGCCATAACCAGACGCATCCTCATGAACTAGCCGATGGCATTGTGGTTACACCATCACATAACCCGCCTGAAGATGGCGGCTTTAAATATAACCCACCCAATGGTGGCCCAGCCGATACTGATGTGACAAAGTGGATTGAAGATCGCGCCAACCAGTTGTTGACAGAAGATTTGGTTGAAGTGGAACTTTTCCCGTTTGCCAAAGCAAGCCGCTCAGGTTTTGTAAAATATGTCGATTTAATCACGCCTTATGTTGAAGATTTGGCAAATATTGTCGACCTGGATGCGATTGCCAAAGCGGGTGTGCGTATTGGCGTCGATCCCTTGGGTGGTTCTGGCATTAACTTCTGGCCCGTCATTGCCAAACAATATGGGTTGGACTTAACCGTTGTAAACGAACAGGTTGACCCGCGCTTTGCCTTTATGCCATTGGACAAAGATGGAAAAATCCGAATGGATTGTTCCTCGCCATTTGCAATGGCTAACTTGGTCGCTATTAAAGACGACTATGACATTGGCATTGGTAATGATCCAGATTATGACCGTCACGGCATCGTCACTAAAGATGGCTTGATGAACCCGAATCATTTCCTGGCGGTATCTATTGACTACTTGCTAAAACACCGTGACTGGCGCAGTGACATTAAAATCGGTAAAACTCTGGTATCAAGTGCCATGATCGATAAAGTGGTCAAAGGCAATCAGCGTGAAGTATACGAAGTGCCGGTTGGCTTCAAGTGGTTTGTTGAAGGCCTGAGCAAGCAATGGTTGGCATTTGGGGGCGAAGAAAGTGCAGGTGCATCGTTCTTACGTATGAATGGTGACGTTTGGAACACGGATAAAGATGGGTTCATTTTGGGCCTGCTGGCTGCGGAAATTTTGGCTGTTACAGGTAAAACGCCGTCTCAATATTATCGTGAACTTGAAGCGCAGTACGGCGCACCGGTTTATAAACGCATTGACGCCCCAGCCGCGCCTGAGCAAAAAGCCAGATTGAAAGCGCTTAGTCCACAAGATGTAACCGCCAGCACGCTTGCAGGCGATGCTATTACAGATATTTTAACCGAAGCACCGGGTAACAATGCGCCCATTGGTGGGTTGAAAGTTGTGACGGAGTCGGGCTGGTTCGCCGCACGCCCTTCAGGCACAGAAGACATTTATAAGATTTACCTTGAGTCGTTTAAAGGCGAAGCGCACCTTGCAGAGCTTGAACAGGCGGCTAAGGCATTGGTGGATGGCGTGATCCGCTAATTAAAATTATAAACAAGGCCATACATGAGTGATGGCCTTTTTTATACCTACTATCATAGTTGTGGAAGTACGACTTCCTGGCTACTCTCATTTCTCTCACAAAAGGTGATGTTCGTATGTACCTTGATACGTTAAAACAAACTGGAGACTTCCTGACTTTGACTCGTAATAACGAGTTTTCTCTTGCTGCTGAGCAATTTACACTCAGCAACGGTACTTTGGTTGAAGTAAAAGATACCGGCGTTATCCAGTTTACACCTGCCTCTTATGGCGACAAAGACATCGTTCTGTCCAGTGCGGTTCATGGTAATGAAACTGCCCCAATCGAAATATGCGACGCGTTTATTCAGGATGTGATTCTGGAGCGAATTGAACTGGCTCATCGTGTTTTGTTTATATTCGGAAACCCAAAATCCATCAATATCGCTGAGCGTTTTGTTGATGAAAACCTTAATCGTCTGTTTAATGGTGCCCACGAAAACCGCACCGATAACCCGGAGCAGATCCGGGCTGCGAAACTTGAAAGCTATGTACGTGACTTTTTCACCAGCGTGCCAGAAGGACGTTACCGTTGTCATTATGACCTGCATACTGCAATTCGTGGTTCAAAAAATGAAAAGTTCGCCGTTTACCCGTTCTTGCACGGAAAACCCTGGAAGAAATCACAGCTTCAATTCATGCTGGCATGTGGCGTCAATACCATATTAATGATGCGCTCAGCAGCCACGACATTCAGTTATTTTTCGTCATTTCAATTCGGTGCAGATGCTTTTACTGTGGAACTGGGGCAGGTCAAGCCTTTTGGACAGAATGACATGTCACGCTTTAGGGCAGTTAAACAAACGTTGAAAGCATTAATTAGTCAAGAAAGTGTTAAATATGATGAATTCAATGCAGGTGACTTCGAATTGTTCCAGGTGCACCGTACGATAAACCGAACCTGTGAAGCGTTTTCATTCCCATTCCCTGATTCTGCGGTAAATTTCACCGGTTTTGCTAAAGGTGAGTTGCTGGCGACAGATGGTGATACGGATTATTTTGCAGAGGTTGAGGGTGAAGCAATCATTTTCCCGAATGCTAAAGTTGCGTTGGGTCAACGTGCATTATTAACAGTTGTGCCGCTCGAAGTCGACGAAAACTTTGTATAACCCCCTGTAAGTAAAGCGCTTATCAAAGCGTATCAAAAACTTTCCAGATCAAAATGTGCAAATTAGCGGTTATTCATCTAGGATTAGTTGAATAACCGTTTACGTTAACGTAAAGTGGCAAAAGCTTTAATTTAATTAATTTGCATTTACCGCACTAATTATTCAAATCTCTAATCGCGGAACCGGCCCATTTTAAGCGGCTTTGGCGTTGCAAATTAGTTATGACAACAAGAGAAGGTAGGTTATGACTAACCCCAATAACATATCGTTGAATATCAGCCATGCGCTCGAATTTATCGATGGCCATGCGCTTAACATCCCAACGCTGAAGATACTCAGCGAAGACGGTGACATTTTAGATGGCGCCACTGCACCTGACTTAGATAAAGAGACGGCGCTACGTATTTACTCAACAATGCGCTTTATCCGCCTGTTAGATGAACGTATGCAGGCGGCACAGCGTCAGGGTCGGATTAGCTTCTACATGCAATGTTTAGGAGAAGAGGCTGCGATTACCGCCAGTGCGGCTGCGCTTAAGCAAGAAGATATGATTATGGCGCAGTACCGAGAGCAAGCTGCGCTTCATTATCGTGGTTTCTCACTTGAGCAGTTTATGAACCAGCTGTTCTCAAACGAAAAAGATTTGGGCAAAGGCCGCCAGATGCCGGTTCACTATGGCTCAAACGAATTACATTATCTGACCATTTCATCGCCACTTGGCACACAGATCCCACAAGCGACGGGCTATGCCTATGGTCAAAAGCTTAAGCACATTGATGCACAAAGTGGTGAGCTCAGCAGCGAGATTGACAATGTAACCATCTGTTATTTCGGTGAGGGGGCCGCGTCAGAAGGCGACTTCCATGCTGGTTTAAACATGGCCGCAGTGCATAAAGCCCCGGTGCTATTTTTTGCGCGTAACAATGGTTACGCTATCTCGACCCCGGCTGATGAACAGTTCAAAGGCGACGGTATTGCTTCTCGTGGTGTTGGTTATGGCATTAAAACCATTCGTGTTGATGGTGCAGACACTTTGGCTGTGTATGCCGCCACACAAAAGGCCCGCGAAATTGCAGTGACTACTGGCGAACCCGTTCTGATTGAATCCATTGCTTACCGCCTCGGTGCGCACTCTACATCTGATGACCCTTCTGGCTATCGTACAAAAGATGAAGAAGCCGAATTCAAGTCAAATTGTCCGGTAGCTCGCTTCAAGGCCTGGTTGCTCAAGCAAGGCTGGCTGAACGAAGAAGAAGACGAAGCACAAAAAGACAAGATCCGTGAAGAGATCCTGGCTGCACTGAAAGTCGCTGAAAAGATACAAAAACCTGCATTGGAAGAGTTGGTTTCCGACGTTTACGATACACCAATTCCGGCACTACAAAAACAATACGAAGAACTAAAAGAGCATATTAAACAGCATCCGGATGCGTATCCAATTACGGCTGGGAGGATCAAATAATGGCTAAAATGAACATGCTGCACGCCATTAACTCGGCGTTAGACATTACCATGGCAGAGCACCCTCAGGCGTGTATTTTTGGTGAAGACGTAGGTTATTTTGGTGGCGTGTTCCGTGCTACCTCTGGCTTACAGGAAAAATACGGTAAGCATCGTGTGTTTAATACGCCACTGACAGAGCAGGGTATTTTGGGCTTTGCGAATGGTCTTGCTGCGTTTGGCGCACCTGCACTGGCTGAGATCCAATTTGCTGACTATATCTTCCCTGCATTCGACCAGATAGTGAACGAGTCTGCGAAATTCCGCTATCGTTCAGGTAATGAGTTTAATGTGGGTAACCTGACTATTCGTACACCTTACGGTGGTGGTATTGCGGGTGGTTTGTATCACTCACAATCTCCTGAAGCTTATTTTGCTCATACGCCAGGTCTGAAGCTGGTCGTGCCGCGTAACCCATATCAGGCAAAAGGCCTGCTGCGCGCATGTATCAAAGATGATAACCCGGTGATTTTCTTTGAACCTAAGCGTCTGTATCGCGCTTCAACAGGGGAAGTGCCTGAGGGTGATTACACCATCGAAATTGGCAAAGCTGAAGTGGTCAAAGAAGGTAAAGATGTGACCGTGCTAGCCTGGGGTGCCCAGATGGAAATCATTGAGCAAGCTGCTGCTAAGGCTGAAGAAGCCGGGATCAGCTGTGAGATCATTGACCTGCGCTCAATTTTGCCGTGGGACGCTGAAACAATTGCGAAGTCTGTGACTAAAACTGGTCGTCTGGTTATCAGCCATGAAGCGCCGATCACCAACGGATTTGGTGCTGAGATTGCAGCCACAATCCAGAAAGAGTGTTTCCTGCACCTGGAATCACCCATTGAGCGTGTTTGTGGTCTGGATACGCCTTATCCACTGGCACTGGAAAAAGAGTATGTACCGGATGCACTTAAAGTATTCGCTGCAATTAAGAAGTCAGTAGAGTTTTAAGGGACGGGTCATGTCTAAAGAATTTATTTTACCGGATATTGGCGAAGGGATCGTTGAATGTGAACTGGTCGAGTGGCTGGTTAATGTCGGTGATGAAGTGAAAGAAGATCAGCCAATTTGTGATGTGATGACAGATAAGGCACTGGTTCAGATCCCAGCCGTGCATGACGGTGTGATCACCCAGTTACATTACGCTAAGGGTGACATTGCGAAAGTGCATGAGCCACTGTTTGCTATGGATGTAGCTGGCGAAGCGCCTGCACCTGTTAGCAGTGTAAGTGACAGTGATTCTGTAGCCCCTGCATCAACAGCGCATTTAGAAGATTTTATTTTGCCGGACATTGGTGAAGGAATTGTTGAGTGTGAGATCGTAGAATGGTTGGTCGCAGAAGGCGACGAAATCAAAGAAGATCAGGCTGTATGCGATGTAATGACAGACAAAGCGCTGGTGCAAATTCCGGCCAAGTATGATGGTGTTGTTGAAAAACTATATTATCAGAAAGGTGATATTGCTCAGGTTCACAGCCCGCTATTTCAGATGCGTCTTGGTGCTGATCATAGCCCGAAACAAGATGAACTGGCTGTGCATAAACCACAACCTGTGAAAGAGAGCAAAGCACCATCTGCACAGTCTTCCGCGCCAGCGAAAGTAAATGGCAAAGCGGTCGCTTCTCCAGCTGTCAGACGCCGCGCGCGTGAAATGGACATCGATATTACCCTGGTACCTGGCTCGGGCAAAAATGGTCGAGTGTTTAAAGAAGACCTGGAACGTTTTGCGCAAGGCGATAGTACGGCCGTTGCTCAGGCAACACCGGCTCAAATTGAACCGTCAGCAACTGCGCCTGTTGGTGCAGGATCAACCCGGGTTGAGGCTATCCGAGGTATGAAAGCCGCGATGGCCAAGCAAATGGTGGCGTCTGTTTCTACCATCCCACACTTTACTTACAGTGATGAAATTGACCTGACAGAACTGATCGCACTACGTAAGTCTCTTAAAGAGCAGTATGCAAAGCAAGGCATTAAGCTGACAATGATGCCATTCTTTATTAAAGCTCTGTCTCTCGCGATAAAAGAGTTTCCAATCCTTAATTCGCAGGTCAATGATGAGTGTACAGAGATCACTTATTTTGATGATCACAACATAGGTATGGCTGTTGATAGTAAGCTCGGCTTATTAGTACCTAACATTAAGCAATGTCAGAATAAGTCAATTGTGGATGTGGCTGAAGCAGTAACCCAGTTAACAGATGCAGCGCGCGAAGGGCGAGTATCACCAAATGACCTTAAAGGTGGAACGATTTCAATTTCGAATATCGGTGCAATTGGTGGTACCACAGCGACCCCAATCATTAATAAACCTGAAGTTGCTATTGTTGCGTTAGGTAAATTACAACATTTGCCGCGTTTTGACGCGCAAGGCAATGTGGTCTCACGCTCGATTATGCAAGTCAGCTGGTCTGGTGACCATCGCGTAATTGATGGCGGAACCATTGCAAGATTTAATAATTTGTGGAAGTCTTACTTAGAGGAGCCGGCTAAAATGATGATGGCTATGCGCTAATCGTCGATTTTGCTAGTTTCTTACTTGTTGTAAAGGGCCTTTACGGCCCTTTTTTAATGGCTTCTCTTGTAAAAAATTAAGAAATGCAGTCAAGATAGCGACATGGATTTTAATTGATCCGTGCTACCACCTCACTCGTATTGACAGACAGATTCAACTGTTTGGCCTTATTTTATGATCCAAAGCGTGCAAATGGCACTTTTTCCATTACCTGTATTCCTGTTACCCGGCGGCGTTACGCGGTTGCGGATTTTTGAGCAAAAATACTTGCGTATGGTCAAAGAAGCTGGCGATGACCGTCACTTTGCTATTGGCTTGTACAAGTCTGCCAATGAGCATCAAACTGCGCCATGGGCAAGTTGGGTCGAAATTATTGACTTTGGCTCAGCAGAAGATGATATTCTGACGATAGACGTGAGATCAAAGGGATTACTGGACATTGACGAGGTCTGGATGGAGTCCGATGGACTGCGTCAGGCACGCTTCACCGCAAGAGTGCATTGGGCGACGACAGAGCTGTTGCCCAGGTATCAGCATATCAGTGACGAACTGGCTCGTATCTTTAATCAGAATCCCGAATTGGCAGCACTTTACCCTGAGCCCAGGTTTGAGGATGCTGCCTGGGTGGCGGGACGTTTTCTGGAAGTCTTACCTTTTTCTCCAGAGCACAAAGAGGGGTTTTGCGAACCAGACACTCTGCCGCAGGCGCTAAAATTCCTTGATACTATTTTAACCGGACAAGAAGACTGATAAATTCGCTGACTTAGTGATCTAACTTGTTTGGTCAGACGTACAACAAACCGAGAAGCAATAAAACCGTTTTTATACTTCCATTATTTATGGATGTGAGCTAATGATAGAAAAGAGCCGACAGCAAAGTACCGAAACGCCACAGGGGTCAGTTATGAAAGACGTTGCTGCTACACAAACATCGGAGCAACGTTTGCTCAGCGCTGAGCAACAGGCGCAGTTATGCGATTGGATGGATCGTATTGCAAACCAAAGAGACAGAAAAGCGTTTGCCTGCCTATTTAAGTGGTTTGCGCCAAAAGTGCTGCATTTGGGTCGTCAACGATTTGGTGATGCAAGTCAGGCGCAGGAGCTTTTACAAGAAAGTATGGCAAACGTGTGGCGAAAAGCACATTTGTTTAACTCGGAGAAGGGCGCTGTAACTACTTGGATATACACTTTGGTTCGTAACCAGTCTTTCGATATGCTCAGAAAGATGCAGACCAACCGCGAAGATAATCTGAGTGAAGATATTTGGCAGCAGCACAGCAACGAGCGTGATGACAGTGCCGAGTTCTCCGACCACCTCCTCGACAGGCAGCTTGTTGAATACGTTGAAAAGTTACCTGAAGAGCAAAAAAATGTCGTTAAGGGCATTTACTTCCAGGAACTGAGTCAGGAAGAGCTGGCAAATCAACTGGGGATACCTTTGGGCACAGTTAAGTCTCGGCTCAGATTAGCATTAGGTAAATTAAAGGCACACATGGGGGAGCATCATGATTAAATACCACCCATCCGAACAAATCCTGCAATCTTATGTTCAAGGAGAACTGTGTGCTTCGTTGAGCGTAGCCGTGAGTATGCACATAGATATGTGCCCGCAATGTCAGAGGTTGGCACATCAATTTGAAACAAGCTGTGCCCACAGCTTTATAGGCGAAGAAAGTGATCCACAGAACGAAGATAGCTGGGATGACCTGATTGCACAGATCACCAAGGATGCGCTTTTTGATGAAAGGCCAGCACCTGCACCTCTTGAGATAGAGGTGAAAGGTGAACAATTCGTGTTGCCTTCCAGCTTACATAATGTTGGCCTCAGTGGGTGGCTGAAACTGGGTAAGCTGTCCCGGTCGAGGTTGGATCTGGGCGATGGCAAGCTACACGCAAGCCTTTTGCACATTGAAAAGGGAGGGAGTGTTCCTCAGCACACACACAAAGGATTTGAGTTAACATTACTCCTGTCCGGCGAGTTCAAAGATGAAATGGACAACTACGTACCCGGAGATTTCATTATGCTTGACGGTGAACACGAGCACTCTCCGGTCGCTACTGAATCGTGTTTATGCTTCACCCTAGCTGACGATGCACTGCATTTCAGTCAGGGCTTGAGCCAATTGTTCAATCCCATTGGTAAGTTGATCTACTAACCCAGAATTAAGTCGCGACTTAATTCCTCCTTCGACTTGAGCACAAAGCCAGCCTTTGTGCTTTTTTCGTTTCTAGGGTACTGATTTCAGGCGCTTTCTATAAAAACCTGCTAATGTACTAAAGAGAATGACAGTATCCAGTGAATAGCTGCTACATACCTTTAAATCAGTCAGTGAAATGGGGGAGGAACCTTAACCTGATTGATCTTATGCCGGTTTGAACACGTATTACAGGACATAGTGACAGAAAGGATAAAGTAATGACCGAACAACCAGACTGGCTCGACAATTTTGTAAGGATTTACAATAAGCTAGACAGAGAAACCTTACATTTATTGGCAGAGATCTATCACCCCGACATACAATTTAGCGATCCGCTTCATGGGATCAATGGGCTGACCAACCTGAGCACATACTTCAGCGATATGTACAGCAACGTGATTAGTTGCCAGTTTGATATTCACCACAACTTGTCGCAGGGCGATCAAGCCGCTTTGTACTGGACAATGCGCTATCGTCACAACCGCCTTGGCAAGGGGCAGGAAATATTTGTTGAGGGCCACTCTTATCTCAAAGTTCAGGACGGCAAAGTAATAATGCACCGGGATTATTTTGATGCAGGTAGTTTGCTCTATGAACACATTCCACTAATGGGAATGGGGATACGTTGGTTAAAAGCCCGCGTGTCTGGCGAGCAAAGTGGTGATGCAGCGAACAAGGGAGCGCAGGCATGCCCGAAGTTTTGATCACTGGCGCAAGTTCCGGAATAGGGCTGGCTCTGGCCAGACGTTATATTGAAGCCGGATACAAAGTGCACGTCTGCGGCCGTAGCAAAGAAAAACTCGAATCGGTGCTACCTGAATCAGAACATATCCGTCACTGGTGTTTTGATCTAAACGATAAAGCGGCAATTTTTGACTTAGCTGAACGTTTGCCGCCTTTAGACGGCATCATTCTCAATGCCGGAGGCTGTGAGTATATAGACGATGCACGTCACTTTGACTCAGCATTGTTTGAGCGCATCATCAGCGTCAATTTAATTTCAGTCGGTTATTGTCTGGAAGCTTGGCTTGGTAAGCTTGCTCCAGGCGCTTTTTTGGTGTTTGTCAGCTCATCAGCCAGTTACTTGCCGTTACCTCGGGCGGAAGCCTATGGCGCGTCAAAAGCGGGCCTTACTTACCTGGCCAAAACACTGGATGTAGATTTCGCAGGCAGTGGTATTCAGGTGAGCGTTGTCCACCCAGGTTTTGTAGATACGCCTTTGACGCAAAAGAATGATTTTCCGATGCCTTGTCAAATTACCAGTGAACAGGCTGCTGAACGCATTTTCAGGGGTGTGGAGAACAAGCAGTTCGATATTCACTTTCCACGCAGGTTTACCTATCTGCTCAAATTCTTTGGTTGGTTGCCACACACCGTTTGGCGCCGCCTTGCCGCAAAATGGATAAAAAGATGAAAAAAATAGCCGTCATTGGCAGTGGCGTTTCAGGTATGGTCTGTGCGAGATTGCTCAGTACCAGGCACGAAGTACACTTGTTTGAAAAAAGAGATCGTCTTGGCGGGCACACCGCAACAAAAGACGTAGAGTATCAGGGGCAAACCTACCAGGTTGATACAGGCTTTATTGTTTATAACGACAGAACTTATCCAAACTTCATTAAGCTGATGGACAAGCTTGGGATCCAGGGGAAACCTACGGAAATGAGTTTCAGTGTTCATAACAAGGACTCCGGCCTAGAGTACAATGGTCACGACCTCAATACCTTGTTCGCACAAAGACGAAACCTCTTCCGGCCCCGGTTCTGGCGTCTCATCCGGGAGATTGTGCGTTTTAATACATCAGCAAAACAGCGCTATGCCGACGACAATTTTTCTAGTCAGGAAACGCTAGGCACTTTTCTTGAAGCGAACAACTTCAGTGACTTTTTCGCAGAGCATTACATTTTGCCGATGGGCGCTGCTATCTGGTCTACTAGTCTACAGAAAATGAAAGAGTTTGAACTGAAGTTTTTTGTGCGATTCTTCTATCATCACGGTTTGCTGAACATCAGTGACAGACCGCAATGGTATGTGATCCCTGGTGGCTCGAAACAATATATTGCTCCACTATTACGGGGCCTTGAAGGCAATATTCATCTCAGTGCCGCTATATCCAAAGTCACGCGTGACAATGGCCGTGTCCAACTTCACTTTACAGACGAAGTCCGTGAATTCGATGAGGTGGTATTTGCGTGTCATAGTGATCAGGCCCTTAGTTTGCTGGGCGACCCAAGCTCGGATGAAACCAGTGTGCTTTCAGCAATTCCCTACGCTCAAAATAGTGTGGTACTGCATACAGACACGCAATTATTACCAAAGCGTCGCCTTGCCTGGGCTGCCTGGAATTACCTGCTCGATAATAACGAGTCCCGGCCAGCGGCGGTTACCTACAATATGAATATATTGCAGGGCATCGAGGCACCTTGCACATTCTGTGTCACTCTGAACCAGGAAATAGAACAGGACAAGGTACTCGGCCACTATCAATATGCGCACCCTGTATTTAATACACAAAGTATGGCAGCGCAGCTGCGTCGAAAAGAAATTTGCGGGCAGGCACAAACGCATTTTGCCGGTGCCTATTGGTACAACGGCTTCCACGAAGACGGCGTACGCAGCGCCGTCGATGTTGCTGCAAGGTTCGGTATTAGTCTGGACGATCTGTAATGAGTGGTCATATGACGCAAACTTCACCTTTATATGTTGGTCAGGTAAGACATCGACGCTTTGCGCCTGTATATCACGGTTTTTCGTATCGCTTGTACATGCTTTGTCTGGATGTTGACAGCGATGCTTTCACCCAGGCCGGTCAGGGTTTAATTGGTCCGCAATGGTATCGGCCGATCCGCTTTTGCCAAAAAGACTACCTCAAAGGTGATCGCGGAACATTACAACAACGTATTAAAAACAAAGTCATAGAGCTTGGTGGGCAGTGGCCCGGCGGACGTGTCAAAGCGTTGGTTCAGGGACGTTGTCTGGGTTTGTACTTTAGTCCACTCAACGTTTACTTCTGCTACGATGAGCAGGGAAACTGCAATCTGATGCTGGCCGAAGTGAGCAACACACCGTGGAACCAGCGACACTACTATCTGGTGGATATTAGCGAGTCGCAAAGAACAGATAAGGCATTTCATGTGTCACCATTTATGTCACTGGATATGCAATATCTGTGGCGCGTTAAAGCGCCTCCTGAAAATGGCTCCGGGCAGCTGTTGTTACATATAGAAAATCATGCCACGGCAGACCACGACTATAAACAACAGGGGACTTTGGTGAACGATAAACTCTTTGACGCCACTATGGCGCTCAAATCGAAGCCGCTCTCGTTGAGAAACTTACTTGGTCTGGGGTTGTGTGTGCCCTCTATGACATTGAAGATATGCCTGGCAATTTACTGGCAGGCCTTAAAACTTTGGGTGAAGCGTGTGCCGTTCATACCGCACCCCGAAACTCACTCTAACTGTAATAAAGCGAAGTGATACATGGAACAAAATAGCCAAACCATCCCCAAGCCTGCCACGGCATCATGGTGGCATAGTTTAATGATCAATAAAGCCAGAGGATTTATCTTTAAGCTGTTGGAAAATCTGGAGCATGATCGTCTCGAAATCATCGAAGGAAGTGAGAAGGTTGTGTTAGGTGCGATGCAGCCCAGGATCCATGCTACTATTTTCGTGTCCGATCCAAGCTTTTATCTGGATGTATTGAAAGGCGGTGGGATTGGTGCTGCCGAAGCATTTATCGATGGCAAATGGGGAAGCTCCGAGTTAACAAAGGTCATACGCATCTTTGCTTGTGCTCAGTCACAGCTGGACGAGCTGGAAGGTAAAATGTCCTGGCTGACTTCCCTTAAAAACCGCGTATTTCATTTTGGCAATCGCAACAGCGAATCCGGTTCAAAACAAAATATACTGGCACATTATGACCTTAGCAATGATTTATATCAGTCGTTTCTTGATCCTACTATGATGTATTCAAGCGCGGTCTTTGACACGCTTGAACAGTCACTTGAACAAGCGCAAAACAACAAGCTCAAGATTATATGCGATAAACTTGAGCTGAGTGAGCGGGATCACCTGTTAGAGATTGGTACAGGGTGGGGCGCATTTGCATTGTTTGCAGCCCAAAATTACGGTTGTAAAGTGACCACCACAACCATCTCAGATGCACAGCATGAGTTTACAGCGCAGCGAATTAAATCAGCGGGCTTAGAGGGCCAAATCACTTTGTTAAAACAGGATTATCGGTTGCTGGAAGGCAAGTACGATAAGCTGGTGTCTATCGAAATGATCGAAGCTGTAGGACACAGTTACATGGCTGGTTTTTTTGCAAAATGTAGCAGCTTGCTGAAGGATAATGGTCTGATGCTATTACAAGCGATCACCATCGCAGATAAACGCTATGACCACTACAGAAACAATGTGGACTTTATTCAGCGTTACATATTTCCCGGTGGCTGCTTGCCATCCATAGCGGTGATGTCAGACCATCTCGCTACTCAAACGGACATGGTTGTGCGTGACATAGACGATATTGGCCTGCATTACGCACAAACACTCAAACGTTGGCGTGAGCAGTTTGAGCAGAATTGGCAACAGATCCGTACTTTTGGCTTTGACGAGCGATTCCGACGTCTGTGGCTGTTTTATCTACAGTACTGTGAAGGTGCTTTCTTAGAACGTGTTATAAGCACGCATCACCTGGTAGCTCGTAAGCCACGACATATTGGGGTGAATGATGCGCAATTTTTGGCTGATTAATCTCATTATCTTTCAATCTGTGTGGTGGTTGTGCGCCATATTCACAGATCAGGCTGTGCCTTTGGTTGGGCTTTTGTTTTTGCTGCATTTTGCTCTTTCACCAAGCAGGAAAGCTGACGCCTGGAGCTTGTTGATTTTACCGCTTGGGTTGATTGTAGACCAATCGCTCTCACTTTTGGGGGTAATAAGTTTTGCGGACGGCTATCAATGGCTACCACTGTGGCTTGCTTTGCTTTGGGGTCACTTTACGCTGACGCTTAACCATAGTCTGAGTTGGATGAGTCGCTATCACTTTGGCATACAGGGGGCACTTGGTGCGGTATTTGGCGCACTCAGTTATGTCGGTGGGATAAAGCTCGGTGCGCTGAACTCTGCACTCTCACTGACAAGTGTGTTTTTAATTTTTGCTGTTGTTTGGGCCGTCATTTTACCTTTGGCAGTACATCTCAACGGTCGAATGGGACAGCGTCTGGGAGAACAACATGTTTAATGAATTGTGCAAAACGCTAGTCGCGTTAGCGATGTTTTCAGTACCTTTATTCGTTCCACTGCAGGCAAGTGCCTCGACGGCAACACAATTGCCTACGCTAGAACTGCGAGGTACAGCCGATTTACGCTATCTATTTTGGGATGTCTATTCAGCTGCACTGTATACCGGTGGAGAAGCATATAAGGCAGACCAGTTTCCACAGGTGCTGAGTTTAACTTACAAACGCGACATAGAAGCGCAGGAACTGGTAGATGCCACGCGAGAACAGTGGCAAAAGCAAAAAATGGTGCTGGACAACGCTGAGCAATGGTTGAGACAACTTGTGCAACTCTGGCCTGACATACAAAAGGGCAACCAGCTCATTTTAGTCGTGGACAGCGATAAGCAAAGCCGCTTTTATTTTCGTCCTGAACCGGGTGCAGAGGTTAAAAGTGCCTTGTCAGAAGCAGAGCTGAAAACGTCTGCACGTTTTCTCGGAGCGATTAATGACCGAGCCTTTGGCCCTGCGTTCCTGGACATATGGCTATCAGAAAAAACCACAGAGCCAAAGCTGAGAGAGCAGCTCATTGGAAAAAGGTAAAACAAGATGAAAGTATATTTGGCATTGCTGCTGATTTTTACACTCAGTGGCTGTACCAGCAAAATCATTGCTGACTATAGCGAAACAAAGCCGGACCTGGCACTGGAGCAGTTTTTTAGTGGAGAGCTGACTGCTTATGGTATTGTCCTTGACCGAAGCGGTAATCTTACACGACGTTTTGAAGCCGATCTGATAGGCACCTGGGAGGGCAACAAAGGCGAGTTAAAAGAATGGTTTCGATTTGACGACGGAGAAAAGTCAACCAGAATCTGGCAGCTGGAAAAAGTCGCAGATAATCGCTACAAAGGCACCGCCGGAGACGTCATTGGCGTAGCGCAAGGAGAAACTGCGGGTTCGGCGTTATACTGGCGCTACCAATTGGAGATCCAATATCAGGGCTCCCCATTAGAAGTCACTTTGGACGACTGGATGTACCTGGTGAATGATAAACGCTTGTTTAACCGTACTGAGATCATTAAATGGGGCTTCAAAGTTGGAGAAGTTATCCTAATTATAGAAAAACATGACAGTTGAGTCTGGTTGTCGTGTTCACTAACAAAGGCCTGTATATCAGGCCTTTGTTCTTTTTAGCTTATGACTGAAATCTGCTGGTTCTCGTATAAAGTTATGCTTGCCGGTCTCTACTAGTGCTTTACGCCACGAATATGTGCTTTTTGCTCACTGTTTTAATAGCGTAATGATTGCTATGGAGAAGCTGGAAAGCATCCGGCTTGTGGTTTTTATTATACCAGTTTGCTTAATCTTGAGGCGAGAAAATATAGTCGATAACACCGCTATCGCTGAGGCACCTAAATCCCTATAGGCGTGGCAAAAATTTGTGAGCCTATGTCTATAAGATTCCGAATGAAAAATTTTAACGCTGTTAGCGTCCTATTTGCTCCTTCAAATAGACCAGGTATTGAGTGAAATTGGTATTAGCCTAAAAGTGGTAACAGAGTGAATAATAGCAGTACGTTGCACAGCAAACTAAAAGCGAAAGCATGTGCATCGTTTTAGCTTGAAGCTGGTTCGAAGGTAGTCAAATAAAAAAAGCCCGTCTAATCTAGATGGGCTTTTACATCAGCGCGATTTAAATAGATTAAAACGCACTCGTATCCTGGAACAGGCCTACTTTTAGATCTTTTGCTTCGTATATAACACGACCGTCAACCTCTACTGTGCCGTCAGCAAGGCCCATAAACAATTTACGCTTGATAACGCGCTTCATGTCTACACGATATGTTACTTTCTTAGCTGTTGGTAGGATCTGGCCTGTGAACTTAACTTCACCCACACCCAGTGCGCGACCAAGGCCCGGTCCACCAGACCAGCCCAGGAAGAAACCAACGATCTGCCACATGGCATCCAGACCCAGACAGCCAGGCATTACCGGGTCGCCACGGAAATGGCAGTCAAAAAACCACAGATCAGGGTTAATATCTAGCTCAGCGACGATCTGACCTTTGCCAAACTCGCCACCATCTTCGTTAATCTCGATGATACGATCCATCATCAGCATGTTATCGATTGGCAGACGACAGTTGTTCTCGCCAAACATTTTGCCTTCAGCGCACAGGATCAGTTCTTCTTTTGTATAGCTATTTTTTGGTTCCATAATCATCAGTCTTAGTCTTAAATTGTCGCTACTTTAGCTTACACTTGTACGCTAAACAACTCTGAACAGTTAAAATTTGCGTGTTACTTGAGCACTTTACTTATCAGGTGATATATTTTTATCCCCCTGGCCTTGCAAGCCCTCCCGTTTTATAGCCGAAAGGACGATTTTTATACATCAATTGGTGCGCATTTCATCTATAAAGCCATAACTATGGCTCACTATACACTGGGGTATCTAGAAATGAATGAAAATCATTCAAGCAGTGCCCCCAGATAGATTATTTCTTTGTTTCTGGACCTTTCAAGGCGATTTTTGCTTTAAAAATCTTTATAATTGAATCAGTCATTCTTAATGTTAGCGGAAGTTTATGATCCTTTTTGTAGATGCCTTGACGGTAATTGATTTTTCTTACTTGTGTGGTAAACGAGGCGCGGTGGGCGAAAGCTGGATTGTCGATATGACACTGCATGGCCAGTTGAACGAAGAGTCTATGGTATTGGACTTTGCCAAAGTAAAAAAGCAGATCAAGGCCATTATAGATGACACGATTGATCATAAATTGGCTATCCCAAGCCAGTTGTCTTGCAACTATGCATCACAAGATGGCAGGGTGAGTTTTGATGGCTTGTTTGGCGGGCATCACCTGGCAATGAGTGCACCTGACGAAGCTGTTTGTATCGTCGAAGGTGCTGAAATCAATGAAACCAGTGTTATTGCATTTCTTAAACAACAAATTTTGCCAAAAATGCCAGACAACGTGAAAGACGTTGAGATTGAGTTACGTCCTGAGCCGAGCCGTAGTTTCTACTACCACTACAGTCATGGTTTGAAAAAACACGACGGTAATTGTCAGCGTATTATCCACGGGCACCGCTCAGATATAGGTATCTACCTAGACGATATTAGCATGCCGCGTCTGCAAAAAGAGTGGGCTGAACGTTGGCAGGATATCTATCTGGGTAGTCAGGAAGACCTAATCGATGCGAGTGATTTGCAACACGTTAAACCTCACGATAACGATTATGCATTTGCCTATACAGCCTCTCAAGGCTATTTTGAATTAGCCATCAGTAAAGCGCGTTGTGATTTGATCCCCTGTGACAGTACTGTCGAGTGTCTAGCCGAATATCTTGCTGGAGAGATTAAGGCGCAGTATCCGGACAGAAAAGTTAAAGTTAAGGCCTTTGAAGGCGTTGGAAAAGGAGCGATTGCTTATGCCTGATTGGCTGAGTAAAGCGAAAAAGACCGGTATAATACTGGCCGGGTTGTTAGTGAATGTAAGCTCGGGTCAAGCTCTTGAGCTAAAAGGCTCCCTCACTCAGGGTGGGATGGTGATAGCTGAACTGGCTGGAGTACAATCTGCCAGACTTAACGACAAAGAGTTAGCTATCTCACCTGATGGAAAATTTGTTTTTGGCTTTGGCCGAGATGCTGACACAGAACATACTCTAAGCTGGGTTGACCAAAGCGGTAAAACACACTCCAAAAACTTAATGATCACCACGCGAGACTATGACATTGATCGCATTACTGGTGTAGAGAAAAAGTACGTATCGCCACCAAAGGAAGTTTTAGCTCGGATCCGTAAGGAAGGTGCGCAAGTCAGCGCTGCCAGAAGTAAGCTAAGCACTTTGTCCTACTTCGATGATCCGGTTTATCGACCGGCAAAAGGCAGAATTTCGGGCGTCTACGGCAGCCAACGTTATTTTAATGGCCAACCCAGGAGGCCTCACTTTGGGTTGGATATTGCAAATAAAACCGGTACGCCGGTACTTGCGCCTGTAGCAGGTAAAGTTGTATTTGCTAACCCTGATCTTTATTACAGTGGCGGTACGCTGATCCTTGATCATGGATATGGCATTACCTCTACCTATATACATCTTAACAAACTTCATGTTGAAGAAGGGCAGGAAGTTGAGCTGGGCGATCATATCGCCGATATAGGTGCCACTGGCAGAGTAACCGGACCACACCTGGACTGGCGTTTTAATTGGTTCAATGAACGCTTAGATCCTCAACTTATTATGATTGATAAACTCGCAACGAAAAGCAGTAAAGAATGACACAAACAGATAAAGACGCAGTAATTGCACAAAGAATTCAAGACTCGCAAACCTCGGTTACTAAAACCGTTTTCCCAGGTCGAACGAACCACCACAATACCTTGTTTGGTGGTGACGCATTGGCATGGATGGATGAGGTTGCGTTTATCGCAGCGACGCGTTTTTGCCGCAAACCTCTGGTTACCATTTCATCAGACAGAGTCGACTTTAAAGAAGCTATCCCGGCAGGTACGTTTGCCGAATTGGTTGCTAAAGTAGCCCATGTAGGTAATACCAGCTTAAAAGTCGAAGTTCACATCTACCTGGAGACTATGCATAAAGACGATAAGCATCTTGCTATCTCTGGTAGCTTCACATTTGTTGCTGTTGATGACAACCACAGACCAACACCTGTTGTATGCGATCAGATGCTAAATGGGTTTAGCTAATCAATTTTTAAATCTTTAAGTTACAACAGCCAGATAGGAGTTTTTAACTCCTTTACATTAAAAAGAACACATCATACAAGTTTGTGGTTAACAATTATCTTTGCAAAAGAGGGGAATTTAGATAATCTTCCCAAAAGGGAGTTATTTCGACTTTACTTTTAAGCTCCTGATTACAAATATCTTTCACAGATTTTGTGACAGAATAGATTTGATAAACGGTACAATCTGTTAATTAAAATTAGCAAATAGCCATGAGCAGTAAGGAATATTGTCCAGAAGGAAGTTATGGAACACCGCATTTCAACACATTTATACATCACTCCGTTAGATACTGAACATGCAGACACATTGTTCGACGCAGTAGAAGCGAGTCGTGAAAGCTTGCAAAAATATTTACCCTGGGTGGAAAAGCTAACAGAAATCCGGGATGCAGAAACTTACATTGCAGAGCGGACTCATTTAGCAGGCACAGAATATTTTGCCATCATGCAACAGAATCGTTTTATCGGGGTGTTTGCGATTAAACCAGCTAAAGCCCGGAATACTTGTGAAATAGGCTATTGGCTCATTGATAAAGCAAGGGGTAAAGCGGTGATCAGTCAGATAATAGGTGGGGTGTTGCCTTATCTAAAAAACGTTCGCCAAGTACGTTATGTAGAGTTTCACTGCCTCGAAAATAACAAGGCGAGTATCAAAATAGCAAAGCGGGCAGGAGCTTCGCTCATCGAGTGTTATTCGAGTAAACCTGAATTCGATGCAGCGCCACGTTTGATGTGCCTTTATCGGGCTTACTTACAGTAGTGTGATTATTTATACTGAGGTTCTTCGAGTTTTCATAATTCTCAGGTACAATCCCGTTTCTTTATTAGAGACTGGCCTACAAATAGTGGGATAGTCATTGACTGCAAAGCAGTACGAAACAACAGTTTTGTATTCAAATTAAAGACTAAACAATAAGAATTTCAGGACAAATTCATGATAAAAAAAACATTACTATCTTTGGGCTGTATACTTGCGCTAAGCAGTTTTGGCGCACATGCCAGTGGCAAATGGCACACATCAAAAGTCAATTCCGTATATCCAACCTCTCAAGGCGGTTTTGTGCTCACCTTTAAATCCAATGCGCCTGATTGCTCACAAGCAATTAATGCAGCAAATAAGTATCACTATGTTGAAGTAAATAAGCATAGTATGACTATGGAAGGCGCTAATAAGATCTATTCATTAGCGCTGATGGCCGCTGCGTCAGGTAGGGCGATGAGTTTCTACTATGATAGTTCAAACGA
The DNA here is from genome assembly GCF_000238295.3 of Pseudoalteromonas rubra. Lineage (NCBI taxonomy): Bacteria > Pseudomonadati > Pseudomonadota > Gammaproteobacteria > Alteromonadales > Pseudoalteromonadaceae > Pseudoalteromonas > Pseudoalteromonas rubra. The sequence continues at coordinate 249,762 of NZ_AHCD03000035.1, forward strand.
CAAGTGTTACATCAACAGAGCCTACGTGCAGTTTTAATTAAAGCCAATATCAAAAAAGTCGACCTTAGGTCGACTTTTTCGGTTTTAAAGCACCATTGCAGCTATCCAGCCAAAAATTAATAATGGAATGTTGAAATGAATAAACGTGGGCACCACTGAATCCCAGATGTGATCATGTTGACCATCTGCATTTAAACCCGAGGTCGGACCTAATGTAGAATCAGACGCCGGTGAGCCTGCATCTCCCAGCGCGCCGGCTGTTCCCACAAGAGCAACTGTCGCCATCGCTGAAAACCCAACTTCCATAGATAAAGGAACGAACAGAGTCGCAATGATAGGCACGGTCGAAAAGGAACTGCCTATACCCATAGTGATAAGCAAGCCTACCAGTAAGATCATAGCTGCTGCGAGCGGTTTGTTCTCTCCAACAAAGTCAGCACAGGCGCTCACCAGGCTAGCCACATCACCGGTTTCTTTCATAACGGATGCAAACCCTTGTGCTGAGATCATAATAAAGCCAATCATGGCCATCATAGCCACACCTTTGCTGAAGACGTCTGAGCTTTGATCCCATTTGACAATACCAAACAGGCTGAACATCATAACCCCAACAAGGCCACCCAATATCATTGAGCCACTGACGTTTTGTGCGAGTAGCGAACAAATAATTGCAAGAGTACCAGCAACAATGACTTTACGCTTTTCAGCGTCATTAAGCCGGGGTTTATCAGTTTGCGCTGTCTTCTCTGACAGCTCATCGTGAGTATAGTTGCGCTTTTTTCGGTAACTCACAAACACAGCAATAATCAAACCTGCCAGCATACCCAGAGCAGGGATAACCATGGCGTAAGGTACCTGTGTATTGACAATCTCAAGGCCGTTATCAATCAGGTTTTTATGCAAAATGGAGTATAGATAAATACCGCCGAAGCCATAGGGCAAAACCATATAAGACGTTGCTAAACCAAAAGTTAAAATACATGCAATGGCACGGCGATCGATATTTAACTGATTAAATATCACCAACAATGGAGGTATAAGGATCGGAATAAAGGCAATGTGTACTGGAATGAGGTTTTGTGAGGCAACCGAACAACCCAGAATAATGACCATAATGAGCATGCTCAGCAACTGACTTGAGTTTTGTTGATTGCCATGGACCAGAGACAGTAATTTATCCGCCAGGATTTGGGTTAATCCCGACTTAGATATTGCCACTGCAAAAGCACCAAGCATCGCGTAGCTGAGCGCAATCTCTGCGCCACCGGATAACCCGGAATTAAATGCATTCAGCGTATCTGATAGACCTAAACCCGCACTCAAACCAGCAACCATAGCACTGATTGTCATTGCGACAATCACGTTCACTCTAAATAGTGTCAGGCCGAGCATCAGCAAAACACCAATAATAACAGCATTCATAATGTTATTTTTTCGCCTTTTTTATTATTAAACGGCCAAGCGCTTTCATCCTTGTAGCCTCTGCTTTGGTTAATTGCGCTCGGGAAAATCTAGATTTTACAAAATATTGGTTAAACTCTTCCAGTTCCTGAGATAAACCAGGATACTGTGACTTCAAGGTGAATAGCGCCTGTGAGGGCGTCAATTTATGTAACTCTTCGCCTGCTAATCTGCAAATAGCCTGATGAAGCTTGACTGCCTCTGGTAATTTTATCAATTGCTTGCGTTGCAGATACCAGAAGCGAGCTATGAATATGGCGATTAGCAATAAAAACACGCTTAAAGCCGGCAATAACCTGTGGTACTGGCCAAATAAATCTCGCAATAACCTGGATTGCTTTTGATGATCAAAGTTCAGAACCCAACGGGTCCACTGATAATCAAGTTGCTCAATCTGAAGTCTTACCCAATTTACCAACGCCAGATTAGAATAGCTCATCAGGCTCAGGCCAAGGTTATCCTTAAATTCATCTTCCACCTCGGTTAATTCAGACAAAGAGCCGATGAGTCTGTCCGGTGCTACCCAAGCGGTGGGGTCTAAACGATACCAACCTTGCTGAGGAACATAATACTCTACCCAGGCGTGCGCGTCGTATTGATAAACACTGTAATACCCGCGTTCTTCATTATATTCTCCGCCAAGGTATCCCGACACGAGTCGGGCAGGAATACCTGCTGCTCGCATCATAAAGGCGGCACTTGCAGCGTAATGACCACAGAACCCCTCACGCGTCTCAGTTAAAAAAGTGTCAATGCTGTCTCGGTCACTGATTGTTGCAGGCATAAGTGAGTAACTAAATCTATGTTCGATAAAATACTGTTTCATCTGCTTAATGAAGTCTGCGGTATTGTCTGTGGTATTATCCCATCGCATTGCCATGGCCGTTGCAAGTGGATTAATTTCTTCAGGTAAAGCCGTATTGAGCCGATACTGCCAATTGACCAAACCTATTCCTGAAACATGAATAGGCGTCACCTGATATTCCATGCTACTACTCAGGTGATTTTGCATAAACAAAGTGCCAAAATGATTCGTATTCACACCCCGTGTGGCAGACTTTGCCTGACCCAGATTGTATAGCCAGGTTTTACCTGATGGTCTGGCGATCACTGTATAACTTGCACCGACCGCACGATAAGGTGCTTGTAAGGGTACGTCGTGATGCGCTGAAACCCGCCAACGCTTACCGTCAAACTTATCATGAATTAAGGTTCGCCAGTAAAATGGCGGTTTCATCTGAGCGCTGTCGGGAAGAATTGCCCTGAAAACTAACTCGTCTGAACGAGATAACTCTGATATTTCAAACGGATCTATGTCCTCAGAAAGCCCAGTTTGTGTTTTCTTGGCGCCGGGGAGCTGCCAAAATGGAGAAACTTTCGGTAGGAGTACCACCATAATTGCTGCCAGGGGGAGCGCGAGTAGCAAATGCTTTGTGGCTTGTTTCATTGCGCTGCGTAATTCTATGTCGTGTTCGATCCACAACATTTGCGCTAGGTTGATCACCAAAAGAGCGAGCACAAATAACAAAGACAGAACATTCTGAGAGAAGATAAAAAAACAGGGGTAAACGAAAAAGTTGAGTAACTGCACCGACATGGCTTGCTTTTTTGTTTTTGCCTGAATGGTCTTTAGTGCACATGCCCCCAATAACAATGAAACGAACATTTCTACCAGGTTAGCAAAACCGATTGCGACAAACACAACGAGGATAATGGTAAAGGCCAATAGATTAATCATCTTTTCGGATGGGCCTTTAACCAGTTTCTTATAAATAGCGAGCTTGAACAGTACAATAAGCAACATGGCACAAGTAAATACCAGGCCGAAACTGTTCAAAAGCAGGATGCTGACTAAGCCATACAGGAGTGTTGTCAGTAAAGTTTGGGGCTCTAGAAGTTTGTCAGAAGTCACTCAACGCCTCCAGACACTTTTCTCTATGCTTATCTCCTCGATCAGCGCTCACCTGTACGGCATTGCTCAATCGCAGGGCAAACATATCTCCTTGCTTATCCGCTTCAAGCACCTGATAACATAATTTAGACAAGCGACTTTCCTTGTTGCCATCGTGTGCTGAATAGTCAAATGTGTGCTGAGAATAATAGCTATCACCACTGTATTGCTTCACCAGAAGTTGCTGACTCTTAGCAAAATGCCGCCAGGAAATACGGCTTTTACTGACCCCAGGCCTAAAGCGCTCTAGGCCATCGAAGTTCTCATGACTTTGCGTGCTTTGATGTACGTATTGTCCCTGTTCAGCCGTCGCTTCCTGTTCACTGAATGTCAGCTGACAAGTCAGCGGAGCAGGGTAGACACAAAATGTCTTATCTGTGTTCAGGTAAGTCCAAACGCGCACTAGGCCAAACGGATAACGACTCGATAGTTTAAGTCGGCCAAGTCGGTAGCGTCCTCGTAACTCAGGGTGCAAAAACAAAGAAACCACGTGAGGTCCTTGCTTATGGTTTTCATTACAGTCACTAAAGTCAAAGTCCTGACTGACAATATCCAGTGAGTAGCAATCATGCGGTGTATTGACCTTTACCAACACTTCTACCGGTTTAGAGGCAAAGTTGTTCTTAACATCCAGCAACTGGATCGTCAGACCATGTAAGTTAAGGTAACCGTATATCAAAGCCAAAACCAGAATAAGCAACATTACATAAGCGACCCCGAGGATCAGGTTGTTCTGATAATTACTACCTAAAATAAAATTGAGGATCACCATACACAAAAAAAATGCGCCCTGTTTAGAGGGAACAATATAGATATTATGGTGAGAGAGGGTAAGTTGCGCAGCGCTGTGCTTGCGCTTGATCATGTCAGCCAGCCAGGACTGCAACCAGTCACTGCGCATGATTACAATACAACCGCAACGTTATCAAAAATCCCTTTTACGACATCATCTAGTTCATTGGCGGAAACATTCAGGCGGTGTCCTGCTACTGCCGCAAACACAGCTTGTACATCATCAGGTAATGCATAATCGCGCCCTTGCGTAAGTGCATAAGCACGTGTGGCAAGACCTAATGCGATACTTGCTCGTGGTGAAAGAGGATCACTAAACTGACCACTGTAGCGCGTGAAGTTCACCAGGTTAATGATATATTGTACAACTGATTCAGACAGATTAACGGCGACTACTGTTTGCTGCAGAGCTGCCAGCGCAGTTAGATCTAATACGCATGACAGCTCGCTTAGGTGTTGTCTTTGCAGGTTATTGCCCAATATCAGACTTTTCTCGGCATGCTCATCAGGGTAACCCAGGCTGATCCGCAGGAAAAAACGATCTAGTTGAGACTCAGGCAAAGGGTGTGTACCTGACTGATGCAAAGGGTTTTGCGTAGCAATGACAAAAAACGGTTCTGGCAACGGGTGCGTCTTGCCATCAACTGTTACCTGACGTTCTTCCATTGCCTCAAGCAGGGCACTTTGCGTTTTTGGACTGGCGCGATTGATTTCATCTGCCAGTAACACCTGACTAAAAATGGGCCCAGGATGAAAATCGAAACTCTGTTGCTGAGTGTTAAATACGCTCGATCCGGTAATATCGGCGGGCAACAGATCACTGGTAAACTGAACGCGTTGATAACTTAACCCAAGTACATTGGCAAGGCCGTGGGAGAGGGTGGTTTTACCCATTCCGGGTAAATCTTCAATTAGCAGGTGCCCTTTACATAGCAAACAAACAACGGCCAGCCGGATCTGTTCTTCTTTACCTAGTATCAGCTCGGATAGCTGATTGATTATCGCTTCTGTGGTTTTATTCATGCAATCATTTCAAGTCTTTTCATTACTGAGTCAACTTTTTTCGCGTTAAAGGGCTTAGCAATAAAGCCTTTCGCTCCCAATTCCCAGGTATTTTGCACGTTTTCCAGGCTGTTATGTCCTGAACACATAATGACATGAACATTGGGATAGTTTTCATTAATGTATTCAAGGATCTGCGTACCGTCGGTATCAGGCAGCTCAATATCCAGGAAAATAACATTCGGAGATTTTTCTGCCATCAATGGCATCGCTGATTTAAAGTCCTCAGACTCATAGACTTCTTCAAAACCCAGGTTTTCAAGAATATCTATCAGGTAACTGCGCACATCCTCAACGTCATCGATGATCAAAATTGGTTCTAGGGGTCTGACAAGTTCCATATTGTATTTACTTCTTTTGAACGACAAGGCTAATGGACATTTCCTAAAGCATATTGTCACCCGAGAGAGTCTGTAACCACATTATATTTAACATCCCATAATTTACATTATGTTAAATAGTGTATTTATGACAACTCCTCCGATTGTGGCTAAGCTTAGATCAGTCTTATCTTGAGCTTTCAAAAATGCTAATTGCCTTGTTTCTGTTATACAGTTTTTATGCAAGCTACTCATTTGCCTCTGACCAGATCAGCGTGACCTATCGTGATTATAAAGGTACGCATAGTGTGACTGGTCGAAAAATCGGTGACCATTCCTTTCACTACAATATGAATGCGCCTAAGCAAGTCCAAGTGACTACCCTGGAATGGCAACCTTACATTGGGCAAAGCTTGTGTAAACAAGGCTGGGTTATGCAAGCTGTAATCGCTTTACTACATAGTCAAAATTATGGTGCAACGGTTACATTCTATCCCTGGGCACGCGCTGTAGCCTATGCAGAAAATGGTAAGGTAGATTTACTGGTCCCAGAATACTTCATTGAACCTGAAGCACCATCGGATACTTTTCCAGGCACACGTCGTTTGGATCATCTCACACTCAGCGAGCCATTTGGTTGGGGTCCTATTGCGCTGTATAAAAGAAAGAATTACAACACCGACCATTTTACCAGCCTTGCAGCGCTGGCGGATGAACGAATTGGCGTCGTTCGAGGCTATCAGAACACCCCGGAGTTTGACCGTTTAATGGATGCAGGCAAATTCAATGTCATTGAGGCAGTTGATGACGCCCACAATATCAGATTGTTAATGGCTGGGCGCGTAAACCTCATTATCGGTGACCCGGAAGTCATTGAGATGGAAGTCGAAGTTTTGTCTCGAAATGATTCAGATATATCTCAGCTGCAAAATTTGGTGATGGTTGAGCCAATATTGCAAATGAACGGCTTGTTCTTTGCTGTCTCGAAACGCAATAAAAATGGAAAAGCGCTGTTATTTGAACTTAATCAGGCTATTGCTGAATTTAAGAAATACGGCGTTCTGGATGAAATAAAATACAATACTGCCAAAAGCTGCAAATAGCGCTCATTTTCAGTTGTATTACAGGAAACACCGGAGCGCCCTGCTTTTCTCGTTCCCAATTTATTGATTCATCGCTTTGAATTTTCGCTGGTATACCTCTTGTGTGTCAAAAAAGGGAGCAGAGTTACCGTCCCTTTTATATTCAACGTTCAATTTAACATAATAGGCATTAGTCTGTTTTGAGGTTCGCGTGTATCCGATTAATGCAATGCTGCGGTAAACGGAATACTTTCACAGATCTTGGCTTCCGCAATCAGTATTTCTTCAAGGCGGGCATCGATTATGGCTCTGTCAAAATACTCGTAGCCAAGTTCAACAAACAAATTCTTGTGCTTTTCTTCTGACTTAGCAATGGTCACGTAAAAATCTTTTTCTTTGCCTTCAGGCAAAGCTTCCGCAACCAAAGAAAAACGCTCGTGTCCCCTCGCCTCTATCACCGCCGCAACTAACAGCCGATCAATTAGAAATTCATCTGAGCCCTGACGAAATAAGGCACGCATTTTTTTAATATAAGGATCGGCTTTATCATTGCCCAAAGTGACGCTTCGATCAGTTAATAACTTAAGCACCTGCTTAAAATGAATCATTTCTTCAATCGCAAGATCTGCCATCGCCTTTACCAGCTTTATTCGGTCCGGATAATGACTTAGCATAGACATCGCCATGCCAGAGGCTTTTTTCTCTGCGGCTGCGTGATCTTGCAAAAAAGTATCAAACTCAGCCATCACTTTATGAGTCCACTCAAATGGAGTGTGGAATTTTAATTCAAACATGTTTTTCTGTTCAGTAACCAGTTTCCTGGCATTCTACCTAAGTACGGCGTCGTATTACAACGATACCCTAAGTCAATTTTGATTCATGCCATTAGTATCGGACATTACTGTTATCCGCTATTTATTTGGCTGTACAAAATACTATCCCTGTCTGCTTTACCATTTCTGGTTGACTCGATTTTTAGAGGGTGAACAATTTGTTTCCAGGCTGTCACCTTTCCCCCCTGGTTGAGGTTTGGCATACAGCTATCCCCATTAGTATGAATGTCGAGAAAGCCAGAGAGGTGATGTAAGCTATCAGGGTGCGATACATCTAGTATCAAATGCGCTATCTGCTTGGTCTCTAAAAACTCCAATAGTTCAGTACGATGCTTATAATAAATATCAATAAGATACTGATCAGACGCAATGTTTTCAGCACTTAAATTTTCAAAGGTCTCGAAGTAGCAACGTTTAAGTGTGTCATTGAACCCACCCCGTTGAGTCTCTAATCTGGGTAGCATACGAGTGAGCAATCGTCTGACAGAGGGGATCCAGTTTGCCATCGCTCTTTCGAGATAAACAAAGCGGCTGTCTGGGTATATAACGGCAAGCTTTTTATAATCATTAAAGATGGGTGTATCTGCTATCACCTGCGCCTGATCCAGTGCATCACGGGTGTAGGCTGTATGTGCTGTTTTAAACCCAAGTTCGAGAAATGCAGCACATACGCTGGTAGTACCGGTTCTTGGCAAGCCGGCAATAAAGATTTTTTTCATTAAACAAAATAACAATAGAGATTAATAATCGACAAGGCCAGTAGTGACAAGAAACTGAGTGCCATACTGATTACGCGCATTTTAAGCTTCGTCTTGTTGAGCGCAATCGAATGTAAAACCCGACCAACTAAATAGGTGCCGCCTGTGATATATAACCAAATTGCCTGACCCCCCTGAAATTCCAGGGCAAATAGCAAGATTAATAGTAATGGCGTGTATTCCATGAAATTGCCATGGGCGCGGATCGCTCGTTCCAATTCGGGATGCCCGCCATCTCCGAGAGAAACTTGGTTCTTATGACGTAAACCTATGATATCAAAGCTGAGTTTGATATAAAAAAGTGTAAATATTGCAGCAAAAAATCCTGTTATCATGACGCAGACCTACTTGTAAGTATTATAAGTAGGTCCAGTATAGGGGGTTTACTCAATAAAATATACCGCATAGACCTCTGCGGTTAGTGTCGTATCACCGGTATTGTAAGCTTGATTGACGTCCATAGATTCAGCAGCCATCATTTTACCTCGGGCGTAAGGTTGTACCGGCACACTCATCGGTGAAAATGACACAGAATACAGACGGCCCAGATCAACATCAAAGTCATCGGCCAGCTCTCTGGCTGCCGCCTTTGCCTCTTCAATAGCTGATTTCTTGAGCTTTTTCATATATTCGGCTTTGTCTTCAACGACAAACTCAGTGTTATTAAACTGATTAATGCCGCTGTCTACGAAAGCCTGAAGCAGGTTTGGGTATTCTGCGAGATCTTTGAGCTTAACAGTCAGGCTGCGATTGACTCTGAAACCTTCGAATTCCTCTTCATTAGATTTGCGATTATAACGTGTTTGACGATGAACATTGAGCTGTTGCGCATGGATATCCTTGCTCTTAATGCCGAAGTCTTTCGCTATCTGGATAGCCTTTGCCATGATTTGGTCAACATTCGACTTGGCTTCCGGCAACGACTTATGTTTTTCTGTTATTGCGACGCGAATGATGGCGGCATCAGGCTGCACTTCAATAGACGACATCCCTTTAACATATAAATGTGGGCCCTCTGGTAAATTGCCTGCGTGTGCACAGGTACTGATTGCGAATGCAGCGGCGGCTAAAAGTGAGCGCATGAACGCCTCCTTACTTTGATTCAACAAAATGTGTGGTTTATAAAACCACATGCTTTGCGCCAATTAAAGCACAAGTTTGTTAATCAATGCTGAATGTTATACGCTTTGTGTAAAGAGCGAAGAATGAAAGGTTCTTCCTGCTCAAAGAATAAGCCGGTATGCGCTGAAATAATGGCTCGCTGTAAATCGGGTCTTTCCAGCGCGGATTGTAAAAAGTCAACGGCGCGCTTACCCTCATTCGATTTCGCACAAGCAATATAACCAAAAATGGTCAGACCGGCTTCTTCAATAGCATGAAAACTATAGCCGTTAAGAGCCTGCGCTGATGGGTGTTCACTAATAAACACAGAACTATATTCAATAATGCCATCCAGCTTGCCCTGACTTAACATAGTTCTCAGCCGAAAAGCACTTTGATTTCCTTGCGATAACCAAAAGGCCCGTCGGTTTTCTAAAATAAAATTGTCGATATCCAGACCATAAGAGCGTCCCTCTGAGACACCTATATTAAGCCCCATTCTGACTATGGTGCCCAGTGACACTGTATCTGGAATATTCGGTTGATCTTTTAGTATCAATCGGTTGGCAGGAAAAGACATCAGCGGATAAGGCGTAAACAATGCCATGGCTTCCCTTTCTGGCGTTTTCACTTTGTTATACAAACAGGCTTTAGGATTACGCACCAACTCACGCCACTCTCTTTTTCGGCTGGCCGGCATGAAAGTCAGAATTAATTTACCCTCGAGTGTTTCTTCGAGTTTAAGCAAAAGCTGTGTAGCCAGATCGGCTGGGGCTTTATTTGAATCAGGGGAATAATCCGACACAATGTCTATGTGAATAGGATCACTACGTAACCCGAGAGAAAAAAACAACAGTGCTATCATGAAGGCATAGCGCATTTAGTTCACCTACATCGAACATCAATGCAAAGCCGGTTTTGCTGGGATCCTACTACAGAGCAAAATGGGGTCGGATTGCACAGACTCTCTATCAGTGCTCCATGCACAGCCCAACGCTATGTTTATAGCGTTTAATACTGATATTAAGTGTGGCGCAAAATTTGTAAATGCGCCACACCCTTTATATTACTGGTTTAAACACTACAACGTTTGTAGTTACGGTACTCAGGCAACCAGTAATTTTTCTCAATTGCAGCCCAAATAAGGTCTTCCGGCATTTCCAGCGCAACGCCCTCTTCCATCGCTTTTTTAGCCACAGCAAAAGCAATACGTTTACTCAGTGGTTCAATCTCTACGAGTGAAGGAAGTAAGCTGCCTTTTCCTGTGTTAGCCCACGGTGAAGACTCTGCCAACATTTCACTGGCAATCATCAGCATAGATTCTGTGATGCGCGATGCCTTAGCCGCCAATACACCCAGACCAATACCCGGGAAAATATAGCTGTTGTTACATTGTGGAATTGTGAATGTTTCACCATTAAACTCGACAGGCTCGAACGGACTACCAGTCGCCACTATCGCCTGGCCTTGGGTCCACTCAATCACATCTTTTGGATGGGCTTCTACCTGACGAGACGGATTACTCAGTGGGAAAATAATAGGACGTTCACACCCTGTGTGCATTGCCTTAATCACCTGTTCGGTGAACAGCCCAGGCTGACCTGATACACCGATCAGGATGTCAGGTTGCGCACAATGCATAACATCCAGCAACGAGGCAAACTCGCCACTAAAGTTCCATGCTTCCAGTGCAGATTTCGATTGCACCAAAGCAGCCTGGAAGTCACGTAACCCTTCCATACCTTCCGCTAGCAGGCCATAACGGTCTACCATAAATATCTGGCTACGCGCTTGTTCATCAGATATGCCTTCGGATACCATTTGCGCAATAATCTGCTCTGCAATACCACACCCAGCAGAACCGGCACCAACAAATACCACCTTCTGTTCAGATAACCTGGTGCCTTTGACACGACAAGCAGCTAACAGTGAACCTACAGTGACAGAGGCGGTTCCCTGGATGTCATCATTAAAACAACAGATCTCATCGCGGTAACGGCTCAGCAATGGCATGGCATTGGGTTGTGCGAAATCTTCAAATTGCAGCAAAACATTGGGCCAACGGCGTTTTACAGCTTTGATAAACAAATCCAGGAACTCGTCATATTCTTCCTGAGAAATACGTTTATGGCGCGCTCCCATGTACATCGGGTCATTAAGTAGCTTTTCGTTATTAGTGCCTACATCAAGCATAACTGGCAATGTGTAAGCTGGGCTGATCCCGCCACAAACGGTATAAAGCGCTAGCTTACCAATTGGGATACCCATGCCTCCGATCCCCTGATCACCGAGTCCAAGAATTCGCTCACCATCGGTCACAACGATAACTTTTACTTTGTTTTTGGTCGCATTACGAAGGATATCATCGATTTGATGACGCTCTTCGTACGATATAAACAAACCACGAGAGCTACGATAGATGTCTGAAAACTTTTCACATGCATCCCCAACCGTTGGGGTGTAAATGATGGGCATCATTTCTTCAAGGTGATCACGGACCAGACGGTAATATAAAGTTTCGTTGTTATCCTGAATGGCACGCAGATAAATATGCTTGTTGAGGTTATCGCTGAAACTAGAGAACTGCTGGTAACAGCGCTCGACCTGTTCTTCAATGGTTTCAAAGCGTGGCGGTACGAGACCAGTGAGGTTAAAGTTCTCACGTTCGCGCTGACTAAATGCACTGCCCTTATTTAATAGCGGAGTTTCTAAAAGCGTTGGGCCAGAGTATGGAATGTAGAGATAATTGGGATCGGATTGTTTAGTCATATTTACAAGCTGTGACTCGTTAATTTAAGTACAAGGAATTATTATTGCGCAAATGCATTAAAATTCAATGAATTTTAAGCATGTCAGACCAATAAAAAACGGCTCTGTTTAGACATGGACAATGCGTAAACAGAGCCGTACATTATACGATAAATCTCAAATAATCGCCAAGGTTACTCGCTGGATTCTCCCATAGCGGCCCCTTCTCTACGAGGATCAGCTCCCCCGATTAACTGGCCATCAGTGACTTCTATGGCGTGAATGCCAGAATTGAGGTCTCTGACACGCACAACGTGTCCTTTTTCCTCTAAAATCGGCTTTAATTTTGCCACGTCAGTGCCTTTCTCAAGTGTAGTGTACCGGTTTCGGTTGGTTACCCGAGGTAAGTCTATCGCCTGTTGCGCAGACAATCCCCAATCGAGTACGCCAATCACCGTTTGCGCGACATAATTTATAATTCGACTGCCACCAGGAGAACCCACTACCAGTTTGAGCGAGCCATCTTTATTAAACACCATGACAGGCGACATCGAACTGCGTGGCCGTTTGTTCGCTTCTACCCGGTTAGCAACCCATAAGTCGCCTACTTTCGGAGACAAAGAAAAATCTGTTAGTTGATTATTTAGCAGATAACCATTTACCATCACCGTTGAGCCAAAAGCCATCTCAATCGATGAGGTCATAGAAACGGCATTCCCCTCAGCGTCAACAATAGACAAGTGTGTGGTTGATGGCAGTTCGTAACTGTCATCCTGAGCATAAGCTAACGCGCCCATACTCGGGTCGCCAATCGGGAAATCGTTATTGTCTTTTTCACCAATTAACGAGGCGCGTTGCTTGAGATAAGCTGGGTTTAACAAGCCTTGTGTTGGCACCTCAACAAAGTCAGGGTCTGCGATATAGTAGTTTCGGTCGACAAACGCCAATCGGGAGGCTTGAGTAAACAGATGAATGGCCTCAGGATCGTTCGGTTTATACTGGCTGAGCTTCTTGCCCTCCAGTAACTTTAAGATCTGTAAAACAGCAATGCCACCGCTGCTGGGCGGCGCCATCGAACACACCCGGTAACTGTGATAGCGAGTACAAATCGGCGCTCGTTCTTTGCTATGATAGTTTTTTAGATCCGCCAAAGACAAGGTGCCCGGGGCAATTTCCGCTTTTTGCACAGCACGTACTATGTCATCAGCATTTTTACCCTCATAGAAGCCTTTGAGGCCAAATTCCGCCACTTCTCGGTACAGCTTTGCCAATTGGGGGTTACGTAACAAAGTGCCTGCTTCAAGTGGTTTACCGTCAGGGTAGAAATACTCTTTGGCAGGAGACAATTTAGTTAGTCCCGGGTTTAGTTCCTTTTTTAATAGCATGTGCAACCGAGGTGATACCTTAAAGCCATTTTCAGCCAACGCGATTGCCGGCTTAAACAAGTGACGCCACTTAAGTTTGCCATACTTGTCATGTGCTTGTTTTAAAGCATGCAAAATACCTGGCGTACCAACAGAGCGGCCACCCACAACGGCTTCAATCCACCGCACAGGTTTGCCTTCTTTGTCCAAGAATAGCGATGGTTTTGCCCCTTGCGGCGCTGTTTCACGACCATCAAAAGTTGTCAGGTATTCATTTTCTTTATCATAGTGAAGAATAAACGCACCTCCGCCAATACCCGAAGACTGCGGTTCTACCAGCGTCAACACCAGCTGAGCAGCAATAGCGGCATCAATAGCACTACCACCTTGTTGCAGCATTAGCTGCCCTGCTTTACTGGCATGTGCATTGGCTGCAACCACCATATACTTTTTGGCGATTTTTTCTTTTTTTAGCTGCAGTCCGGTCGCAGCCTCGGGTTCTCTGACTTCTCTGGTGTTATTGTCTAATGCTGAACAAGTGAATGGCAATACGGCGCCAAGCGCCAGAGCGGCCAGTGATAGGCGATGTTTCATAGAGTCTGGAAAATCTTCTGATAGATGATTGGCATCATAAAAGTAAACAGGCACAATATGCAAAAAAATTCTAAGAAATATTATGTTTGATCTGCCATTAGCACCCCGTTACGTCTTACCGCCCGCGATTTTGATTGCCTTTTGTACATTGCTTATGTTGCCACCCGTTCAGGAGTTATTGCTGTTTAACCGTACGCTGATCGGTCAGGGCGAGTTGTGGCGGATCTGGACCAGTCAGTATGTTCACACCAATTGGATGCACTGGTTGCTGAATGTCATTGGTATCGGGTTTATCTGGGTATTACATGCAGAATACCGCACGCCCAAAGTTTATGCGATACACCTGCTGTTACTCGGGCTTTGGACAGGAATTGGTATTTGGCTATTTTGTCCGGATATTCGTATTTATACCGGGCTAAGCGGACTGCTTCACGGTGTAATTGTCTGGGGAGCGATAAAAGACATCAAAGTCGGTGAAAGAACCGGTATTCTGCTGTTTTTAGGTATTCTAGGTAAGCTTGCCTGGGAACAATACGCCGGACCCAGCGCTGAGGTTGGCGAGCTCATTTCATCACGTGTTGCCATTGAATCGCACTTGATTGGTGCTGTTGGCGGTTTGGTGTTGGCATTGCCTTTACTGTGGCAAAAAAAATAACTCGGTTGTGGCGCAGCCCGAATGACCTGCGCCACGCATCAATTATAAGTTTTCTTTAAACAACTTATAAATACGACGATATTCATCCAGCCAACTCGAAGGCTGCACAAAACCATGCGGCTCTACCGGGTAAATCGCTGTTTCATAGTTTTCCTTCTCCAGTTCAATCAGTCTTTGTACCAATCGAACGACATCCTGGAAAAACACATTGTCATCAATCATGGGAGCATTGATTAACATAGGCTTCTTGAGGCCTTCAGCAAAATAAATCGGTGAACTGCGACGATATGCAATAGGATCATCCGCCGGACGATTTAGAATGTTAGACGTATAAGGGTCGTTATAATAAGCCCAATCTGTGACCGGTCTAAGTGCTGCCCCAGCCTGGAATAATTCAGGCTGTGTGAACAAAGCCATAAAGGTCATAAATCCACCATACGATCCGCCATAGGTGCCGACTGCGCCCTTATCGACATTGACGTTTTCAACCATCCAGTTTACGCCATCAGCCAAATCTTCAATTTCCGGCTTACCCATATGACGATAGATAGCCGTACGCCAGTCACGCCCGTATCCTTTTGATGCCCGGTAGTCCATGTCCATCACCACATACCCTTCACTGGCAAGTAAAGAGTGAAACATAAATTCGCGGAAGTACACTGACCAGCCAAGATGAGAGTTTTGCAGATATCCCGCACCATGGTTAAAAATCACCGCTTTACGCGTATTGCCTTGTTCCCCTTCCTGATAATCTGCAGGATAGTAAACTTTCGCATAAATAGGTTGATCGGTATGGCTAGATGGTACCGCAACGACTTTAGGTGCAATGAGTTTTTTACTTAAAAACGCCTCTGATACTGTATTGGTAATTTGTTTTGCTTCACTACCAGGCTGTGCGTTTGCAATAAACAGCTCTGGAGGCATGACAATTTTTGAATGCGTCAACAAGAGTTTGCTCTCATCCGGACTCAATACATAATCTGTCATACCATCGAGATTGGTTAATGTTTCCAACTCACCAGATTGCAAATTTACACGGTATATTTCGTAAATACCTGGGTGCTTTTTATTCGCTTTAAAATAGATGGCAGCGTTGTCCTTGGTGAGCGTCAGCTCTGAAACCTCGAACTTTCCTGCCGTTAATTGGGTCGCTTTCCCATTTAGGGGCTTGGTGTACAAATGGCTGTAACCTGACTCTTCAGACAGATAGTACAGCGTGTCTTTGTTATTTAGCCAGCCAAAATCATTGTGTGTATAGTTAACCCAAGCTTGGTCGTGCAGACGGTGCTGAGACACAAGTTTGTTGTTACTAAAGTCAACGGTGGCAATCCAACGATCTTTGTTGTCCCAGGACTCAAGCATTACCGCAACTTCAGATCCCTGCGTATTCCATTGGATGGGAGATTGGTCCCAGCCCCAGTCAAGCATCAGCGTGATGTGACGTGGCGCTTTCTTGCTGTTGTAAGTTTTACCTTGTGCCTCTGCATTTTCTCTGCGGACTTCTGCCAGCACATCTTCGTCAAAACCAGGTAACGTATCGTATTCCAGTGATTGCTGCTGCTTGGTATTCAGGTCAATAAATATCAGTGTGTGTTTAATCGGTTTATTATCAGCGACGCGACTACGCGCCTTCACCGGGTCGATGTTACCATCCTGTGTAACATAGTTTGGCATGATATCCTGAGCACTACGTTCAGGTATATTTTTGGTCGTGGCGACTATCAGTTTATCACCAGCCGGAGACAAACTACTCTCTACGATGCGCTGGTCTTTGCCCAGGTAAAAGAGATTATTATCTAAGGTGCTATTTTGATCTACTAACGCTTTTTTGCGGCTCTGTGCATCTTTGGCGTTCTTGTGCTGCAGTGCGACATAGCCAATCAACCGATGCTGTTCTTGCGCAATATAACTGGTTGGTTCAGTGACGCCCGGCGGTGCATCTTCAACTATCAAATTAGCCAGCTCAGTCGTCAGGCCAGTGTTAAGGTCTATCGCATAAAACGTATTGTCTGCAAGATACGCAAGTTGTCCTGAAATCAAAAACTGAAGTTGTTGAGCGCTTTGACTTGATCTGGTCAACTGTCGTACCTGATTACTGCTGATATCTTTAACGAACACATTTCCTGCAAAGACATAAGCCTGTAACTTACCATCATGTGAATAAACAGCATCATCCGCACCTACCTGGTGTTTGTCAGATAAGTTTACCTGCTCGATTCCTTGTCCATCGTACTTAAACGTGTCTCTTAATTTGCTCCCTGATTGTTTTTGCTTGAACAAAACAGATTGGCTATCTGCACTCCAAAAACCGCCTTCGGGCTTTCTGCCAAGCCAGTCTGGATCAGCCATAGCTTGTTCCAGAGTAATCGCCTGAGAGCCTGTTGCTTCGACAGTGGTTGCTACAGTTGCTGGAGACGTGATTTGAGAGTCTTGATTATTATTACTGTTTTGTGTGACCTGACATCCAGCTAAAAATAACGCGGATGCTACGGCGAGAGAAGTAAGAGATTGTTTCATTTTATGAATTATCTAAAATTGCAATTGAAGCCTAATTTAAGCAAATGAAACCGGATAATTCGAACAATTTTAGATAAACAACCAGACAGAGCGTTTATTGCAAAAAAAAGGCCAGTAAAGCTACTGGCCAAATACTCTCTGCGCTCACATAGTCGTTGATGGACAACGAGTATGAAATGAGGCCTATCCACGCCTCATAAAAGTAGACCTGCGAGTGACAGAATAAGTTCCAAAAAAATTCATTTTTTTTATTTTTTTTGTAATACCCTGATCTACCTTAGGGTATTGACCCTGTAGTACTTCATTTGCAAAGCCTGTGTCCTTTAAAGTGTGATCAGCCCATCCAAAATCAGTAGCAGCATAACGCCACTGACGATAAACCATAGTATCGATGCCATAGCGAACGGTCGCCAGCCGCTTTGACGCAACATTGCCATAGAAACACCACTCCCTATCAGAAATAAACTCGCAACCAATACTGACTTAGCACCACTATAAAGTACGGACCACACAGGCTGGTAGTGTGGCAACCAGGTGTTGATCATTGCCGCGGCTATGAAGCCGATGATGAACAAAGGAATACTGGCTTTTTCAGAAGAGCGCCAGAACACACCTGCCATAGCAGCATAAGGCACGATCCACATCGCCCTGGTAAGTTTAATCGTTGTTGCCATCGTAAGAGCAACAGGTCCATACACCGAAGCTGCTGCAACCACACTGCTGGTATCGTGTATCGCCAGTGCACTCCATAAAGCAAATTGATTCTCTGAAAGCGAGAAATAATGCCCAAGCCAGGGGAAAATGAGCAGGCCAAGCGCATTTAAAGCGAAAATTACACTCAGTGAAATGGCGATTTCATCCTGTCTGGCTTTAATCACCGGGGCCATAGCAGCAATCGCACTGCCACCGCAAATTGCAGTGCCAAATGAGATCAGCGTGCCTGTATTGCGGTTTAGCCGAAACACTTGACTAAGAATTTCGCCCAAACCTATCGTTGCTGTAATACTGATGATGGTTAATACCAGAGAGCTCCGTCCGACAGCGAGTACTTCTTCGATATTAACGTTAAACCCCAAGCCAATGACGGCAAGCTTCAGTAACCACTTTGATGCATTGTTGGATAAATCAGGTAACGGATTACCCAATATAAGTGCAAACCCAAGTCCGATGAACAGTGCTGATGAGGCGCTGGCAAATGGCGATAGCGCAAATAAGAAGGTGAATAAAAATAAAGCTTTGTGGAAGCCTGGTCGTTCTAATAACATATATCCGCTCGCACCCAGTCACCAGATAAAATTGCGCCGGATTGTTATAATCACCGGCGCAGTTAGCCCTAGTTGAGGATTAGAGCATGGCTTGTCTCAGCTATCCCAGGGTAAGCTGAATCAGGGAGTATCTCAGCCAAGTCAGCTAGGCGCTCGCCAAGCTCGTGTAAGCTGTTAGCTGACACGTTGATATGACCCATTTTTCTGCCTGGTTTTGCGGTTTTTCCATACCAGTGGCTGGTTACACCAGGGATCTGCAACACGTCATTTGGAATGTTTTCCTGGCCCAACACGTTGATCATGGCTGTTGGCCTGATCAGAGTGGTATCACCTACAGGTAGCCCTGCGATGGCGCGGATATGGTTTTCAAACTGACTGACGTGACAACCTTGTTGTGTCCAGTGTCCTGAGTTATGCACCCGCGGTGCTATTTCATTTACCAATAGCGTGCCGTTGACATCAAAAAACTCAATCGCCAGCACGCCAACATAATTAAGTTCGCTGGCTAATGCTGAGAATGCCGATTCTGCCTGAGCCTGAATTGTCGATTTTTCTTTGCCTGCGACAGATAGTGTTAGCACACCGTCGGTATGTTGATTTTCTGTCAACGGATAAATGCGACATTGACCACTGCGATCTCGCACCCCAATGATTGACACTTCACGGTCGAATGGGATCATTTGTTCAGCGATAATGGCATGAGGTGCAGCTTCGGTCCCGGCTGCTAAAAATTCAGACATTTCCTGCCAGATAGTCTCAACTTCATCATCATGTTTTACACGCCATTGGCCTTTGCCGTCATAGCCGGCCTGGCATGTTTTAACGACAAGCGGTTTACCCAGTTTTTCAATTGCTGCCAGAAAGTGTGCTTTTTCAGTGATCAACGCATATGGGGCACAGGCTACCTGGGCTTTTTCAAGCAAGGCTTTTTCTTTAGCCCGGTCGCCACCGGTCAGTATGGCTTCGGCTCCTGGATAAAATTTACCCGTTTGCTGACATACCGACAAAATATCCGCCGGGATATGCTCGAACTCTGCGGTAATCGCATCGACATCCGCAATTGCTTGCTCAAGTGTTGCGCTGTGGGCTTCGAACGTTACCGGGTTAATAATTTGCTGAGTCGCGACATCATATGCAGAGACTTGTATATCTAAGTGCGTAGCAGACAAACTCATCATGCGAGCTAACTGGCCTGCGCCTAAAACTAATACTTTCATTACTACTCTGCTGGGTTAGGGTTAGCCAGAACGGTTTCAGTTTGTGCCTTTCGGAACGCTTCTACTTTGTCGAAAATTTCTGGTTGTTGGCAACCCAATATTTGAGCTGCGAGCAGCCCTGCATTTGCCGCACCAGCATCACCAATAGCAAGCGTACCGACAGCGACGCCTTTAGGCATTTGGCAGATAGACAACAAGGAATCTACACCATTCAGCGTTTTCGATTTCACAGGCACACCTAACACAGGGAGGCTGGTAAACGCAGCGGCCATTCCAGGCAAATGTGCAGCACCACCGGCACCTGCAATAATAACTTTAATGCCCCGCTCTGCCGCTGAGGAAGCGTAGTCAGCTAACAACTGTGGTGTACGGTGCGCAGAAACAACTTTTGTTTCATATTCAATACCGAACTTATCGAGCATGTCTGCTGCGTGTTGCATTGTAGGCCAATCGGACTTGGAGCCCATAATGATGCCAACCGTCATAATTATTCCTCAGTTTAAATTGAACGATTTAGGCGCAGTTTTTTGGGGTATGCGCCAACTTCAGGCGTATTATACCCAAGTGACGCGGCAAAGCGAATCGACATTTCCATACTAAATAGATTCGCCAGGCTGACCCTCCTGTACTTCAATCTCGGATTGCCCAACTTGCGCTTGGCGCCAATGATAGAAAAATGCATCAGGGCCTAAAATCAAAAAGAGTAAAGCTAACCCGCCCGGGATCAGCACAGCTTTAAGCACCGGGCCAAGCACATAACTGTAGAACATAATGAAAGGGATAAATAAAACATAACCAATAATTCGCTGCAACATATAACCTCCTTACCATTAATTGAGCGCGCTCACATTTTTAATTGAGCACGCTCAATTGTCAAGACCAAACGGGTGCAAACACTGCTAATATACGAGAAAGTGCTGTTCTGTTGCGCTGAAGTGGCAACTTTCATAGTTGTTTAAAATCGACTAACGTGCTGATTAAGCTACGGTTGTTTATGCATGGGAGGTCAATTATCATGGTATAATACTGAAAAGCATGACGTAGAAACGCAATGAAGAAAAGTGAAAAAACAAAACAGTTAATTCTGGATGAAAGCTGGCAACTGTTTATTGCACATGGCTACCAGGAGACCTCTACTCGCCAAATAGCCAAAGCGGCGGGTATCGCAGTGGGGACTGTTTTCAGCCACTTCCCAAGTAAAGTGGATATTTTAAAAACGGCAATGCACCAGCGTATCGATGCGGTAATAGAAAATGCCATCAGTACGGACAAACATCATTCTGCCAGACTTAAATTACGCCACTATGCCAGCCACTTGTTCGATTTCTATTTGCAACACCGTGAATTCAGTCAGGCACTACTCACCGATTTGCTTTGGCATCAGGCCTATTTTGCCGATCAGATATCGGCCTTTAAAGCGCTCCTTTTTGCAGAGCAAGAGTATGACGAAATAAAAGCAACTGTGATGATGGACTGCTACTTTATGACCCTGCTCCAGGGCTTGGCCGATCCCGCCTCCTGTAAAGATAGTATGCTGCGGCTTCTTACGAATAAGCTAACTTTGTTGTACTAATGAAGCCGTATGATGTGTTCTGCATTTGAGAAAAATAAAGGCAGAGCAAACTAAGCCCTGCCGTTATCACTTAACTGTGTTTAACAGTCAGTTCAGACGTATTCGCTCTGCTTTTTGGTAGATACCAGAGGCTACCAGGCTCATTATTGGCAGCTCTGCGCTCTACAGATACAGACATAAACCAAAACAAACATCCAAACAAGAGCGCAACGCACTCCACCATCAAAGTCCCCAGACTATCCGGCGTCCACAAGTTTAATGCAGGAGCCGTGGCAGCCAGTACCGAGGTGATGGGTATCGCAACACACAATAGTGCCAGCACTTTCAAACCGTTAATCGCTGTTTTGGCAGGTCCATAAACAAAGGCACTTACCAGCACACATGCAAAACACGCATAGTAAACAAACATATAGGCCTGATTAATATTCACTGGTGCCAGTGTCAGCCATTTATTGCTTGCAAATACAGCTGCGATACCAATCATTGCTCCAAGGCTTACACCTACGGTCAGCGCGCCCATGACACGATAAGAACGCCGCTGTACAGTGCCCTTTTGTCGTCTTTTTTCTAACCAGAGAATGTTACCCGAATAGAACAAACAGGCACCCGCCATTCCCATGAAAAAATACGCCCAGCGAACAAGGTCACCACCATAACTACCAAAGTGCAAACTGAAGAAACTTGATACAATCCTCGCCCAGATCGTTTGTTCTGGGTTTGCAACGCTGGAAGACGCCACCTCAAGTGTATAAGGGTTTATAAAGATAAAGTCGTGCAGCGCCCCTCTGGCCACTTCTGCGTCATTAACGACATCAATGGTCGCAAAAGCAGTAGGCTTATTGAGGTTGTTAAGTTTAATCTGAACGACCTGATAGCCTGGAGCATGAGATTCCGCCGCTGCAATCAACTCACTCACCTTAGGTAAATCAGCAATATTGCGTTCAATTTGTGAAGGAGGATTGCGAGGGAAAAGAGGTTTATCACCGTACAACTGAGCAAGCCCACCATACAGCAAATCATGGAAAGCAAATACGAACACCGTAAATGCAATCACAACGTGAAATGGTAAACTGGCAATACCCAGCAAATTATGCCCATCCAGCCAGAACCGTTTTCTTTCTCCTTGGTTACGAACAGCAAGGAATCGCTTTACTAATGTGGGTAACAGAAATATCACGCCCGACACCAAAGCCAGGAAGTACAAACCGGCAGCAATGCCCAGTACGAAGACGCCAGCCTGAGTATGGCCAATTTCACCTCCGATGCCTGCAGTTCGGTGCAGCATATCCAGTAACGCAGATAAAGTATTGACGGGAACCAGTTCAGTAACCAGCTGGTTATTTTCATCCAAGGTTGCATGCCAGCGAATATCATCCAGCCTCAGCCCCCGTGTCGACCCCTGTTCATACCAGCTTACCGGCGAGAGTGCTTCATTAAAATGCAAGCTGACACTGTCTATAGCTTTAGGGTGCGTTTGTAAAACCGTTTCCAATAGTACATCGTAACGCTCAGATTCAATTGAATTCATCTGATGTTTTGTCGGCGTCGCCCAACGGTCAATCTCAGGCGCAAACATCACCAAAGCACCCGCAAAGAAACCGATAAACAGTAATAAACTGGAAGTGATCCCCGTCCAGGTGTGCAAACTCTGGTAAGTTCTCAGAATATCCGCTCTTACCTTCATGACACTCCCCTTAATATCGCTAATACGGCAAAGCACGCAGCACTGACTGACAACAGGTAAAACCAAGCCTGAGCACCGCTTCTGAACATGTAAGTAAAACTCAGAGCCAACAACCAAATTGGCACACTCAGCCACATGTTAAACTGAGTTCGCCACAATAATTCAGTGTTACTAATAGAGGACGTCAACCCTGACGGACCAAACCAGGCGAACAGTCCGACGATAGAGAAACTTAATAATCCGCCTCCAATAACACCAGCCAGCGTTTTACTAAACCAATCAGCTTGTATCGGTGTATAGTTTTTCATTATTTATCTCTCACCATCAAAACCAAAAACGGAATAAACATAAGCGATAACATAATCACCATTAAGCAGATAAACAGGCTAACAGGTAAACTCATACCGTTATAAAAGCCAGCCAATGCGACTATGAATAGGAAATATGCGAGGATACGCCAACGACTGTTAATGTGTTTTTTTCGCCAACGCTGGTTCTTGTTGCTGAGATAAATTACAGAGGACCCTGCGATGAGCGCAAAGACCAATATAGAAGTAAGCACTTTTCACTCCCTGTCATAACGTGAAGATCATCCTGTACATTATACACAAACAGTATTGATAATCACTACTATTTACTTTTGTATGCATTCTGTTGTTAAGGCTTCGTTCTATTGAACCTAAATTTAGGCCAACGCGCACATATAAAATGGTAACCGCGGCCGAATATGACCAAACAGACAGCGCCGGTTAACACTGGAAATAGTAAAAATGTCCAGCTTTGCCCGCTAAGCATAATAAATAGCGGATTTGCGCCGGCAGGCGGATGCAGCGTTTTAGTCAACACCATGAGTGATACAGCCAGGCCTGTCGCCAGTCCCAGCGTAATCGCATTGACAGGTAAAAAAGCGAAAAACACAACACCGACCAAAGCAGTCAGGCAATGACCGATAATCACATTACGTGCTTTAGCAAGCGGACTATCGGGCACAGCAAAAATTAATACACAAGATGCACCAAAAGCAGCCATCAACAGCCAATACTCATGCGCGTCGGTCCCGAGCAACGCGAGCATAGTAATAGCCAACATTGAACCTAATCCGGCCGATAGAGAAACTGTCCAGCTAGACACACACCCTCCTGTAGGTAGACAAATCGTTCTACCCACCAATGTAGACAAGTTTGTCTACCCATGTCAAGATATGCTTAAACGTCAGGAGGCAAGATATGTCAGACAAGCGAGCGTTATTACTCAACAGTGCGTTAGAGTTATTTTATGCAAAAGGCACAGGTGCAGTTGGGATCAATGAGATCCTTGCATACAGCGGCGTTGCTAAAAAGACCCTCTATCATCACTTCAGTTCAAAAGACGATCTGATCCTGGCTGCTTTAACACTTCGTGACCAAAAATATTTGCAGTGGCTTGAAGCAAGACTGACTGATCCCCAAACCAATGAAGAATTGGTCAACCAACTGTTCTACGCGCTTAACGACTGGTTCAACGATCGTGTTACAGAACTTGGCGGCTTCCGGGGTTGCTTTTTTATCAATACAGCCAGTGAATCGGTGACGCTGGACAGGCAAATTCAGGACCGCTGTGCCAGTCATAAAGTGGCCGTCAGACAGCTCATCACCAATAAGCTGCCCCGGCCTAATGACCGGCTTGTCGACGCGCTGTGTTTACTCAAAGAAGGTGCTACGGTCTCTGCGTTTGTGCAAGGTGATAAGCAAGCCGCTCTACGCTGCATAGACATTGCCCTGGCATACGATACACCCGCGCCTTTTCCGGTGTAATGTCGTGAAATTTAACCAGGTAACTCGGTACACTATAATTACAGAAGTTCAAATAAAATCAGTGACGGCCTAATCGTGCAGCAAGACAATTACCTAAAACAGGGTGCTCTGACACTTTGTGCATCCGTTATTATCGGTTTTTTAGCTGATTATGCCTTTAACCTGAGCTTGAGCCGCACGCTTAGTGCACATGAATACGGTGACTATAAAGTTGCTTATGCCTATGCCACCATCTGCGGCGTACTGGCTCTGCTTGGCGGTGACCGTGTTGCACCCAAGTTCTTAGCCAAACCTCTGGCCAACAAAGCAAAGGGTGAAGTCGGTGGATTCGTCACTTTCTTCTGCAAAATTGCCGTCGGCATTTCTCTACTACTCTTCTCGTTGTCCTATTTGAGTGGCTACCTTCATTTGGGAAGTTGGTCACCCGATGAGCACCATGCACTGCTGTGGATCTCGGCCGCGATCCCTCTTATCGCGGCGGGTGCGATATTGAGCCGGGTGTTGCAAAGCGCAAAATTATTGGTACACGCCAACTTGCCGTGGCGTATCATTCTACCCGCGGGCAAAACACTGGTAGTCATAGCATTAGCCTCTTTATTAGATCAGGTTTACCTTTGGCAGGTGATCATTGCCGGCATTGTGATCTTAGCACTTATCACAACATGGCAGTTATTCATCCTTTACAGAAAAAACCTCCTTACTTTGTCTCCTGTCATACCGGTTCGCAACCAGTCACAGCTTTTGGCAACCTCTATCCCAATGATGCTGGCCATGTTGGTGACAATTGCCATATCCCAGTTGGATTTATATATGCTTGAATTATTGGCGCTAGAGCATGAAGTTGGACATTATGCCGGTGCTGTTACAACTTCACATATGATCCCTGTTGCACAAGTCAGTGTAATTGCACTTTTCGTCCCTCTATTAGGCCAAGCATTAGAAAAAGGCGAAGAGTACGCAGAACGGGTGTTATGGCAAGGTCAGAAGATTATGCTTGTCATCATTTTAATACTGACAGTTGGGCTATTGATATCAGGCGCTCATCTGTTACAGCTATTTGGCAAAGATTTTTTTACCGCCCATGACGCGTTGAAATATCTAATTTTGGGATCATGCTTTTGGGCAGTCACAGCATTTGTTTCAACCTGGCTGCAATACACAGGTAAAGGAAAATACGTGGTAATCATTGGTTTGTTAACACTTGTTACGGATGCTGCGCTAAATTGGCTGCTTATTCCTACACATGGTATTACTGGTGCCGCTATTGCAACCTGCATTTCGCTCTGTGTCGCTTCATTACTGACCTGGAGTACATTCATAGTATGCAAAAAACGCCCCTATTCCAGTGCAACTATTCAATCAACCCAGTCAGGTCATCGTTAATTTAACGACTGTCGTCGATTATTTATTAAAATAATTGACACAATCTGTACCCTTTTGTAACTTTAACCTGCCTGCTAGTTTGCAGACTGGATCAAATAAAAACAATAATAAGGAAAATTATGGAGCAACGAGCTAAACGAAGTGCGGTGTTTATTCTGATGTTATTGCTGGGTTTAAGCCTGGGCGTCATGCTCAAATATGGCTATCTAAAACTGCTTCATCATCCGAATATAATCACACAAGATACATCTGCCCATTACGAGGGAACTGACAAGCGTGTCATTTTATACACCACACACTGGTGCCAATACTGTAAACAGGTTCAAGATTACTTTAAAAAACATAATATTGATTACCTAAGCAGAGACATAGAATCCAATGATCAGAGGATAAACTCTCTGTTTGACAGCCTTAAACGCGCTGACATCCCACAGATCATTATTGGTAATAAGGTCATTAATGGTACAAACCTGAGTGTGGTTGAAAAAACTCTACAAGAACACGCTTTTCTCTGATGCAAACCCTTTCCAGGCGTATACCTAATACGTAGACGCCTTTCCTTTATTGCGCTATCTTAAAAAGTGTTTCGTCGTTCACTCACTTTTCAGGAGTATGCGTTGCACTATAAGTTGTTAATACTACTCATCAGCATACTATATGGCTTATCTGCTTCAGCCACACCTCAAACGCAATCAGGCCAACGCTCCTCCGCGGATATCCTGAGAGAAGCTGAAGACTACATTATTGTTGAACCTTCACACTCTTACCTGCTACTCAGGCAAGTTAAATCAATAAGTAATCTCACTCCCCCACAGCAAATTCGCTGGCATTTAATCAAGGTACGTTCCGCTATTGCCACAAATAATTTAAACGATATAGAAGCAGAACTGGCTGCCCTGATTAAGCTACAACAGCACGCTTACTTTAAAAACCGCCTGCCGAGTATGCTCAGCGCAATGGGCATCGCGCTAAGGCGTCTCGGCTATCTGGCAGAGGCCAAATCTCTATATACCTGCGCGTTGGCACTTGATGTGACTGACAAAAAGAGAATGGCGCTGCTGATCAATCTTGCCGTTTTATCCCGGCATATGGATGACTACCAGCTTGCCAGGCAATCCTACAAATCTGCAAAAAGCATCGCACTCAGGCTTCATCATGAACGTGCACTGGCAAACGTCAACAATAACCTAGGTACATTGGCATTGGACGAAGGCAAAATCGACTTGGCAGAAGTTTACTTCCGAGAAGCCCTGGTTGGTTATCAGTCGAGTGACAAACGCTCAGGCAATATTACAGCTGGCACAAACCTGCTGCTCGTATTTGCAATTCAGGGGCATACGCTTAATTTTCAGCGTCTTATCAGCCCGATTTCGGCATTGATAGATGCTTATCCGGATGCGTCCAAAAAAGCGCTGTTATTGTGGCTGGTAAGTGCGAATGATGCCAACCTTGGCGTGGCGCTCCCGCAAAACACGAGAGACAATCTGATTATAGCGTTTGAGCAACTTGAGAGCGTCAAATTGCAGCGGTTGATCCAGCGCCACCTGGCGTCCAAAGTTCAGGTTACCGTCACGCCCGGCAAGCAGCCTGCCCGCTCTACAAAAACAACACCCTCCTGGTTTCAGGGGCGCTCTTTTTGTATTGCTAAGGAGCCGAAGCTTAAGGTTCAATAAAGTCTTGTGTTTCCAGGTATAAGGAGCGAACGAACTGTATTCTTAGGGCAGTAATTTTATCCAACGGTTTATCAGTCGCGCTATCCAGCAACCGTGGTAAAGTTGTTTGGTCTCGACATTTTGCATGAATAAGCTGATCGAAACTGGGTAAATGGCCGATTTTATGCACCAGCAAACAATCGTTCATGGTGAGTGGTATGACGTAGTAATGGCCATTGTCAGCCAGCGCTACAGGCTCATCAAGTAGTATCTCTTTTACTTTGAGTGTTAGCCCGGTTAGCGCTTGAACACCACCTCGTTCAAAATGCCCCTGATAAACATGACCGTTCACTCTAACCAATTCCCCACTGCGTAACTTGTCAAGTTCGAAGGCTCTGGGCGCAAACGTCACTAAAGAATTTGAGTTAATTAACCGCATCAAAGATTTTTGTTGTTGCTCTTGGGCTTGCACTTCAAAGATAAGTTGCCGAGCATGCATTCCCCTCGGAAGTGGCAAATGAGAAGCGATAATTTTATGTTCTACGTTTACCAATGCCAGTCCATGCACACCAAAGCTAGTGTGCTGATGAGCAAAAACAACTGGCGTAAACAATACCAATAACCACCTAAGCAAAGAAAGGTCCTCTATTTTTATCAAATTCCTGGTAAGTTTAAGGTATATTTAGTTCCACATCGTTACCAAATTTTAAATTACAATTCCAAAATGGAAATATTAGAGTTAATTCGATTTGTCGAGATTGCGAATGCGAAGACGCTTCAGAGTGCAGCGACCAACTTACACACGACACCAGGCGCATTATCCAAGTCATTGAAAAAATTAGAGTCTTCACTGGGTATATTGCTATTCGACCGAGTGGGGAAGCAGCTGGTCCTTAATGAAAATGGTAAACGCCTGTTACCTGAGGCAATTAAGATTTTAGACCTCAAAGATAACGTAAAAGCCATGTTGACCCCGACAAGCCCAGTTTTTAATTGCCGAATCTCAGCGCCGGCTATCCTCCAATATCGCTGGATAGGCATTATCGGTGCGACGGCTAGCGATATCCAAATAGAATATGAAACCGACTTCGAACTCACAGCAATCGAAAAAGTTAAAAAGGGCGTGGTTGACATAGCACTGACAACTCAGCTGATCCAGCCGCACTTGAATGAAGATCTCGAAATGATCACAATTGGCGCGTTAACCTTAAACTTAGCGGTTGGTAAAACCCATCCATTAGCCGGCAAACGCTCGTTAACTTCAGCTGAGCTTGTGAACTACCCATTCGCCGTACCAAATACGTCTCCATTCTGTGGTGAATTACGTGGACTAAGTTGTGATGGTTGGTCAAACAACAGTTTTAAAAGAGAAACAAAGTGGATTGTTAACGATTACGCAGCGCTGTGTGAACTGGTCAAATGCGGCCTGGCCGTTGCTTTTTTGCCTGACTACATGATTGAAGCCTGGCAACTCACTCAGCTTGAAGTGACTCCGAACTTGAAGGGTAATACTGAACAGGTGTGCCTGATATACCGGCGACATGCGCCTGCCTGGATAAAAGCACTGGCTAAAGAGATAAAACCAATTAGTTAACGAATAGCAGTTAGCATCTCCCCCGAACAGATCTTCACATTCTAATCGAAATGCTATAAGAAACTGCTTTTTATAAATTAATTACTTGAGCAGTACAAACTATGCTGTTGCTGCCATTGAGCTTTGTAAACAAAAAAGGAAATTTAGAAATGAGATTAAAAGCAAAGAAAATCAAGCAACTTTCCAAGTCACCTCAATCACTTAATCCTGCAATGACACCTCAGATCTGCAAGCTGTCACACAGTTGGCGTCACATGTGCTTCAGAGTTTTGTTACTCTCGCGAAGCCCACTGAGACTGTACTGACCTGCTTAAGTGATGGCCAGGGTTTGTTAGTTTGCCTAGCCAAACACAAACCAAAAGCTCTTGATTTATAAACTAAAAAAGCCAGCAATGTGCTGGCTTTTATGATCTTAATACACAGTTTTAAGCTGATTTAGCGCGCTGCGCGTCTTTCTTCGCTTGTTTTTGCTCTTTACGGGCACGTAAAGTTTCCTGTGCTTCATGACCGATATGGCCCTCACCACGCTGCTTTGCCAGTTCCATTTGTCTTTGACGCTCTGCAAAACGGGCTTTTTGCTCTTCGGTCACATTATCATGACAGTGATGGCAGGATACACCTTCCATATATTCCGGACGCTGCATTTCTTCTGCGGTGATCGGCATACGACACGCGTGGCACTGATCATATGAGCCCTTGTTCAAATCATGATCAACTGCAACGCGGTTATCAAATACAAAGCACTCGCCTTCCCACATCGTTTCTTCTTTGGGCACGTCTTCCAGATATTTAAGAATACCGCCCTCAAGGTGGTAAACTTCATCAAATCCCTGCTCCTTCATATAAGCAGTCGACTTTTCGCAGCGTATGCCACCAGTACAGAACATGGCTACTTTTTTATGTTTTGCGGGATCCAGATTCTTCTCGGCCCACTCAGGAAATTCACGGAACGTTTTTGTATTCGGGTCGATAGCATTTTTGAACGTACCGATTTCAATCTCATAATCATTACGCGTATCAACCAAAACCACGTCAGGATCAGAAATCAAGGCGTTCCAGTCTTGTGGCTTAACATAGGTGCCAACCACTTCTTTAGGATCGATGCCCTGAACACCCATTGTCACGATTTCTTTTTTCAACTTAACCTTAGTGCGGTAAAACGGACAAGTTTCGTCATATGACTCTTTGAAAACAATATTATCCAGGCCAGGTTGCTTATCAAGCCACGCCAGTAAGGCATCAATGCCTTCGCGTTTAGCGGCAACGGTGCCGTTGATCCCTTCTTCAGCCAGTAGCAAAGTGCCACGCACTTCATTGGCTTCCATAACGTCCAGCAAAGGCTGACGGATCGCCTGATAATTTGGCAAAGACACAAATTTGTACAAGGCACATACAACAAAATGGTTATTCATAACTTTCTCTTCAATAAGCTTTATAACAGCCTACACTTAAGCACGACGTGTAAGCACTTAACCGGATCGCAAATCCGGCGCCAGGCGCGATATTTTACGGATTTTAAGGATAATTGCAAAACCGTTTGCCCCCGGTAACCGAAGAACTCGCACAAAGCACTGTAAAGTTATGGTGGTAGTGGAAGTTAGTTTGTTATAATGCTGCGTTTTAGAAAATAATTACTGGAGAAAAGTACCTTGAGATTTTCCGAACTGGGTCTTGACCTGCGCTTTGAAAAACAATTAGAACACCAGGGGATCACAACCCCGACCGAGATCCAGGCTCAGGCCATCCCTACAGCCCTTGCCGGGCATGACACCTTTGCTCAGTCAAAAACGGGCTCCGGAAAAACTCTGGCATTTTTACTGCCTGCCGTACAACGCGTCATGAAACAAAAGGCGCTCAGTAAACGAGACCCACGTGTGCTTATCGTTGCTCCAACCCGAGAGCTGGCCACACAGGTATTCAACCAGTGCCGTTTGTTAATAGCGGGTACCGCCATGTCTTGTACTAAAGTACTCGGTGGTGAGAACTTTAACGACCAGGTAAAAGCGCTTCGCAAAGACCCGCACTTTGTCATTGGTACGCCTGGTCGTATAACCGATCATATCGAGCAACGCAGTTTGCAGCTTCACGGCCTTGAATTGTTGATCTTTGATGAAGCCGATCGGATGCTTGACTTAGGCTTTGAAAAGCAGCTTTCTACAATTAACAATGCGGCTGATCACCGCCTGCGTCAGACTTTGTTATTCTCTGCAACGCTTGAGCATGCTCAGGTCGAGATCACATCAAGAGATTTACTTAAATCGCCAAAACGTATCCTGCTCAGTGGCAGTAACGAAAAGCATGATGATATTCGCCAGGCAATGTACTTTGCTGATCACCTGGATCATAAAGAAGCCCTGCTCCAACATTTTGTACAACAAAGCGATGTAAAACAGTGCATTATTTTTACTGCGACTCGACAAGATACTAATCGCTTCAGCGACATGCTCAATGAACTGGGAATAAAGGCCGTTGCGCTCGCAGGCGACCTGGCACAGAGCAAACGTCTCGACATTATGGACGCCTTTAGCCGTGGGTTATTTAAGGTACTGGTCACCACAGACGTGGCTTCGCGAGGCCTGGATCTGCTGAATGTATCACACGTTATCAATTTTGATTTACCCAAGCAGGCAGAAGAATACGTTCACCGAATTGGTCGTACCGGGCGTGCTGGTTTCAAGGGTGACGCGATATCCTTTGTGGGCCCTAAAGATTGGAAAAGTTACGAAGCCATTGCTGCTTATCTCAAAGAGACAGTCCAGTTTCAGTCTGTCGAAGGGTTAGAAGCCAAGTTTAAAGGATTTAAGCCAAAAGTAACTAAGCCTAAACAGAATACCAAGCGTAAACCAGCGGACACCAAAGCTAAGGCAAAGCGCGTCCTTAAGCGCAAACCACAACAACCGAAAAAAGCGATCCCGGCACCGTTTGATGTCGATGGACACGCACCACTAAGAAGAAAGCCTAAGAAGCCAACCGAGGAATAAACATGCTAGGTACTACACAGTTTTTAATGATCGAAGAGATCTGTGCCGAAGGGGCCTATCTGGACGGCAAAGAACAGGGCGATGTTTTCTTGCCGCTCAAAGAGCTACCCGACCACCTCGAAGCGGGTGACAACGTTGAAGTGTTTGTTTTCAGTGATAACCAGGGTCACCCCTGCGCAACCACGCAAAAACCACTTGCACAACTGGGTGAATTCGCCCTGCTACGTGCAAAACAAATCAATAAAGTAGGTGCCTTCTTAGACCTTGGGATTAGTAAAGACGTCTTGGCTCCATACAACGAGCAAAAACCAAAAATGCGAGAAGGATACAGCTATCTGGTCAAGCTCTATCTGGATAACGCCAGTAAGCGTTTATGCGCATCAAGTAACCTAGGGAAATTTTTAAATAAGACGCCCGCGCAGTACAAGAAATTTGAGCAGGTTGACTTAATTGTCGCCGCTAAAACTGACCTAGGCTACAAAGTCATCGTCAACGAA
This sequence comes from Pseudoalteromonas rubra, assembly GCF_000238295.3. Taxonomy (NCBI): domain Bacteria; kingdom Pseudomonadati; phylum Pseudomonadota; class Gammaproteobacteria; order Alteromonadales; family Pseudoalteromonadaceae; genus Pseudoalteromonas; species Pseudoalteromonas rubra. The sequence goes on from NZ_AHCD03000035.1 coordinate 282,639, forward strand.
CAGCACTTTGGCATGGTATTTTTCAATACTGTATTTAAGCGTATGTATATTGGTCAGCGCATGACGGGTTATGTAAAACAAGTTCACGAAGATGATAAGATTGATATCTTACTTGAAAAACCTGGCATGGATAAAATCTCAGAGTTGGGCGAACAGATCCTTAAAAAGTTGGAAGATAACAATGGGTTTCTGCCACTTGGTGACAAATCAGACCCAGAGCTGATTAAGAAAACCTTCTCCACCAGCAAAGCTAACTTTAAAAAAGCCATCGGTGGTTTATTCAAACAAGAGAAAATCCAAATTGAAGCGACTTCGATCTCTCTCGTTAGAACCAAAAAGTAAGATTTAACACAACCTTAATTTTACACCAAGATTAAATTTCCCTAATATGAATACGCGTTTGTTAATTAGGTACAAACGCGTTCAATATTCATAAGGAAATTTATAATGAAAATTCTAAAAACATCGTTAATTCTGGCCACTCTTACTCTGACAAGTGCAGCTCAGGCAGCGTCTCTGGGCGTTAGTATAGAAGAGCAGCCTCGTCCTGGTGTTCCACAAGCACGCCATACAACCATTTCGGTTGGTGATGCCTATTCACAAAACCAAAATGCGAAATTTAATTTCAGTGTTTCTAACTACAATATTAATTTGTCCTGGACAACCAATAGTGGTGCAACGGGTGGGTGCAACATCTATTACGATGTTAACAAAGACAGCTCAACTAATTTCAACGATCAGGTTGCAAAACGTCAATATGACACAACTAAAGCAATCCTCACCAATCTAAAGCAAGGCGACGAGCTATTCATTCAGTCTGCATTTGGACGCGACAATGATCCGTGTGAAGTGACTTTAAGACACAACATTAGCCTGTGATCTGTCACTATGGCGCACTATCGTGCGCCATTTAAGCTTGTTGGTTAATCTGATTAACCAATTTCAAAAGACGTCACGCCAAATGTTTCCTCCACACCAATAGATGGAGCCTCTTTGGTATACATTCTCGCCGTGTCAAATACCGCTGTCATGTTGAGTTTTTCAACGAGCGTTAGGGCCTCTGAATTACACACAGGTACATCAAGAAATACAGCGCTTTCATCTGTTATTTTGGAGCTCAATGCGCCCATAATAGCTTCAGCCTGAGAGGCATTTTTAGCAAACAAAGGCGCAATTTTATAGCCCTCCCGGCACTGTCTGATAACCCCTGCCCCCTGTAATTCTCCCTCAATGATCACACCAACAGACAAAGCATTATTCTGTGCAAGCCATGCACGCCAAAATTCAGTTCTTTGCGCAGGAAAAAGTGGCATTAGAAATTGCGCTATGGTTTCGAAAGGCAAGGTATTAAGGTCTACAAGGTGCTCTGATCCTTGATCTGCCAGCATATGACTCATACCCTGATAGCGGCGATTGGCATACGCCAGCGCAAAACCAGATTTTCTATAGTTTTCTTGCTGCTCAACCACCCCATCCAGACCAATATTGCATCCTTCCAACCTGGCCATGGCAGCCTGCCAGATCTTAAGACCAAGCCCCTGACCCCGATATTCAGGTTTGACAATATAAAACCCAATAAAGCCAAACGAACTGCTATATTTTACAGCAGAAATCACGGCGACCGGCTCATCATTCAACAGCCCAATGAGGAACCCATGCGGATCTGCCTGATAGTAGCAATGTGCATCTTCAAGCCCGGGGTTCCAGCCTTCTTGCGCTGCCCAGTCGATTGCTAAATTCACCTCATCACGGGTCATAGTACGAATTGTATACTCTTTATTCATAGCGCTTGCTCCTTATGTACAGCGATGGCTGACATGACAGTGTATCAGCACTATAAACTTCTGAGTGGGAAAATAAAGTCCGGCTAGCACTGCTTGCCTTTCAATATCTATGCGCACTGACACTAAATACGGGTAATCACCTGGTCCGGCCACTAGTTGATAAACGCAACGTAATGCCACAAATCGGGGTAGAGCCAGCCCAGTGAAACTAAAAAGAGTGAGAAAAGAGCAGCGACCAAGACTATCCATTTAGGATGTAGTTCTTTACCATCCGGGTTGTCCGGCCCACCAGGTAGCTCTTCTGGTAAATGAATTATTTGGCTAAGAATTATGAACAAGCAAAGGCATATCGCACAGAAAAGTAAACTCAACTCAGTAAAATAAGACAGGACGAATGCCATACAAGGCATGATTAAAGCCGCATTTCTAGCGCTCTGCCAGTACCTGTTCATCAGGCTAACTCCTCAGATATGAACTAGTTATCGCATCAAACTAAGCACCCTAATGTGCGTTGCCGAGGTAAGATTGGGTGCTACCACAATACCAGTCGGATTGAGCCGCACTCAATAAGTTTTTCACATGAGAATATCTTTACAGCAGAGTGCTAGAGCTGCAACGACATACTTTCCTTGCTGTAAATAACCAATACTATCAATCATTGTTACTTGGCAACCCGCCGTGAAAACCAACGCGCCAATTGATACTTTACCCTGCTAAAGGGTACCGATATAATGCCCAACTTTTAAACAGTGAAAACCTAAAAAATATATGAAAAAGCTACTACTTATAAGCTCTATCGGCTTGATTTTGCAAGGGTGCTCGGGAATGAAGAACATTCCTATGACACAAGAAACACGGGATGCCGCAAAGCAAACCAATACTTACAATTTGGTACTACAAGATGAAGTCAGACCCGCTGTCAATTTATCTAATAGTGTCAGTGGCGGTGTTGCAGGTGGCCTGGTTGGCGCATTAGTCACTTCTGCCATTGATTCATCCATAAATGAAGACCGAGCGATCGGTGCATTTGGTGTGGCAGCCCCTTTGTTGAACAATACGCTTGATTTGAACTTCCGCAAGTTGATCGTTGAAGAGTTTAATCCGGTGCTTATCTCTGAGTTTAACGCGCAAGACACCAAAGACAGCGCAGAAACAAAATACCTTAACGATGATAAAGTCAAAGCACAAATATCTGCCCTGAAAGAGGGTGAGGCTGCGCTTTACCTTTTCACCCACTATCAGTTCTTTGATAATTTCAAAGTCGTTTTGTTTGAAACAAACGCGACACTCTATGTGGCTAAGCAAGGCAAGGTCTCTGTTTCAAAGCCTGCGTACCGAAACTCATTTACCTATATTTCTGACAATGTAGGTAACGGTGGTATGGATTCAATCCGTCTATGGAATGATAACAACGCAGATTTATACAGAACAACAGTCAGTACAGCATTGTCTGAGATTAGAGAAATGCTGGAACATGATATTAAAGTGGCTCAGGAAGAGTCATGTATTACCGGTACCAAATATATCCGATATAACGCATTAGGTGAGATGAAAAGCTCAGGCAAGATTACAGAGCGAGAGGGAAATCGGGTTCAAATCAGAGATAAAAATGGTTCACTGGTTAATTTGGCCGACAACTTACTTGTTAAAGAATTACCGAAAGAATGTAAGGCGTAAACAATGAAAAAACTAACAACTCTTTTGCTTCCTCTTGCACTACTTTCAGCGAATGCTCTGGCTGTTGTCGACGTAGAGATGAAAGTGAGCAAGCTCCCAAAAAAGGTAAGTAAAGCGCATCAACAAATCGCAGCTAAACTTGCCGATTCTAAATGCACCTATGTTGTAAACCCCGTTTCAGACATCCGCCAAAACAAGGATGCAATCAGCTGGAAAGTGAACGCAACAGGTGTTCAGCAATGGTTTAATACTGTGCATCAGAATGTTGTGACTCCCCTGCTCCCAGAAACAACTAAAGATATCGTTGTTGAAGTCACACCAAAATTGAACATGCTATATACCTATAACGAACAGTTAAATATTAATGGTATGGCGGTATCTACAGTGGGTTACTCTATTAACGGTAAGCCTGCTGGCCAATATCATGTCAGAGGGTTTAACTCAGACTCTAACTGGGCAAATGGAGACAGCGAATTTGTGGGATCAGCAGAACACGCTGCTCAGCATATGATCACACGCATTCTGGAAAAACTGCCAGAAATTTGTAACAACGCTGAATCAGCATAATTATCGCTAAAGCAAAGGGCTGCGACACAGTCCTTTGCTTGTTTACACAAGATCGCAATTCCCGCCTCCTTTCACATCAAACAAGGGTTGGATGAACTTACTAGGTACATCTTCCGGATAACCCATACTCAACTCAAAGTAATCTGATCTGTGTAATACTCAGTAATGGTAACTTCTTGTCATTGCTCTACAGTAGAAAGGACCGTCTCGATATTGAAAGGAATTGTTATGCACCCCCTTAAGCTTTCTTTGATCACAGCTGCCATCACAACATTACTGGCCTGCTCCACTGAGCCCACAGGTTCAGACGATGCGGCTTACAATCAGGACCCCTTGTTTTGTCCGGCGAATATTAAATGGGTCACAAACCCCGACAACCCACCGAGTGAAATTCCTGGTGGTGGGCAAAACTTGTGTCAGTTTTATCAATTCTCCTGGCAATGGTTTATTGCTTTGGTGAATGCACCAGATGGTAATGAACGTACCTTTTTGAATGAAGAACGCTATCGTATATTCCTCGGTGGTGGTCAGGATTCCTGTGCCCCTAATACATTGCAATCTAAGTTATTTGTCAGGGGTGATAAAGATCCCCATACCACAGACGAAGACTTTAAAGCGCCCCATGAAATGAATCAGGCATTGAACAATGCCGTATTGTACGACCAGAATGGCAACATAGTGTTGTACGAAACTCGGTTTGATAGTGGTATGTGTGACGTCGCTCAAAGTTCACAGACATTACCAGCCGGAACAACAGAGATTAAAACATCCTGGCGCAAGATCAGTGAAAAAGACCGGCCTAACTACGTCTGGGTAAAATCAGATACGAATAACAATGGAGAGCTGGATGCTGATGAACTATATGGCATGGTAGGCTTCCATTTAGTCATTAGCACTCCAGATCACCCAGAGTTTATCTGGGCTACCTTTGAGCACAAATACAATGCACCGGATTGTCAAAAGACCAACCAGCCCATTTCAGACTGGAGCTTTGCCAGCGAACAATGTACTGCCTCATTGCCTACCCCGGATACAAACTGTAAATTCAACAAAACCTTTGATCCTAAGGAGAAAGGGGATTCACCGTTAGTGGGCATACCCACTGAAGTGTGTCAGGTTTATGCGCAGGGAACAGCAGAAGGAGACAATCAGGCTGAACATAACCGGGCAAACATTATCTCCCTCAATGAGCAGTTAAATAAAGTGTTCAAGCGTATGCCTACCTACAATTCGCTGCGTGTGCTCGCCAAATATGAGCTAGTGGGTGGGCTCTGGTTGAATGATGTCACTCAGCCCTCCAGCAACCGCGACAATCAGCGCGGCTCCATTCAGCTTGCCAACACCACCATGGAAACCAACGCACAACAAGGACGCAAGTTCCATGAAGTTATCTATACGGGACCACACAACCTGACACCCGCGACGAACTGCTTTGACTGCCATACTTATTCAGGCCCAGCCAAAAATGCCGACGTTAGCCATATTTTTAATTATATACATGGCTCTTCCAAATAACGCCCCTGCGTCAGTGATAACCTGAGTCGTTCAGGTTATCACCTGCCAAACCAAAAATAATTGCTAAAACATGTATTAACCCTGTGTTTTATCTGTGTTTAAACAGCGATTTTAAGTCTAAAATAAGCTTAATCTCAGTAATATCCGATGAGGAAAATCATGATTGAACAAGGGAAAGCCTTACCTAAGACAACATTAAGTGAATTGACGGCAGATGGCATGGTCACACATCACAGCGACGTTCTGTTTGCAGAGAAAAAAGTTGTCTTGTTTGCACTACCTGGCGCGTTTACACCAACCTGCTCTGCAGCCCATTTACCTGGTTACGTCGCTCTGGCCGACAAGATCAAAGCCAAAGGTGTCGATATCATAGCGTGTGTATCTGTAAACGATGCGTTTGTGATGAAAGCCTGGGGAGACGCACATAATGCGAGTGAAATTATGATGCTGGGTGACGGCGATGCCAGCTTTACTAAAGCATTGGGGCTGGATATGGACACTGAAGGGTTTGGCGGGATCCGCTCACAGCGCTATGCCATGATAATCGATAATGGTGTAGTGACAGAGCTTCTGGTTGAAGCACCGAAAACCTTTGAGGTCAGTAAAGCAGAAGTGATCCTTGAAAAATTGTAATATACACTGACAAGTCATAAGGGAGTGTCGGCACTCTCTTTTGTATTCCAGCTGTTATCCTTTTTTACTTTCCCACCATATTAAAACACAATAAACTAATGCAAAAAGTCAGGTCACAACTCTGAGAATCATTGATGACTGTTGCGCGCTCTGCTATCGATACATGATGTGCATTTCAGCAGCGCTTCAATCACAAGCCTGACAGCTTAATCATGAGAGCCCAGACGCTACAGGTTTACCTAATGCAGATTAACATTGAACATGGTTGGGATATCATACACAGTCAAACCATTGCGCAAATTTACGACGATGCGTTTGGTGCTAAACTTGCCCCTGCTATCCCCGACAAAGCAAAGCGGCTCGACTTGCTAGCACATTGTTTTATGCCAGAGTATTCCTCTGTCGCTTTCGATAGCGGCCAGCCAGTCGGAATCGCAGGCTTTAGTGACCGAAATGGCGCGCTCACAGCGGGCATAAAGTTAACAGGGTTATTCAGGCGCCTTGGTATTGTTGGGGGAATGCGTGCTTGCGTTATTCTTAGTTTATACGAACGCAAGCCAAAACCACGGGAGTTAGTTATGGATGGTATCGCGACTAAAGAATCTCATCGTGGCAAAGGCATCGGCACTCAGTTACTGGACAGCATTATCAGTTATGCGCAGGCACATAACTACTCATCCATCCGCCTGGATGTTATCAACACTAATCCCAGAGCAAGAAAGCTCTACGAGGCCAAAGGTTTTGTCCCAGTTAAGACGGACTACTTTCCTTACCTAAACTGGCTAGTCGGCTTTTCAGGATCAACCACCATGCGATTAATTCTCTAGGACAATCCGAAGATCCCTCACTTATCAACACATGATGTCGATTCGGAAAACGCTAAAGGCCAACAATTTCCAGCAACCGCGTAACGTGTCCACAATAAACGCGACTTCCCCCTGTTCAGTCAAAGTGAGTTTTGTTTTCCGCCGATAAGAGATAACAACTGCTCGCCAGCCATAATAGCATTGCTCTCCCCGGCAAACACGTTATCGGTTTTACGCTCAACAAACACCTCATTCAACCAACTACTGATATCTTTGTTAAACATCAGCAAAAATTCAATGGGAAAAGACGGATCCGTTGCCTGGCTGTCCAAACGCTCAGCAACCTCATCAATCATTAATGCACCGTCATTAAATTCAATACAAAAATACAATGTGTTTGCGAGCTCTTTGTATAGCCGCGCGACATTTTTAAACCGGGCCTCAGAGTAACCGTTAAGCTCTATCAAGCCAGTTTCTGATTCCAGCTCATTAAGCGCTCCGACGATAGACTCAACATCATCTTCTTCAATTGGGCTGTCCGCCCAAAAGTCTTCAGCAGTCAGTGCTTGCTTGTTCAATCGCTGATCTGCGCCTCCTTCCGATGGTTCGTCCAGATCAAAAAACAGCTCATCGAAACTGTTTTCATCTGGTTCCTGATACGGAAAAGCTTCCTGAAATAGCTCAACGTTGTCTTTCAGGTGCAACCTGCCGTTTAACAACTTAGCACTTCTTTTTAGGGCCCGAAGCACAGAGTCAGAAGCATCGCCAAAGCGATTGCCCTGACGCGCTGAATCCTGATAAAACTGTTTAAAGACGTCGGTTGATTCGCGTATTTGCCTGACCAGACGACGCATGTTCGTCAGATCTTTTTGCAATGAAATATAATGAGTGACCTCTCCTGCCTCATTGGTGATTGCCGAGATATTCCACTCCACTGGATACATTGAGCCATCTTTTCGGTAATTAACTGAAGACCCATAGAAATAGCCGTTTTCCTCTAGTGCCGGGCTCAATCTGGCTAGGACTCTGCGATTACTTTTGGGCCCCTGTAAAATGGCCGTTGATTGGCCTATTAGTTCTGCCAGCTCATAGCCTGTATGGCGGCAAAACACCCGATTTGCATAAACAATCCGATAACCGTGGCTACGATCCGCATCTGTGACAACTATGGCATGTTGGGAGCGCATCAATATTTGTTTGAGTAATTCAATTGGGGAGGAATTCTCTAACAACTGACCAAAAAACAAGGTTTCTTCCATCGATGGATCATTGGTATTCATTAGCAACTCAACTCATATTCGACCATAACGGCACTCTGCCCGACTAATGACAGCAAGCGGTATACGCATCATATTGTGTGAGTTTAACTATAGTGCAAATTACCGAATACCATGAATTTTTGTTCTGCATCAAAGTAAATTTTCTAGGGGTAACACGCCTCTGGTCGCTAAGCCACCCCAGTTGTCATCAGTTACTGCGTTTTGGAAAACTGAATGCCTGCTCGGCCTCGAGCTTACCGCTTTGGTCATGGGGAGTGGTGTAAAAAGACACATTCAACTTATCCTGGTCATTATCCAGTTCAATGTGTGCAAACCCCCAAATAAAGCTTTTAGACCACACCAGATCATATTCCGGATAACGCTTTTCCTGTTGCAGGGCAAACGGTGTATGGGTGCCGCGCATTTTTGCAGCTGCACCGCTGATTATCAGGGGCAGTTTAGGTTTAGAATTGCCCGGCATAACGCGACTGCAATCATCCGTTAATAACTCCAGATCATGCTCATGACCGGCGATGTAGGCATCTGCATATTGACACAACTCAGGCAAAATCAGCCTTCTTAACACATGGCCTTCATCATATTTAGTGCCACCTATCGACCATAGTATGTGATGCCCGTACACCAGTTTCCATTTTGCTTTTGAGTTTTTAAGGCCATTGGCCAGCCAGGCTAATTGTCGATGATCTTCACCATTAACCGGCTCTTCATGACGCTCAATGTCTTCAACCTCTGCCTGTCCGGCAGCCAAAGCACTGGCCAACCCCTGTTCGCTACCGTCCGGACGTAATGGGATCTCGTAATAGTGTTGTCCAGAAAGCAACATATTGGTATCGAGTACAAACAGTTCAACGTCATTACCCGGCTTACCTATGGTGTAACTGTAGTAACCTCGCTCAGACATGGTAAAATTTGGCTGACTTGCCATCCATTCAGTTTGCAACTTCACCCCTTTACGTGACGTTTTCCAGTCGTGGTTGCCCAGAGCAGAATACACAACTAACTCAGGTTGCTGCGTAAATAACGGCTGTAACGGTTTTAAGATCAGATCGTCCATACGTTGCTGATCATCTTTTCCATCATTTGCACCAGCGCCATCAGGGTAAATATTGTCGCCTAGTTGAATAGCAAAATCGCACGGTTTTAGCTGGCACAAGGTTGCCATGGCCTTACCGGTTGCCAGCGCCCCGGTCTGCTCGGTGGCAATGTCTGTGTCAGGGTAAACATAAACGGGGGCATGATTAAACTCACTCATCGGGCGATGCTCTTCGAGCCAATCCGCTTTTTCAGCGGCGATAAATTGCGCTTTATTTTTAGGCTTCTGAATATGTTTTACTTTGGGATAGTCAGGGTGATAACCCCCATCACCGAACGCCAAAAAAGAAATATTGGCCGATATCGCAGGACTCGATATCAATAAAGAAGTGCTCAGGCAGGAAAATGCAATGCGTTTTAAAGTCATAATTTTAAATGTGCCGGGTCAGCCCGGCACGCTCCAACAAGGATTAGAATGAAGTGTAGGTAAAGCCTAATTCGAATGAACGACCATATTGCTCATACTGGAAGTTGTATCTTTGCTCACCGTGATAAATGTAGAGTGGTTCATCCGTCAGATTGACGGCGTTAAAGTACACCTGCATTTGCTCGTTGAAGTAATATTTAGCGCTTAAATCTAACTGCATGTGGTCATCCTGGTACACACGTGCATCATTCTCGGTGCTCAGATAGGCCTTACTTTTGTAGTTACCACTCAGACGCGCACTTATGGTGTCATCTTCGTATCCAACCATCAGGTTTGCCACGGTATCCGACTGACGAGTCAATTTGTCATCTGCGTCAATTAGGGTGGTATTCGCTGAGAGCATCAGGCCATTTTTGAAGTTTTTGCTGTAAGCCAGTTCAATACCTGTTAAGTCTGCCTCGCCACCATTAACGAATTGCATGACCTTTTTATAGCCCGCCCACTGTGCCTGATCCTGTACTTCCTGCTCAGTAATAAAGTTATCGATTTGCTTGTGGAATAATCCAGCAGACATAACGCCAATACTGCCTGTGTAGTATTCAATGGACAAATCCAGGTTCTGAGACTCATACGGGTCCAAGTTTGGATTGCCAACTTCACCTTCTCGTTCTGTCACCACCTGACCATCGTCTTCATCTGTTTCACTTTCGAGTAGCTGGTAGGCTGCAGCCTCTTCAAATCCCGGACGCGCAATGGTTTGGGTATAAGCAAAGCGTGAAATCAGATCATCGTCCAGCTCGTAACGCAGAGTCAGATTGGGTAGCAAATGGTCGTAGGATTTCTCAACTTCCCAGGGGGTGATATTGACTTGCTCGGTGTCTGCTAATTTATCTTTTTCCAGTGACACCTGATAACCCCGCGTGGTGTATTCAGTATCTTCGTAACGTACACCCGTGATCAGGTTTAGTTTACCAAAATCCATGTTGACCATGGCATACAACGCACTGACGGTTTCTTCAGAGCGATAGCTTCGGCCCTTTGACTCGATATCGGTTTCCTGATTGTTTCGCTCGAAGGCTGCCTGATTTTGCGCAAAGTAGGCCTGCAATCCGGATTCGGATAAACCCGGACCAAAGTCGCCCAGGTCATACTCTGGTGCACCCGTTTTAAACTGCTCTGCCGTCACATCATCAAACCCGCCGTCGTATACCACAGCGTTGACTGAGTTCAGCTTTTCACGATCGCGATACTTAGCGCCAAACTTAAGTTCAGCGTTATGCCCAGCGATCACCAGCTCTTTACTCAGATCCAATTTAAAGCTGGTCGCTTCATCTTCACTCAGATTATTTTCGTGAACAATTTCGTCCAATTCAAAACGGCTTAATTGCTGTGCAGCCTCACTACGGGACAAAGTCGGGGTGTCTCCCAGACTGGCATATCCCAGAGTCAAATCTTCACCGGCAAACGCGATATCCAGTCGATCAGGCTCTTGCTCGTCTGATTTTGAGTAAACCAGACTGTATTCTACAAACCAGTCTTTGATCAGATGCTCACCACCAGCAACCACAGACAAAATGCTTTGTTCCTCGTAGCGATCTTTGCTGTCCCGGTCCATTTCAGCACCGCTAAAGTACGCCATCGTATCGCCTGATTGCCCGCTTAAATAATTGCCTTTATCGAACTTGTATTCATTGCGCAGACGGAACTCATCGTCTGAGAATTCGCTGTACATGGTTCTCAGATAGTACTTGTTGAACAATCCCTGATGCAGATCCAAATTCAGGGCAGCCCCCAGGCGCTCTCGGGTGATGGTATAGTGACGCTGTTCTATTTCCTCTGCACCAAAAAAAGCCACTTCCTCGCCGGATTTGGCATCTTCCATTTCCAACTCCATCCAGCCGCCATCAGTTTCCATATTATGTGAGCCAAACTTACGTTCAAACCAGGATACCGCCGTCGCTACGCTCAGCTGAGTTTGGCTGCTGATGTCATAAATATCGCTGTAGCTTACGGACAGTTTGGGGCTGCTTTTTTCAACTTGTTCATTGTAAGCACCCTGAACATTAAAACTGTAGCTTTCCCCTTCACGGTCAAATGCACTCAGGCTTTTCACTTCGATACTGCCACCAATCGCATTGGCATCCATATCTGGGGTGACTGTTTTGCTCACCTCAAGGCTCTGAATAATTTCGCTTGGCAGCACGTCCATTGCTACACTGCGCACACCCCCTTCAGGAGAAGGTACAGCTGCGCCATTGATAGTCACATTGTTTAGATTAGGATCAATTCCCCGGATCCCAACAAAACGGCCTTCACCCTGATCTCGGTCGATGAACAAACCCGGCAGACGTTGCAATGCCTCGGCCGCGTTCTGATCTGGTAACTGTCCGATGCTGTCTGCACTGACGATGGACTTGATACCATCCGCATTTTTCTGCCGGTTCAATGCGCCTGCTTGCCCGGCGCGTTGCCCTTTAACGATTATATTATCCATTTCCCCCTGATAGGCGCTAAGCTGAACCCGGGTTTTGGTCACTTCATTGTCTTTGATCACCACTTGTTTAGTGACAGATTGCGCACCAATATAGCGCACTTCTAGCGTGTAGGTGCCGGCTGGCAGATTGATGAACCTAAACGCACCATTACGCTCAGAGCTGACTTCACGCCCCAGCTCCTTAATAGTAACTTTGGCCCCTTCAAAGCGGGCTTTGTTTTGCTGATCCGTCAGTTCACCTTGCAACGTATTAGCAAGTGCTGGTGCACTCATCACGCCAAGTGCTAAAGCAACGCCCGCACAGGCCTTGGAAATCACGGAAGGTAGATTATTTTTCATATTTTTTCTCGCACAGGAAGAGTCGTTTATAAAATCCGCGAAGACCTTAACCGGGCTCAATGACCGAATTATTGCAATCCCTGTGGGTACAGCCTCTATTCGACTGCAATGAGGGCCGTTTAAAGCCATTTTGAGCTAAAATGTCCCCTCTTGAGGCTTTAACCTGCTGCCATTTATGAAAAAAGCTGAATTCTTCTGCGCGCCTAAACACTTCCATGAGCTATTTTAACCCGGTAAGAACATTGCTCAGTTATTCGCTATGCTGCAACCATGGTTCGCTAACTACCTGATCGCTTTCACTTTTGCTTAGAATAACTGACTTATGGTATGCAACGCACAACCCCCGTACCATTGCAATTTCATAAATACCGCAGGGTTCAGAAAAAGTGAGGGCTAGTAACTGATAGATTTATTTTGCTGCTATTGCGTGATAAGAATGGGCAATCAGGTTTGATGAGCAATAAATATGAAAAAAGCCGCGGTACGTAGGTACTCACGGCTTTAACAACCAGAATTTGTTTTTACAAAGCTTGTTCGAGGTGAGGTAAGACGTCGAACAGGTCTGCGACGAGGCCGTAATCAGCCACCTGGAAAATTGGAGCTTCGGCATCTTTGTTGATAGCAACAATGACTTTCGAATCTTTCATACCTGCAAGGTGCTGAATTGCACCGCTGATACCAACAGCAATGTACAAGTCTGGTGCAACAATTTTACCTGTTTGACCAACCTGCATATCATTGGGTACGAATCCGGCGTCAACCGCTGCACGAGATGCACCGATAGCAGCGCCTAATTTGTCGGCAATGCCGTTAAGCAATGAGAAGTTTTCACCATTTTGCATGCCTCGACCACCTGAGATAACCACAGGTGCCGCCGTCAATTCAGGACGCTCTGATTCTGTTTGTTCAACACCAACAAAACTACTTTGGGTATTTTCAACCGAGGTAGCCAGTGTCTCCACAGCAACAGGTGCTTGCTCACCAGCCGCATCAAATGCGCTGGCACGAACAGTAATGATTTTCTGCGCTTCCAGTGACTTAACTGTCGCAATAGCATTACCTGCGTAGATCGGACGCATAAAGGTGTCGGCATCAACAACGCCAACAATCTCAGAAAGTTGTGATTTGTCTAGTAACGCAGCGACGCGCGGCATGATGTTTTTACCTGTGGTTGAAGCCGCAGCCAGAATATGGCTATAACCTTCAGCCAGCGTAATCACCAGATCAGCGGTACTTTCTGCCAGTTGATGATCCAGCACACTGTCGTCAGCCAGCTTTACCGCCGTTACACCGGCGATTTGCGCAGCGGCTTGTGCAACAGAATCTACATTGTGACCCGCAACCAGAACATGAATTTCAGCGCCAAGCTGGCTAGCTGCATGAACTACTTTTGCCGTTTCAGGCTTTAATACACCATTTTCGTGTTCAGCAATGACTAGTACGCTCATGAGATCACCTTAGCTTCAGTTTTTAATTTATTGACCAGTTCTTCTACGCTCTCAACAATGATGCCCGCTTCACGCTTGGCAGGCTCCTCCACCCGCACAAGTTCAATACGTGGTGCAAGGTCAACGCCCAGCGTGTCTGCTGCGATAACATCAAGCGGTTTGCGTTTTGCTTTCATAATATTTGGCAAAGAGGCGTAGCGAGGCTCATTCAAACGCAGATCTGTAGTTACAACCGCAGGCAGGTTCAAGGCCACTGTTTGCAGACCACCATCTACTTCTCGGGTCACAACAGCTTTACCATCTGCAATCTCAACGTTAGATGCAAAGGTTCCCTGAGGACGCTTCGTTAATGCTGCCAACATCTGACCAGTTTGATTGTTGTCAGAATCGATAGACTGTTTACCCAAAATAACCAATTCAGGGTTTTCCTGCTCTACCAGCTTTGCCAGAAGTTTGGCTATATGAAGGGATTCAAGTTTTGCATCAGTTTCAATATGAATTGCTTTGTCAGCACCCAAAGCCAGTGCTGTGCGTAGCTGTTCCTGACACGCTTTATCACCAATTGAAACAGCGATCACTTCGTTCGCTTTACCTGCTTCTTTTAAGCGAATGGCTTCTTCTACCGCGATCTCACAGAACGGGTTCATTGCCATTTTTACATTGGTCAGATCAACATCACTGTTGTCGGCCTTGACTCTTGCCTTGACATTGTAGTCAATCACGCGTTTGATTGGCACAAGTACTTTCATGGTTACTCCATCATCTGGTTATTCTATGGGCTGACGTAAACGTCAACAAAACAATTTAATGAAACCAGACTACTTCCTGTTGACGTAAACGTCAACCTAAAATAACCTTAGCTTAACCTTAACAAAACTAAAGCCTCGTTTTAGTTAAACTACCGTCAATCTATGTGAGGTAAAAATGGTCGAACGCGAAACCATGGAATTTGATGTCGTGATTGTTGGCGCGGGCCCTGCGGGCCTGTCGTGTGCGATCCGACTGGCGCAACAGGCACAGGAAAAACAACAAGAACTGATGATCTGTGTCGTTGAGAAAGGCTCTGAGGTCGGAGCACATATATTGTCTGGTGCTGTCTTTGAAACTAAAGCGCTGGACGAATTAATCCCGGATTGGGCTGAAAAAAATGCCCCTGTCACCACAAAAGTGACCGAGGACGAAATCTATCTGTTTAAGGGTCAGGACAAAGCCACCAGCATCCCGCACTTTGCAGTCCCTAAAACATTTAAAAACGACGGCAATTATATTGTCTCTATGGGTAATGTCTGTCGCTGGCTGGCTGAACAGGCTGAACAACTGGGCGTGGAAGTATTCCCCGGATTCAGCGCTCACTCGCTGATAGTCGAAGGCGATGAAGTGAAAGGCATCATCACCGGTGATATGGGTGTTGGCAAAGATGGCGAGCCAAAAGACAGTTATATGCCCGGTATGGAACTGAGAGCCAAATACACCGTCTTTGCAGAGGGTTGTCGTGGCCACCTGGGCAAACAGCTGATCAGCCAGTTTGCTCTGGATAAAGATGCCACCCCTCAGCACTACGGTATTGGCTTTAAAGAGATCTGGCAAATTGACCCGGCAAAACATCAGGAAGGTAAAGTTGTCCATGGTACGGGCTGGCCGCTCGATAACGAAACCCACGGTGGTTCGTTTATGTATCATGCTGAGAATAATCAAGTCGTAGTCGGATTAATCATAGATCTGAACTACAAAAACCCGTATCTGAGCCCGTTTGACGAGTTTCAGCGCATGAAACATCAGCAAGTCTTTAAAGACACGCTGGAAGGTGGCGAGCGCATTGCATACGGCGCACGCGCCATTGCCAAAGGTGGCCTTCATGCGTTACCTAAAATGCACTTTCCGGGGGGTCTGCTAATAGGATGTGATGCCGGTACGCTGAACTTTGCTAAAATCAAAGGCAATCACACGGCTATGAAGTCGGGCATCATTGCCGCAGATACCATTGTGGCGGCGCTGGAAGAAGATGCTCATCGTGCTGAGTTAAACGAATTTGCTGACAACTTCAAAAGCAGCTGGCTATATGACGAGCTTTATCAGTCACGTAACTTTGGTCCGGCCATGCACAAGTTTGGTCGTATCTTAGGCGGTGCTTACAACATGGTTGATCAAAACCTGTTTTCAGGTTCATTGCCATTTACACTCAAAGATACCACGCTGGACCACGCATCTCTTCGACTGGCAAAAGACTCGCAGGAAATTAACTACCCCAAGCCTGACGGAAAGTTGAGTTTTGACAAGCTTTCGTCGGTGTTTTTGTCCAATACCAACCACGAGGAAGAGCAGCCTTGTCATTTGCAGCTCAAAGATGTGACCATTCCGATCCAGGTTAATCTCGAGCAGTATGCAGAGCCCGCGCAACGCTATTGCCCGGCAGGCGTCTACGAAGTCAGCGAGACTGAAAACGGCGATAAGCAGTTTGTGATCAATGCACAAAACTGTGTCCACTGTAAGACCTGTGACATCAAAGATCCGAGTCAGAACATCACCTGGATGACTCCGGAAGGTGCAGGCGGCCCCAACTACCCAAATATGTAATCCAACCCGGCAGGTACCACCTACCTGCCAGATACACTCTTTATCCTAAATTGCCGGGGCAAAATGCCCCTTTTTTTCTATACTTAAGCAAACGTTGAGATAATGAGGTGCCCCATGGCGCAGCAATCGGAAGTCGTGTTTCGCTTTTTAGCAGAGCCAACAGACGTGAACTTTGGTGGCAAAGTACATGGCGGTGTGGTGATGAAGTGGATAGATCAAGCGGGCTATGCCTGTGCAGCAGGCTGGAGTGGTGCTTACTGTGTTACTGTATCCGTCGCGGGCGTACGTTTTCACCGCCCTATTCTGGTTGGCCAGATTGTGGAGGTTTCAGCGCGGATTGCACACACCGGCAAAACCAGTATGCAGATATTCATTCAGGTACGCTGCGGCGATCCACAAAAACAGCATATGGTAGAAACCAATCACTGCATTATCAGCTTCATCGCAATGGATCAGGCTGGCTACCCCATTCCGGTTGCTAAGTTTGAAGCAAAAACGAAAGAACAAAAAGCGCTGGAGCAATATGCCATTCAGATGAAAGAAATTGCGATTCAAACAGAGTCTTTATTACAAAACACGCTGGATCAGGGTGACTGATCCAGCGATATACAAGCCCCTTAAGAACTAAAACTGATACATAGCACCGATGAAGGCTACGTCCATCGTATCATCGCCAACGAGCGGACTTTTGCTGATAACATCATCCAGCTCCGTTCTGCTTACACTACCAATCAGTGTTATCTCAGGCGTGATTTGATAATACGCATTGAGCCCAAAGGTGACGTTTATCGCGTTGTCGTCGGTCTGATAAGCTGTACGGCCTACTGATGCGTTGATATTCTTACCACTTATCCCATAAACAGTGTTCACATAGTCCGAATCGAGCCAGCGTACCTGTGCCTGTGCTGAAATGCCAAATCCTTGACTGCTCTCATATAAAGGAACTTCTGCACTCAGAGCAAAGTTGGTGGCATCGGATTCATCAGACAAGTCAGTGTGGCCGGATAAACCAAACCATAAAAACTTTGCCCCATAATTCAGTACTAGTTCCCCATCAGGCGCATCATAGCCTTCAAATACTTTGCTATCAGAGCTGTTGTCTCCAAACAGGCTGTCATACCCTTCGTTCCGGTAGCCCAGACCCGCATAGGCACTGAACACGTCGTTAATATTCAAAAACTGATAGCCAATGGTGCTGTCTTCATTAGAAAACCAGTTGCCTTTTTTAATGTCTGCCATCGGGGCCAGAGCAAATTCACTTTTACCGCCCTGCCAAGGCAGATCCGCAACCAGCACACCTGCCCCCATTTTTACGTCCCAATCGTCGTTGGCTGGCTCTTCTGCGTGACTGCATACGCTTGTTATTGCCAGGCACAAGCCAAGCGCTCGTACTACGTTGTGTTTAGTAATCCCGTTCATAATGAGTTCCTTTGTCTCTAAAAGTTTGCTTTAGCGCTGAGGTAAAATAATCAGAGGGCTTTGGAGACCAAAGCAAGATGCCTGGCCGACTGCCCCTGAACTTCATGGCTTCATAATGCGCTGAAATAATGCAAAACTCAGTGAGGACCTTGTGAGCAACTGTTACTTAGTGCGGCATTTCAAAACAATTATTCACATAACTCGCTTTCATCGGTATTTTCTTGTGAGTAAGTCACTCAATTTGGAACGGTTTAAAATTATCAAATCCAACCCTTACCTACTGGTAAGAGCTGTGGTATGATTGCCGCCGGCTTAAAGAATGGTCAAATATAGAGCAAGCAGTAGTGAGAAATGTCCGATTTTTGGTGGTCGATGATTGTACCACTGTACGCAACGTTGTACGTAACATCATTAAGACGCGTCTGGGTTCTGAACAGGTGATGATGGCTGCAGATGGTAAGCAGGCACTCCAGATCCTAAAATCAAAGCCAGTCGACATTATTATCTCTGACTGGCAGATGCCTGAAATAAACGGCGAAGAGCTGCTTTATGAGGTTCGTAACAGCACCAAGTTTAAAGACATTCCTTTTATCATGATGACCTCTAATGGCGAGCGTGATTTTGTTATTACCGCAATACAAAATGGGGTGAGTCATTTTGTCGTTAAACCTTTCAGAGCAGACAAACTCGAAGCCGCAGTCAATAAATCATGGAACAGTGCCAGTAAACGAGACTCAGTCAGGCACTCGGCCCTGCCATCACATGCAATGCGGATCATCGCTTCTGATGCCCTGCTAGAAGCCAAAGTACATAACATCAGTCATACCGGCATGCAGGTTTATACCAATTATGTTGACGCCCTGAAGCTATACAAACTCACTGAATTTAACCTCAGCTTTGACAATTTTGACGGAACTCATGCACTTAGCCTCTCCCCGCTCTATGGCACCATAGTGCGCATAGAAGCAAATGATGGACCTGAGCAGGATTGTTTACTTGGTGTACGCTTTGAGTTAGAAAAATGCAGTGAACAGGTTCAGAGGAACCTGGACAAACTGATGAAGCGCCTCAACAACGTGGTACCGGATATCGTTGATAATAGCTAGATGACCTGTCTGGCGAGTTCAAATACCGTTTTATTGGTGTGCTTAACCAACTCATGACGCGGCATCTCGCATTGTGACATCACCTTATTGACGACTAACTCTATTTCACATTGTAATGCTGTATTGAACTGGGTAGCGCGCACACTGCCGTCGCCCACACCAGCGAATAAAGGCTGTAAGAATGCCCGCCGCTTACGCAACTGCTCAACCACCAGGGGGGTCACCGGTGATTGCTCCGAAAACACTTTGCGACAAATATTGCTGACCAGGCGGCTGTAAGTCGGCTCCATCATATTTGGGATTAAACCTGTGTGTTGCCCACCTACCTGGGTACTT
Organism: Pseudoalteromonas rubra; assembly: GCF_000238295.3. NCBI lineage: Bacteria > Pseudomonadati > Pseudomonadota > Gammaproteobacteria > Alteromonadales > Pseudoalteromonadaceae > Pseudoalteromonas > Pseudoalteromonas rubra. Next base: position 302,076 of record NZ_AHCD03000035.1, read on the forward strand.
TCTAAACTAAACATTTAACAAACCAATACATAATGTAATAACCCGATCCTAGCTACAAACCTAAGTCTATGGAATTACACTCGATTACAGCGTTCTGCTGTTGCATTTGTTCGATGCGCATTACATCGTTACAATACGCGCAAATTTACTAGCCGGAATAAAGCGTGCAATTCGATATACAGCCAATTGGTGTGATCCACTCACCATATAAACAAAAGTTTGCTATTCCCAGACAACCCCGCCTGGTGCCAGAGGCAAAGGCCAAACTGGTATTTTGTGACGCATTTAACCGCGAAGAGTTCGTACGAGGAATAGAAGAGTTCAGTCACCTTTGGCTGTTATTCCGCTTTCATGAAACCGCTGACAAAGGCTATTCTGCGTTAGTGCGGCCGCCAAGACTGGGGGGCAACGAGCGTAAAGGCGTATTCGCAACTCGCGCCACCTTTCGTCCCAATGGCATTGGTATGAGTGCGGTGAAACTCGAAGGCGTTGAGTACAAAAACGGGCAACTTGCACTTTTGCTGTCTGGTATTGATTTACTGGACGGCTCGCCCATTGTTGATATAAAACCTTATCTGCCCTACTCTGACGCGCTGACCGACGCGGCTGCTGGATTTGCAGATACCCGTCCTGAAACGGCAATGACGGTCAGTTTCAGCGAACAAGCCGAAGCCTTTATTAATACTCAAAGCGATTACCCGGAGCTTAAAGCCTTCATAACCAATGTGCTCAAGCAGGACCCACGCCCGGCGTATAAGAAAAAGAAGGCAGATACGCAAAGTTATGGTATGAATCTGTATGACTTCAACATTCGCTGGATGGTCAACGGCGAGCACAATCAGGTGCTGGAAGTGACTCATATCCAGCCGGATTGAATAAAAACTCCTCAGCCATCAGAACAGTCGCTTTTTCATGAGAAATAAAGCTTTTTAAGCGGTTTTAGCGCTGTTAAACTAACCCGACAAAAATACTACAACAACGTAGGGTTGCATGGTCAATTGGCCGAAGCAATCTTCTATTTGAACGGAACAAGTATGCGTACCAGTCAATATATTTTAGCGACTCAAAAAGAGACGCCTGCAGATGCAGAAGTGATCAGCCACCAGCTGATGTTACGTGCGGGCATGATCCGCAAGTTAGCCTCAGGTTTGTACACCTGGTTACCCTCCGGCCTGAAAGTACTACGTAAAGTAGAAAACATCGTACGCGAAGAGATGGACAAAGCCGGCGCCATTGAAATGCTGATGCCCATCATCCAGCCTGCGGATCTGTGGCAGGAATCTGGCCGCTGGGAACAATTTGGTCCAGAACTGCTGCGCATCAATGACAGACATAACCGTCCATTTGCACTGGGTCCGACACACGAAGAAGTGATCACCGATCTGGTACGCCGTGAAGTCAGCAGCTACAAACAACTGCCTCTGACCTTGTACCAGGTTCAGACCAAAGTACGCGACGAAGTACGCCCGCGTTTTGGTGTGATGCGCGCGCGCGAATTTACGATGAAAGATGCCTACTCCTTCCATCTGGATGATGCATGTCTGGAAAAAACCTATCAGGTAATGCATCAGGCTTACTGCAACATCTTCGAGCGTCTGGGCCTGGATTACCGCCCGGTCATCGCAGATACCGGCTCTATTGGTGGCAGCGTGTCACATGAATTCCATGTGCTTGCTGAGTCCGGCGAAGATGCCATTGCATTCAGCACAGAGAGTGATTATGCCGCTAATATCGAAAAGGCAGAAGCTGTAGCGCCATCAGAGTCTCGCCCTGAGCCTTCGAAAGAACTGAATACTTTCGATACGCCTGAAGCAAACACCATTGCCGAGCTCAAAGAAAAGCATGGTGTTAAACCACACCGCGGCGTTAAAACACTGATCGTCTACGGTGCACCGGATGAAGACGACAAACGTGGCCTGGTCGCTCTGATCCTGCGTGGCGACCAAGAGTTGAATGAGCTCAAAGCAGAAAAGCTGCCACTGATAGACGCGCCGCTGGAAATGGCCAAAGAAGAAGACATAGTTGCAGCCATTGGCGCTAAGCCTGGTTCACTAGGCCCGGTTGGTCTGAACATGCCGGTTATCGTTGATCGCAGCGCTGCGGTAATGGCCGATTTCGTCGCAGGTGCAAACCAAAATGGCGTGCACTACAGCGGCATCAACTGGGATCGTGATGTCACAGATTACACGGTTGCTGACCTTCGCAATGTGGTTGAAGGCGATCCAAGCCCCTGTGGCAAAGGTACGCTACAAATCAAACGCGGCATTGAAGTGGGTCACATTTTCCAGCTGGGAACTAAGTACTCAGAAGCCATGAGCGCTGGTGTATTAGGTGAAAGCGGTAAAAACCAAGTGATGACCATGGGTTGCTATGGTATTGGTGTATCACGTATTGTTGCTGCTGCGATTGAGCAGAACAACGACGATTACGGGATCAAGTGGCCTCAGGCTATCGCCCCATTCGAGCTGGCGATTGTGCCGATGAACATGCACAAGTCACATCGTATCCCGGATATTGCACAGAAGTTCTATACCGATCTGCAAGCAGCTGGCGTTGAAGTGTTATTCGATGACCGTAAAGAACGCCCGGGTGTGATGTTTAACGACATGGAGCTACTTGGTGTGCCATACACGCTCGTAATTGGTGAGCGCAACCTGGATAACAATCAGGTTGAACTGAAAAACCGCCGTACAGGTGAAAAACTCATGCTGGACATCGATTCTGCCGTTGCAGAAATTGCCAAGGCACTGGGTAAATAAACCTTCAGACAGAGCGTACACAGTTGCGCTCTGCTTCTCTCTTTGCTGTCATAATAGCTTCTCGTAACTGCCCTGCTTTTGTCATCCACCGTCTCTAACTTAGGGCTTATTACGCTCGAGAACATGGCTATGACACAAACCTACTATCCGACAATTTGGATCTCCGATGTCCACCTTGGCTACAAAGACTGTAAAGCCGACTTCCTGCTGGACTTTCTTAACAGTACTCGCTGCGATACCTTATATTTGGTTGGCGACATCGTTGATCTTTGGTCTTTAAAACGTCAGTTCTTTTGGCACCCAAGTCATTACCAGGTGCTGGAGTGTATTCAGCGCAAAGCCGAAAATGGTACCCGGGTTATCTATATCCCCGGAAACCATGACGAAACCTTTCGCAATTATGTGGGTAAAACGCTGTTTCACGTCGAAGTCCACAAAACATACGTGCATACTACGTCAGCGGGTAAGCGGTTCTTACTTTTACATGGTGATGACTTTGATTCCGCAACCCGATACAACAAACTGATCAGCATTATCGGCGACGCGGCCTATGACTTTTTGCTATTTCTTAATCGCTGGACTAACCGGATCCGAAGATTATATGGCGGTCATTACTGGTCTTTAGCTTCCTGGCTCAAAAACCGTGTACACAAAGCCCGTGAAGCCATCCATGCCTTTGAACAAGCCGCGGTACACGAAGCCAAAAAGCACGGTGTCGATGGCATCATTTGTGGCCATATTCACCAACCAAGGATCTCGGTTATGGATGGTATCGTGTATTGTAACGATGGTGACTGGATTGAGAATTGCACAGCACTGGTTGAAAATGAGCAAGGCCGCATTGAGCTGTTGCATTGGTCAGACATTAAGAAAGTGCTGACTGTCGTTGAGCCTGAAGCCAGTTCGCCTCAAGATGTGAAAGCCGCTTAAGCAACTAGCATGGATGAAGTCTGCTTTTATCCATGCTAGTCCATCGCTTCATCTGAATAACACCTCTTCACGGCTAAACCAGCGCACACAGCATGCCAGTAGCGCGGCTGCGAGTAGAATGGAGGCCAGGAAAATCATGCCCACGGCCTGGTAGTCCACCGTTCCTTTGACGATTTCTTTAATCGCCAGCGCCACATTGGTGATGGGGATCCAGGCGGTTTTGGCATTTAACGCCATGTTAGGTAAAACAGACACCACTATAGGCACAAACACCAACATGCTCAGAGGCCCCATATAATTTTGCGCCTCTTTGAAGCTACGCGCATAAATCGAGATGGCCAATACCAAAGATGACAACATCATGGCTACAGGCAACAGTAATGCAAAAATGAGTAAAAAATCCCATTGGGTGACGCTCGCAAATGCGCTCAGGATAGGATCAAGCGCCCCAAAGCCGCTGGCTAACCCAATCCAGATGGACATACTGGATACAGTAACCAACGCGCAGGCTATAGAACTGATCAAAATAGTGAGGAACTTACCTAGAACCAGCTGAGTACGCGTCAATGGTGTCAGTAGCAACGTCTCCAATGTACCGCGCTCTTTTTCACCTGCCCCGAGGTCAATAGCCGGGTAACTGGCTCCCATTAGTACCAAAGGGATCAGCATATAAGGAATAAAAGCACCTATTTTCTCGCCTATATTTTCTCGCCGATCAGCGGTGTCCACTTTTTCCATCAGCACCGGCTGAAGCATCGCGTCTTGCTTATCAGTGTCCACACCGAGCTCACTGAGCGCTTGCGCCGTCAGTTTGGCTGAATAGGTATCAATGACCTTTTTTATCCTGCTATAAATGTAATTGATCGACTGAGCATCATTAAAGACCACCTGAAACCGACTCTGTTCGCCCTGAGCTAACTGTTTGTCTGGCGCCGCCGGGATATAGATACCCACGTCGATAATGCCCTGCCTGACTGCATCACGTAATGCAGAGACACTGTCAAGCTGAGCCTCTCCTTCGTATCGTTTAAAACTGCGGTGGTAGAACAAGGTGTCTGAAAAAGCAGGTGCGTAGTCTTCGTTGACGACAAAATAGGTATGGACTTTTTGCTCTGCTTCGAGCGCCGCCTTAGACGTTAAAAAAAATACAAAAGCGAATAAAACAGGAAAGATTACAATGGGCAACGCAATCACAAAGAACAGGGTTTTTCTATCTCTAAGCAGCTCTCTGAGTTCCTTGAACATGACTTCAAACATCTTGTGCCTCCCGAACAATGTTCAAAAACGCCTGGTTGAGTTCCGTATTCATACCTTGCTCACGAAATGTCGCCAAATCTCCGTCAAAGCAACTGACACCTTTATCAATTACACACACGCGATCGCACAACATATCCACTTCATCCAGATGGTGAGTAGAAAAAATAACCGGTGTGCCCTGCTCTTTTAACTGCCTGATAAATGTCAAAACGGTTTGCTTGGTCATGATGTCCAGGCCCGTTGTCGGCTCGTCCAGAATAACCACCTGGGGTTCATGTACCACAGCTCTGGCGATATTGGTTTTTTGCTTCATTCCGGTTGACAGGCTCTCAGCTCGTTTGTCCAGAAATGAAGTCATATCCAGTGTTTCATACAACAGCTCACAACGAGCTTTCAATAACTTGCCTTTAAGCCCGTGTAATCGGGCAAAGTACTCGACATTTTCTTGCGCACTCAGCCGCCCATACAAGCCTGTTGTACCTGACAGGAAACCTATATTGCGTCGACCGTGAAGTGGTTTTTTGACGATATCCTGTCCAGCAACAAAGATTGCGCCGCTATCTGGTGTGAGCGCAGTAGATAGCATCCTGAGCGTGGTGGTTTTACCCGCACCGTTGGGTCCAAGTAGCCCAAGTACCTCCGCATGCTGGCATTGAAACGAGACGGATTCGACAGAATGAAAGTAGCCATCGCGTTCTCGCGGATCGCTACTGGTTTTATTTTTATTGTGCTCCTTGCTGAGCTTGAAGCGTTTTTTTAAACCTTCAACCTGTATCACTGAGTATCCTTTTTCTTGGCCGGCTGCCGCTTGGGGCGGAAATAGTCGGTATCACTGTAAAAAGCCAGATCCTGTTGCCCCTGATACCAGTGTGGGATCCCAAGCAAAGGCAATGGCGACATTTGTTGGTTATTATCCAACAGTCCTTGACGCTCTATCATATTAACCAGTTTCTGGTCCAGATGGCGATACTGAAGTTGCAAAGGCAGATGATAAAAAGCTTCATCGACTTCGACACAGACCACTTTGCCCGTTAAACCGATAAAAGGCTTAGTCAGCATTTCATAATTGGCATGACCAAAGGTAAATGGCAACAGGTTATGATGCCACATCGCACCATATTCATAGAAAATTTCCTGCCACTGATGCGCTCTTAATGCACTTTGCCAGCTCAAATCAGGTACCGCGAGTACCACACCACATTCGTCAAACAGCGTCAGGGCATTGCGCTTTTTACTGCGTTGCTTCAGGCCGTGCTCTGCGATTTCTTGCATATGCAAACGGTTAAGCAAAGACTTAGTTTGTGGAAACAAGCACCAGATCAGGGCACCAAAAAAGTCATGCCAATTATTCTCACGAGTGGGAATGCGATGTGTATGCGCAATAATCTCTTCGTAGTACAAAGTTTCGCTTTCCAGCTCACTGTTTGGTGTAAATACAATGTCACGGCTTTGCGTACTGTCTTTTTGTTCATTCAGCCAAGTGAAAGATGGCCAGTCTGAATGATGACTGAGTGCAAACAACTCTTCTAAATGCTCAAATGGCGCCTGATTGAACAGGTCTGCATGCCAGTGTTCTGGCGCGGTAAATTTATTCATATTGCCGGTTTATCTTTCTCTGGCATAATTTAAAGCAACCATTTTACCTCAGCGCGTCTCCTTATCCCAGTCGACTCTGCTCAGTAAACATACAAACCCGTCAATTGTCGCCAAAAGTCGAAATATCAATACAAATAACGTTATACTAACGGCGTATAACAACAAGCGAAGATAATAACACTATGAAACTAAAACTAGCGCTAAGCGCACTTTCTGTTGCTGTGTTAGCTGGCTGTATGGCAACACAAACTAATCAGCCTGGCGACGTAAATGCCGCTTATAACAGCATTAATGCAGAACAACTGGCCGGACATATCAAAACCCTGGCCTCTGATGAGTTTGGTGGTCGAGCGCCGTCAACAAAAGGTGAAGAACTGACTCTGGCTTACCTGAAAAAGCATTTCACAGAGCTTGGCTTTCAGCCGGGCAATGGCGATAGCTTCTTCCAGGAAGTACCTCTGGTCTCAATCGAAGCCGATCCAAACATGACACTGAGCATTGGTGGAAAAGACTACGAATACAAGAAAGACATGGTAATGGGCACAGGTCGCATCAGCAAACTGGAGTCTATTAAAGACTCTGAGCTGGTATTTGTCGGCTATGGTGTGAATGCTCCGGAATATGGCTGGAACGATTATGAAGGCCTGGATGTGCGCGGAAAAACGGTTGTCATGTTAGTCAATGATCCGGGCTTTGCACGCAAAGACCCTGCTCTGTTCACCGGCGAAGCCATGACTTACTATGGACGCTGGACCTACAAGTATGAAGAGGCAAGCCGTCAGGGTGCCGCAGGTGCGATTATCGTTCACGAAACAGCCCCAGCTTCTTACCCTTGGAGTGTTGTTGAAAACTCCTGGAGTGGTCCTCAGTTTGGCTTCCAAAAAGAAAACAACAACATGGATCGTGTCGCGGTAGAAGGCTGGGTCACCAGTGACGTTGCCAAAGAACTGTTCACTAAAGCTGGTCTTGACTTCGCGCAAGCTAAAGAAAAGGCCGCAGCTGGCGCGTACCACGTCGATATGGGTGATTTGACCGCTTCTGTTACCGTTAAAAGCAAGATCAGCACATCAACGTCTTATAACTTCATCGCGACTTTGCCTGGTGCTAAACACAGTGATGAGCACATCATTTATTCTGCTCACTGGGACCATCTGGGTACCGATCCTAACCGTAAAGGCGATAAGATCTACAACGGCGCGCACGATAATGCAACAGGCACGGGTGGTATGATCGAAGTAGCAGAGGCGTTCAGCAAGCTACCCGTGAAACCAGACCGCTCTATTACTTTCCTGGCGGTTACCGCGGAAGAACAGGGCCTTTTAGGTTCCAAGTTCTATGCAGCGAACCCTGTGATTGCAGCCGACAAAACAGTTGCTAACATCAATATGGACAGCCTGAACCTGCTGGGTAAAGTGAAAGACATCAGCGTCGTAGGCATCGGCAAATCATCACTGGATGAGATGCTGGAAACGGCTGCTAAAGAGCAAGATCGCGTTGTTTCTGGCGATCCGCGCCCGGCGGCTGGCGGCTATTACCGTTCAGATCACTTCGCCTTCGCTAACATGGGTGTACCGGCAATGTACGCTGGTGGTGGTACAGAAGCGCGTGATGAGGCCACAGCACAATACCGTAAGCGCATGAGTCTGGTTTTACGTGGTTGTTATCACCAACCGTGTGACCGTTACCGTGATGAGTGGGATTTGAGCGGTGCTGTACAGGATCTCCAATTGTTCTTCCAGGTCGGTTATGACATTTCACAACAAAGTGAATGGCCAACCTGGAAAGCAACCTCGGAGTTCCAACGCAACAAATAAATACAAATGATATTGATTTTCATTTAATAACATTTTAAAGTGCATCTGTGTTTTTAACCGGTTGCACTTTTTATGCTCTCACAATCCTACTCTGTCACAACCAGAGGTAAATCAGCACTCTCCTCCTTTATAGCCAACAAGCGATTACTGCTTCCTTTACTTATCTGCCTCGCGATTCTTTTCGAACCATTACGTGAGCTGACTATCGGAACACTTGCCGATGCGTTTTTTCAGGTAAGTGTATTTGTTGCCGGCACACTCGCTATTTATTACTTTCTGGTCGACCGAATGCCGCAACTTGAGCTCAGCTATCTCAAAGCGAAATCACCGGCTTTGGAAATCTCAATGGCCGCAATACTAGGTGCGCTGCCAGGTTGCGGTGGTGCCATCATAGTGGTTACTCAATTTACAAAAGGCCAGGCAAGCTTTGCTTCAGTGGTCGCCGTGCTGACTGCAACCATGGGGGATGCGGCTTTTCTGCTGCTGGCTAAAAAACCAATTGAGGGACTTACAATCATCACTTTGGGCATTGGCGTGGGGATAGTCAGTGGTTTGGTCGTTAACCTGTTACACAAACCCGGGTTTTGCCAACCCGATGCACAAAGTAAAAATGTGATTGAATGTAAAGCGCCGTCTAGTGCTATCCGTTTCAGTGAACCGGTATGGCGTTGGGTACTTCTCCCCTGCCTTGTAATAGCTTTGCTTATCGCATTTAACACCGATTTAGGCATACTGACGCAGCCGGTTGAACTGGCAGGTGCGGCACTTGCCCTGTTCGCACTCACAATCTGGGCATTGTCTTCTAAAGGTCAAAGCTATCGGGAAGTCACTGCCGAGGACGATGAGCAAGATCCCCCTTCCAAGCTTGCCAAAGTGATCCACGATACGCATTTTGTCACTGCCTGGGTGGTTGCCAGCTTTATGCTCTATGAGCTGTCTGTCGCCCTCTTTGGCTTAGATCTGGCTGCCTGGTTTTCCCAGTACGCCGCTTTCGCCCCCCTTATCGCTATTGCCATTGGCATGCTACCAGGTTGTGGCCCTCAGATAGTAGTAACCAGCTTATATATTCAGGGAGTTTTACCTTTTAGTGCGCTGGCAGCCAATGCGGTAGCAAATGATGGAGACGCATTGTTTCCGGCCTTGGCACTCGCCCCCGGCGCTGCGCTCGTGGCCACACTCTACTCGGCCATACCGGCACTGTTTGTGGGTTATGGGCTATATTACATTGCCAATCTGTAATTTCACCCTTTGTCCAAGAGATTTGCTAGACAGGCACCCAGTGGTGCCTGGTCAAAAACATAAGCATCCAAAGATCCTTGCTCTGTGCTTTGACTAAATACAATCTCAGCGCCACCAGATAAGCATTCGAGGCAAGTTTCTTCATCCCTTGAGGCTCAGCCTGAAAAACCTCCAGCACTTCAGCTTATCCCGCTCGAGACGACTCCATAATCACCCAATAAGAACAGTTTCATAGCTACCACGCTAATTAGCACTGATTTTGACTTCAGGTTACTGATGCATTGGACAGATAGACACTTTGCCCTATTAGCTGCAACGGTAAAGAGCGCAATGGGTTCAACGCAGAGTAATGCCTAATCGAAACACCCGGACCCAACCACGCTATTTCGATGCCAATGTGGTGCGACGATGCAAAAAGAGAAGATTTTAGGAAGGGTTGAAATACAAAAAACAAAGCCCCATCAGAGGGGCTTTAAACCTTGCTTAGTCATTAGATATCTATAGGAACTTAGGTTTTGTACATGTTGCGGTTATCAATGGCCTCTCGCCAACCCCCCAACCATTCTGATCTGTGCTCTACTTGCTGATATGGACATAAATCTTTGGACCGGCCCGCTAAACCTGCTTTGAATCCCTGGGCATGTGCTCTTTCTAAACGGTCTCTTTTCTGTCTCTTCATAGGTAAATTCCTCACCTTTCATATTTTTCGAGTTGCTTTCGTCTTAACGACATCCACATTTAATAAATAGTTAATAAATTCGTAAATATCAATCCGTACGAAGCACGACAGGGTCCTCTGTACACCTTGATTCAGTGCTTCGCCGCAGGCTGCCTGACAGCCGATAGCTCGAATTTCATCTAACTACTAACATTTTTACTATTGCATATGGTTAAACAAAGGCCGACTGTGAACGCGCTTTTTCGCCAGACACACGTCGACTAATTCAGGATTGGCCAAACCTTCAAAAACAATAAATCATATATCGTTTTCACATGCAACAAGCGAACGATGACTGGCAAGTAACAAATATGGGGAATGAGAAAATTAATGCATGAAACAAGTGGGAATCTAAAAAAAAATCCACTTTAAGAAAAATAATAGATTGTTCATTAACGAATTAACGTAAAAAAACATTCATTAATTTGTAATAAAAAAGGCCGCTAGAATGCGGCCTTAGATCAACGCGTTAAGCGTTTTACTGGATTTTCTCAAGACCACCCATGTACGGTCTCAATACAGTTGGTACGACAATAGAGCCATCTGCTTGTTGATAGTTTTCCAATATTGCGACCAAAGTACGGCCAATCGCCAAACCTGAACCATTTAGTGTATGCAGCAACTCAGGCTTTTTCTCACCAGCACGGCGGAAACGCGCTTGCATGCGGCGCGCCTGGAAGTCCTGCATATTTGAACAAGAAGAAATTTCACGATAAGTGTTTTGCGCAGGCAACCAAACTTCAAGGTCATAAGTTTTTGCTGCACCAAAGCCCATGTCGCCGGTACACAAGACGACTTTACGATAAGGCAGCTCCAGTGCCTGCAAAATGCCTTCTGCATGGCCTGTCAGCTCTTCCAACGCAGCCATTGAATCTTCAGGCTTAACCAGCTGTACTAACTCTACTTTATCGAACTGATGCTGACGGATAAGACCACGTGTATCACGACCATAACTGCCCGCTTCACTTCTGAAACATGGCGTATACGCAGTCATGCGAACTGGTAACTCTTTCTCGTCGAAAATCTCATCACGCGCACAGTTGGTCAAAGGTACTTCAGCAGTAGGAATTAAGCTGTAACCATCTTGGTCTTCGCTTAACGCTTCCGTATGAAACAAATCTTCAGCAAACTTAGGTAACTGCCCTGTGCCGTACAAACTTGCTTTGTTGACCAGGTAAGGCACACACATTTCGGTGTAACCGTTTTGGTCTGTATGCGTATCCAGCATAAATTGCGACAATGCACGGTTAAGACGAGCAATACCACCACGCATTACCGTAAAGCGAGAGCCACTGAGCTTAACACCGGTTTCAAAATCCAGGCCCTTGCCTAACGCTTCACCAAGGTCAACGTGATCTTTTACTTCAAAGTCAAACGCTTTTGGTTCGCCCCATTTGCTCACCTCGACGTTTTCGCTTTCATCAGCACCAACAGGCACATCTTCAGCCGGCAAGTTAGGTAAGGTTGCTGCAATATCCTGCAGCTGAGCCAATACTTCATCCTGCTCTGTTTTCGCGGCACTTAGCTGATCACCCAGATCAGCAACGGCATCCAGTAATGGCTGAACGTCTTCACCTTTTGCTTTGGCCTGGCCTATCGCTTTGGAACGGCTGTTACGCTCGCTTTGCAGTTCCTGCGTTTTGGTCTGAAGTGTTTTTCGTTTTTCTTCAAGCGCGTTAATAGCAGCCACATCGAGCTCAAAGCCACGCTTTTTCAAACGCTCTGCTGCTTCCTCAATGTCCTGACGTAAATACTTTGCATCTAACATAGTTTATTCTTTTAACCTTTTTGCATGACTAAGCACAGGCCTATCCAGGCCATGAAAATACACATCACGACATTCAAAACTATATTCAGTACCATCTTCATTATCTGGCCTTGCTGAAATAACAGCAAAGAATCCATAGAAAAGGTAGAAAATGTCGTTAAAGCACCCAAGAAGCCAATCCCGACCAAGCTTTTAGCCGGAGATACTTCAATGACCTGCTTATCAATTAATCCGTAGAGAATGCCCATCAACAGTGAACCCAGAATATTAACGGTCAACGTACCAAAAGGGAATCCCTTACCTAAGAGTTTTAAGGTGATATCACTAATAAAAAAGCGCAGGCAGGCGCCAAATGCGCCACCGGTCGCAATCATCAGGTAAGTTTTAATCAAATCCATCAGTGATTGTCTTCATCTTGATAGCGTTTCTGGACACTTTGTTCATTCAAAGAACGCAAGTAACGGAGTTTTTCAGAAATTTGTTTCTCTAACCCTCTGTCACTGGGCTCATAGTAGCGACGCTGCTGTATCTCCGCTGGAAAGTAACATTCACCGGCGGCAAACGCACCCGGTTCATTGTGTGCATATCGATACTCCTCACCAAAGCCGAGTTCTTTCATCAGCTTGGTAGGTGCATTACGCAAGTGCTCTGGCACCGGAAAGTCAGGATCGCTGCCGGCATCCTGCTTAGCCTGATTGAACGCCATGTAGACGGCATTACTTTTAGCCGAACTGGCCAGATAAATTGTTGCCTGCGCTATGGCCCGCTCTCCTTCACTGGGACCAACCCGGTGATAAATATCCCAGGCATTCAACGCCACTTGCATGGCACGTGGATCGGCATTGCCTATATCTTCGGTCGCAATTGCCAGTAATCGTCTGGCCACATAGAGTGGGTCGCCACCACCGGCAAGGATCCGACAATACCAGTACAACGCAGCATCCGGGTCGCTGCCCCGCACAGATTTATGAAATGCCGAGATCAGGTCGTAATAGATATCGCCGCCCTTATCGTATTTCGCAAGGTGCGATGGTAAGACTTGTTTTAGTACCGCTTCATCGATTAACACTTGCCCTTCACCATTGGCACCCAGATCAGTGGCTTGTTCAAGCAGGTTGAGGGCTTTTCTGGCATCGCCATCCGCGGCACGAGACAATGCATCTATCACGGCATCATCCAGTGTAATTTGCTGACGACTAAGTTCTGTGTCATGAGCCAGTGCCTGACGCAATACCTGAGTTAGCTCGTCAAGACTAAGCGGCTTTAAGGTATAAACACGCGCGCGGGATAGAATCGCATTGTTCAGGGCAAATGAAGGGTTTTCGGTAGTGGCGCCGATAAAGATAAAAGTGCCGTCTTCGATATGTGGCAAAAAGGCATCCTGCTGTGATTTATTGAATCGATGAACTTCATCAACAAACAAAATCGTGCGGGTGCTACTTTGGCTCAGGCGATTCTTTGCATCGAGCACTTGCTCACGGATCTCTTTCACACCTGCTGTAACCGCTGATAGCTTGCACAATTGTGCATTCGCATGGTGTGCGATGATCTCAGCAAGCGTGGTTTTGCCTACCCCGGGTGGCCCCCACAAAATCAAGCTATGGCAACGCCCCTGAGCAATGGCCCGGCGCAACGGACTGTCAGCACCAAGAATATGACTTTGCCCAATGTAGCCATCTAGGTTGGACGGACGCATTCTCGCCGCCAAAGGCCTGACATCGGGCGCAAAATCAAAACCCAGATTAGTCACTTTGTGTCTGGTCGTCGACGACCACCCCTTCTGGGATCACAAACTTAAACTGCTCGGCATCCACCGGACCGTTGATCTGTGCATCGCTAAACTTAAAGCTGGAGATCTGGCCTGAAGAATCTGTGACGTTCAACTGGCCAATTTTCAGACCACTATCCGCAAACAAAACATCCAGTCGCTCCACCTGAGCACCGGACTGAATAGGCTCAATACGATAGCCGCCAGAAATTTCTGAAACCTGGTACTTCTGCCACTGCTTTGGATCTTGCGTCGTCAGCAACACAAATGGCGTAGTGTCTATCAGGCCAAGTGTATTAAGAATCGTTGCTTGCTCAGCAAAGCTGTCAAAATAAACCGTCCGAAGTCCATCTGAAACCAGCAAAGTTTCATCAGGCTCGTTCTGTTGCCAGCGTATTTTGGCAGGATATTGCAGCACAATTTCGCCTTTACCAGATTGGATAAGGTGCCCGTCCTGATCAATCACACTTTGCTCAAACTCGGCTCGAAAGCTCTCCAGTGCTTTTAACTTGTCTTTCAAAGACTGCGCAGCAACGCTACCCGTTTGTGTTTCGTCCGCTTGCGTTGCACTTACTGCCGGATTAGCTCCAACTATACATAAAGCCAGAATAAGTGGTTGTAACTTCATTAATTCGCTCCACCTTTGGGCACCAGTACTTCTCTGGCACCATTGTGCCCTGGCGCACTGACGACGCCGGACATTTCCATTTGTTCAACCAGGCGAGCCGCGCGGTTATAACCAACGCGTAACTTTCGCTGAACGCTAGACACTGAAACCTTACCGGTTTCAATGACAAACGCCACAGCTTCATCATAGAGTGGATCAGACTCCTCGTCTTCCCCCTCACTTGCCTCACCTGGCAGTAAAATATCTTCTGTGGCTTCGCCACACAGTATGTCATCGATATAGTTGGGTTTACCACGTGCTTTCCAGTCACTGACGACCGCATGCACCTCATGATCATCAACAAATGCGCCATGAACACGTATCGGTACACTGGTGCCTGGTGGTAAATACAACATATCACCCATACCCAACAGGTTTTCAGCACCTTGTTGGTCCAATATGGTACGCGAGTCGATTTTGCTCGATACCTGGAATGCCATTCGGGTTGGGATATTGGCCTTGATCAGGCCAGTGATCACATCCACAGAAGGTCGCTGCGTCGCCAGCACAAGGTGGATCCCTGCGGCACGCGCTTTTTGCGCGATACGGGCAATGAGCTCTTCCACCTTTTTGCCCACAATCATCATCATGTCGGCAAATTCATCGATCACAACAACAATACTCGGCAGCTTATCCAGTTCTTCGGGTTCGTCTGCCATGCCATCTGTGTCTTTAAACAAGGGATCCAGAATTGGATGGCCGGCTTCCTTTGCATCCAGGATCTTCTGGTTGTAGCCCTTGAGGTTTCGCACGCCAAGCGCTGACATCAGCTTATAACGACGTTCCATTTCACCCACACACCAACGCAACGCATTGGCTGCTTCTTTCATATCCGTGACCACCTCACACAGCAAATGCGGAATGCCCTCATACACCGACAATTCAAGCATCTTAGGGTCAATCATAATCATGCGTACGTCTTCAGGTGGTGATTTGTACAACAAGCTTAATATCATAACATTAACGCCGACTGACTTACCTGAACCAGTTGTACCGGCGACAAGTAAGTGAGGCATTTTGGCCAAATCGGCCACTACCGGCTGCCCGGCAATGTCTTTGCCCAGTACCATGGTCAGTGGCGAAGCATTTTGCTCAAACTTAGGAGCGTTTATCACTTCTGATAAACGCACGATTTCTCGATTTTTATTTGGTAGCTCCAGGCCCACAAATGTCTTGCCCGGAATAACTTCAACCACACGCACACTGACGGCTGACAGAGAACGCGCCAAATCTTTTGCCAGCCCGGTGATCTTAGCGACTTTGATCCCTGGCGCCAGATCCAGCTCAAAGCGCGTAACAACCGGTCCCGGATAAACTCCCATAACCTTAGCCTGAATATTGAAATCCAATAGTTTGGACTCAACAAGACGAGATACAGCTTCGAGCTCTTCTTCGGAGATCGGGTTTTTCGCTTTATCTGGTCTGTCTAGCAAGTCGAGTGACGGCAAAGGATCTTTCGGAGGTTCAGCTTCCAATAAAGCTTCAAATTGCTCTTTGGCGCTCGGTGGTGGCTGATAACCTGATGCAGGTTTTTCTTTCGGCTTTAATGGCCGTGCAGGTGATACCACTTTGGTTTCAACAGGCGCAGGAGTATCGTCCAGTGCATTCAGTGCCGCTACCGTATCAAACGCTTCATCGTCGACCGCAGAGAAATTAATTTCCTGCTCAAGAATGTCATCCAGCTCATCGAACACGCTGGGCGCTACGGCGATATCATCATCATTGGCCATCGCTAAATCGCTTGCCTCAGCTTGCCGTAACTCAGGTTCGGGCTGAGGCGCTGGTTTTGCGCCAAACAATTTATCTTTTAGCTTTTGAGGCTTACTCTTACTGGACTGTTGTGCAGTATCCGAAATTTGCTCGACTGGATCGGGCTTTGTAACTTCAACCACATCTTCTATAACCTGCTCACAGGCTTCGACTTCAACTCGCGCAGCTGCTTGGTTGCGCTCTGCACTTTCGATGAGCGTAGCATTATTCGGCAGGCCAGCGTCTTTGCTGTCTTCTTTATCATCACTTAGCGCGACCGCTGACTTGGGTTCGCTGCGATGTTTTATTTTGGCGAAACACCATTTACAGAATGCAACCACCTTTTCGCCAATATAGTCGACAAATTCAACCCAGGATACCCCTGTTAACAGGGTCAGACCGGCAAAGAAAAAGCACAATAACAAGATTGTGGTTCCTGTGAAGTTAAACGCAGGCATCATGGCACTGGCGACCACATCCCCCACTACCCCACCGGAAGAAAAACTATAAATATCGTCAAAATTGATGCTGCTGATGGAACTGGCAGATGTGATAAACAATGTACCGCCTATCAGTCTCAGTCCCAAAGTTGTGTAGTCTAACTGTAGTAGTTTGTGTGGTTTTTTGAACAACAGATAGCCAAACAACTGAATGACGGCCGGCACTAAAAATGCCAGCCAGCCGAAGCTGAGTAATAAAATATCAGCAACCCAGGCACCGGCAGCACCTGTGACATTGTTAACCTTGATAAACTCGCCTGTTTGCGTCCAGGCTGGGTCTGCCGGGTCAAAGCTGATAAGTGCGCACAGCGTAAATATCGCTGCCGCTGTGCTGACAATCAGGCCAGTCTCCAGCAGGCGCTGAATACCATTTAAGCGCATTATGTAATACCTAAATACTGTTTCGTTAATTCTAACATGACTTTTTGCACACCTTAGCAAGAATTTCCCTAGGGTGCACAAGGTTTTATCACTTCACCTTGCTCCCCTTTTACTTCTTCCATTACAACATAGGTGCGACTTTCACTAATACTGGGTAATTTTAAAAGTATCTCACCTAAAACGCCGCGATACTCGGACATATCCGTTACTCGGGTTTTTAACAGGTAGTCAAAATTACCAGACACAAGGTGACATTCAATAATTTCATCATGTTGTTTGACCGCCTGATTAAACTGATCGAACACATCTGGCGAATTTTTATTTACTGTGACCTCAACGAATACCAACAAGCCCTGACCTAGTTTCACCGGGTCAACAACGGCCTTATAACCTTTTATATAGCCTTCGCGTTCGAGTTTTTTTACCCGCTCCAGACAAGGTGTAGCGCTCAGTCCTATTCGTCTTGCCAATTCTACATTAGAAATTCGTCCGTCTTTTTGCAGTTCAACTAAAATCTTTCTATCGGTTCTGTCTAACTGAGTATGCATGATCAGTTTTATATCCTGAATATTTACTTAATACAGTGTTATCAACTATTCATTATACTAAAAAAGGTAGGACATACTAGCAAACCATATCTATAATGGTCGAAAATTTTTACCCCGTTCTTAATTGAGGCGAATTGTTATGATTATTGGTGTACCTAAAGAGATAAAAAACCACGAGTACCGTGTTGGTATGGTTCCAGCGAGTGTTCGTGAACTGATTAATCACGGCCACCAGGTAATAGTTGAAACAAATGCAGGTATCGGTATTGGTTTCACTGACGAAGATTACATTCAGGTTGGTGCTGAAATCCGTGACACAGCGGCACAGGTTTTCGAACAAGCTGACATGATCGTTAAAGTAAAAGAGCCACAGGCTGTTGAACGCGCAATGCTACGTGAAGACCAAATTCTATTCACTTACTTGCACCTTGCACCTGATTTGCCTCAGACAGAAGATCTGGTTAAGAGCGGCGCAATCTGTATCGCATACGAAACTGTTACTGACAACCGTGGTGGTTTACCACTATTGGCACCTATGTCAGAAGTTGCTGGTCGTATGTCAATCCAGGCGGGTGCGCAGGCACTTGAAAAGTCAAACCTGGGTCGCGGCATGCTTTTGGGTGGCGTACCAGGTGTTGAACCAGCGAAAGTCGTTGTGATCGGTGGTGGTATGGTTGGCCGTAACGCAGCACAAATGGCTGTTGGTATGGGTGCTGACGTAACAATCCTTGACCGTAACATCGACGTTCTGCGTAGCCTAAACGCACAGTTTGGCAGCCAGGCTAAAGTTATCTACTCAACAGTTGATGCGCTAGAGAAGCACGTTGTTGAAGCAGACCTAGTGATCGGTGGTGTTCTAATCCCAGGTGCAGCTGCTCCTAAACTAGTTACAGCTGAACACATCAAAGCAATGAAGCCTGGTGCAGCAATCGTTGACGTTGCTATCGACCAGGGTGGTTGTATCGCAACTTCCAAAGCAACAACACACGCAGAGCCAACTTACATCGTTGATGATGTTGTTCACTACTGTGTAGCAAACATGCCAGGCGCAGTACCACGCACTTCTACTTTCGCGTTGAACAATGCAACACTGCCTTACATCATCAAGCTTGCAAACCAGGGCTACAAAGAGGCGCTATTGTCTGACGAGCACTTCCTGAATGGTCTGAACGTGATTAAAGGCCAGATCACATGTAAAGAAGTTGCTGAAGGCTTTAACATGGAATACGTTGAAGCACGTACAGCGCTTGCCAACGCATAATTAAACACTTTGTGTTTACAAAGCCTCGCTTATGCGGGGCTTTTTGCTTTTTGTACGCCAGACTCGAAGAGAGTTGCCTGCACCGCTTTTTATTGTCTATCTTTTTATAATAGTCAGGTAGTAAAGGTAGCGTTGCATGGCCATATCTCTCACCCAGCAAGAAAAACTCATTTTAAAAACGGTCAATATTCCGCCAAGACCACAGGCACTGTTGCAGTTTTCAGAAGAAGCTAAGCTCCCGGAACCCAACATCACTAAAATTTCAGACATATTGCAAAGCGATGTGGCGATCAGTGCTGCTATTTTGCAGGTAGTGAATTCAGCTGCCTTTCGCCGCAGCCGCGAAATTGACTCCATTGAACAAGCAGTCATGATACTGGGTTTAAAGCGGCTTATTCCGCTAGTTAAAGCGGTGGCTTTGAAGTCTTCTGTTGATTTACCTGCTGCACTAAGCGATTTCTGGGAAACGCAGTCCGATATTGGTCAACACGCTTCTCTCATTTGTAACCGCCTTAACCGGCCTGCGCTGGCAAATCACGCCTACATGCTTGGTTTATTTCATGGCGTTGGGATCCCCATTTTGTGCCAGCACTTTGATGACTATCAAAACGTACTGGATAAAGCGCAGACAGACGGCTGGACCGAAGCCAGTCAATTTGAGTTTGCCCGCTACCACACTAGCCATGGCACTATAGGCGCGTTACTCGCTCAACAGTGGCGCCTGCCAAAGATCGTGATTAACGTTATTTACTACCAACATGACGTAGACGGTATTCTCACGTCCGGGGAGTTGGATAACATTGGTAATGACTTGCTGTCGATTTTAAAAATTGCCCGCCATAAAACCTATTTAGCTACAACCCCAGTAAGTGAACAAAATCCGGAGTGGCAAGTAATCAAAGACGATGTCATGGATTATCTGGATATTTCTGACGAAGAGCTCGACGAGTTGTGGGGTGAATCATCAGAATAGAGATACTCCACGCCCAGCACCTACAAATAAGAACACGATAGGCCGAGATAATTAACCACAGCAGATCCGCTTATAACTAATAAAAACTGTATTTAAATGCCTAAATAATTGAAAGTTTCCCTCAATGATTTACCTTTATAAAGGGAAGCAGTTAGGAGATATGCCTGTGAAGTTCAAATTTAAGGTAATAGCCGTCTCAGCCTCAGTGCTCTTTCTGGCCCTGTTATTACTATCACTTAAACAGTATTTTTTACTGAAAGATAATTTACAACAACAAGTCAATGATAGTGTAGGAGAAATCATTCAGGGGATCAGTAACACTGTGACCTCGCAGATGCAAGGTGCCATTGATTTGGCAGTATTGACCACTGGACTGGTCGAACAAAGCGACTCACTTAAACAAGCCCTGCCCTTGATCTCACAACCCAAATTAAAAGAAACATTTCTGTTGATTGGCTATGGCGAAGACGCGACCGGCAACTATGTTGCAAGCGATCCAGGATGGGATCCCGGACCAACCTGGGACCCAAGGGTGCGGCCATGGTTCGCCGGCGCTAAACAAGCTAATCAATTGATAGTGACAGCACCTTATGCCGATTCAGTGAGTAAAGAAATTGTGGTATCTGTTGGCACACCCGTTAAGAAAGGCGGCCGTTTCCATGGCGCTATCTTCTTTGATGTCAGCCTCGCCAAACTCGGTAATATGATCAATTCTTTCGAACTATTTGATTCTGGTTTTGCGTTTATGGTGAGTAAAGATGGCACCATTATTTCGCACCCCGATACCGAGTTAAACGGTCAGCAAGCAAGTCAATTTTTAGGCCGGACCCAGGTGTCTCAAACGGTGCAAGAAATTATGATGAATAACCGCACCTATTTGATCACCTTTAAGGACGTCGAAGGTTTGGATTGGTATGTGGGTGTCGCGCTCGAAAAAGACAAAGTATTTGCTGCTGTCGATACGATGGCTCAGGACGCCACTTTATTTTCACTCATCGCAGTGATTGCGGCCGTTGTTGTATTGTCATTGGTCATTAACTTGCTCCTTAAGCCCCTTGAAGACATCAATGTGGCGATGGCTAATATAGCCCAGGGACACGCAGATCTGACTGTTCGTCTTGAGGCATCTAACGAACCCGAATTTGCGTCACTGGCTGAAAACTTCAACCGCTTTACTTCCCGCTTGCAAACGCTCATTGCTGATATTCAACAACTTGGACATGAAGTATTAGAAGATGCCCGGCAGACGTCTACCGGGGCCAATCAGGCCACCATGGCCATTGAGCAACAACTCAATGCCCTCAATACTTTAACGACTGCCACAGCGAACATGTCAAGCACAGAACAACAAGTTGCAAACACAGCACAACAGGCAGCCGACGCCATTCAGAACACCGACAACCTCGCCAGCAATGGAGAAACCATAGTTGCAGAATCAACCGACGCCATTACGGATTTGTCTGTGCAAATCAAACGCGCTGTGGATGTTGTCGCTGAACTCGAAGTATCGTCCTCAGGCATAGAGCAGATATTATCTGTTATCAACGGGATTGCTGAGCAAACCAACCTGTTAGCACTAAACGCTGCAATTGAAGCCGCACGGGCTGGCGAATCTGGTCGCGGTTTTGCGGTAGTTGCCGATGAAGTCAGAACCCTGGCACAACGTACACAAGAAGCAACAACCGAAATTAAAGCCATGATAGATCAGCTGCAAAGCGGTGCTCAAAGTGCGGTTGGTGTTATGAATCAAAGTCAGACCATAGTGGAAAAGTCGGTCAGCAAAGCTAATGACACCCGGGAGGCACTGGATGCAATCCGACAGTCTATTGCCAGCATTGTCGATTTAAATGTCAGCATCGCCAATATGATCAGTGAGCAGAAACACGTAGTAGAAGAAGTTAATCATAATGCTTCGCAGATCCGTAACCTGTCTGACACTGTATTTGATGAAGCCAAAGCAGTTGACCACACAATGCAATCTCAGGTAGAAAAAATTGCTAAGCAGGAAGACATGTTAGAACAGTTCAGGGTGTAAACTTGCCACTGAGTAATACTAGCGAGTGAGGTTAAAACTCGCTAGTATATGGATATAAAGACAGTATAAGTAGCATTTCGGCATATGCATAGCGACCTTAAAGACACTTTCGAGCAATATTTTCAGATTGCCGAGTCCAACCAGATTAACCTGTACCCTGTTGACGCCAATATGGTGCCCAAAAGTCAGGCTCAACTAGAAGCTGCCATTCCACCTCTGTTCAGGCTAGCAAACGAAATTAATGAACTGGACCTAAATGCACTGAGGCCACTGCGAAACCTGGGTGATATTGCCAGCGACTTGGCTGCGTATCTGCAAGCCCAGTCACGTAAAATCGACCTGATCATGAGTCATATTCTGGCCACGGAACAACCTGAGGATGAACTACTCAGATGTGACAGCTATGGTGGTGGTGGCATCACAGCTACACTTGAACAAGACTATAGCCTTGGCCAGGACTTCAGAACCAAAGTGTTCTTACAACACGAAGCCAGCGCCATATTTTGTTATGCCCAGGTAATAGATAAAGAAGCGCTTGATTCGGGCTTCCGTTATACCCTGGCCTTCACTCAAATTCGCGATAATGATCAGGAACTGTTGGTCCGCGCCAGCTTGCATGCCCAAACCCGGCAGTTAAAAAAGCGTCAGTCACCTGACGAAA